>CABUBU010000010.1 GCA_902489795.1 uncultured Azospirillum sp.
AAATACAAAAATAGCAGTTATGAACACTTAAATTTTCAAAACAACATTTTTACATAAAAAAAACACTGTTTTACAAACAGATATATTTAAAACCAGAATCTTCACTTAAACTTGATAAAAAAAAACAAAATGGCATCCTTTAAGACAAATTTATGCGGGGCTGCCGATAAGTTCCATTTTGCGCCGGCGGATCGGGGGCGATGGGTACCGGTAAAAAAAGCGTTTGCGGGAGTAAAATATATAAAAAAAACAAAAACTAAAACGACTTCAGAAACAAAAACTGAAAGTTAGTTAACCGGCAAACGCAAGCAAAAAACAGTCAAAATAAAGTTGTCAGAACAACCCCAGACGCAAACGAAACGGAAAGCAGTTAACAGATAACCAGAAACAAAATGGTCAAGTGACAACCAGCAGGACAAATCTTGTTTAAAAAACAAAAAGGATTAGCCGGCAGACTAAAATAATATACCTAAAAAGCAGTCATTAAAAAAATTTTGAGAACAAATAATCGAAGCAAGATAAGAAGATCCCCGAACCATAAAAAGACTCTACAACATAATTTGCTGCCGGTAAAACCTAATCCGCTGTCAAAGACGACAAAAGCTTAAAATTGCCAGCGGCGGCGGCAACCGAGTTCCCGCAGATATTCTTCAGCTTTGGCAAACTCAAATCCGAGTTCGCTTGTCCGGTGCGCATCGCCGCTGACAACCAGCGAAATCCGCCGGCGGACGATTTCGCAGACAAAGATGGTAAATACTTAAAATTGCCAGCGGCGGCAGCAGCCGAGTTCCCGCAGATATTCTTCGGCTTTGGCAAACTCAAATCCGAGTTCGCCCGTTCGGTGGGCGTCGTCGCTGATAACCAGCGGAATCTGCCGGCGGACGATTTCGCGGATCAGTTTGTCGGCCGGATAGAAGTCGCCCCGTTTGCGCAGCCCTTTGCTGCTCAGTTCGGTTGCCGTTTTGCATTTTTCCAGACAATCGACGACTTTCATTTTTTCCTGCCAAAAATCTTCGTCGAGGCAAAATTCGGATTTGCGGATATAGTCAACATGGGCAATAAAAGCAAACACGCCGCTTTCAATCGCCCGGCAAATTGCGGAAAAATGATTCTTCAGCGCTTTCTCGCGATCTGATCCGGCAAGCAGGGAAAGATCTTTGATATCCAGAATTTCACCTTCCGACGGCTGCAAAAAATGATTGCCGGAAATATAATAGTCGAGTCCCGCTTCTTTACGGAACGCGGCAAATCCTTCTTCCCAGCCGTCATAACCAAACCAGTCGACTTCGGCGCCGACTTTTACTTTCAGCCGGCGGCCGCGGGCAGCCCGGCGGACGTTTTCCGCATGACGGGCAAAATCTTCCGCCGCTTCGGCAAAATCGGTGCGGTAAACATGGTTGTTGGGACTGTTCATCCAGCGCGGAAAAGAGGGGCTCCGTTCTATGTTCTTATGCACAATCAGATGGTCGCTGATACCGATCTCCCGCCAGCCGAGTTCTTCGGCCCGGTCAAGCATTTCTTCAATCGTGTTGTGCCCATCGGAAAAAACGGTGTGAGTATGATAACTGAAGTTTTGCATCAGCGTTTTAACCTCCAGCGGTTGGTATAATTCATTTTAGAGAGCAGTTCTTCCGCCCGTTCAAAATGACGGGCAAGGTGGTCGACGTCGTGCGCGTCGTCGCTTATCACCACCGGCACGCCGTTTTTATTCAGCTCTTCGAGCATCCAGCCGTACGGATGCTGTTCGCCGCATTTGGTCCAGCCGCTGGTGTTGAGTTCATAAGGATGACGGAGTCGGCTCAGGGTTTCGACCGCCGCCCGTTTGTCTTCGTCCGTGCCGAGCGGCGCAAAATCGGGAAAAATCTTGTAAACGTCCAAATGGGCGATAAAGTCGAAATAACCGCTTTCCGCTGCCAGACAAACATTGCGCCAGTAGTTGCGAACGGCGTCTGCCAGTTCCTCCGGCGTAAAAGGCGAACCGGACTCCTTATAATGATACATGTTGTAAACCCGGCTTTCGTCGGCATTGCGCAGAAAATGAAATGAGCCGACATAATAGTCTGCATTGAGGATTTTCGTCAGTTTTTCAAAGGCGTTCCGCCATATGGCGGAAGGAAAAAAATCTACTTCAAACCCAACGTAAACGGGGATAGACGCTTTTTCCGCCGCCCGACGAATATCATCAACGTTTTTTTGCATCATTTTTTTCAGCAAGTCAAAGTCATTGAAAAACATCGGACTGGTCGTCAGCAGGTTGGGGTGGTAGACCAGATGATTGGAGATGCCGATTTCCTCGTAACCGATCTCTTCCGCCCGGTGGATCATTTCCGCCGCCGAATGGTGGCCGTCAAAAATGTCCAAAGCGTTTGTATGGGTATGATAGCTGAATTTCTGCATGTCGATTAATCCTCAATTCCCAAAATGCGGTATACGTCTTCGCCGGTTTTATCATCAAAATATTTTTTCAAGCCTACACTCTCCCGATAAAGAAGTTCGCGCTGGCTGCCGTTTAAACCGTATCGCTCAACGATCGCCTCAATTCTTTTTTCGATCGAAACAATCTCGCAGGCTTCAAACAACTTGTCGCAGAAAGCGATCAGATAATCATAATCGGTATAAACCGTTTCGGCAAGCTTTTCGAGCGCCCATTCTATCCATTCGTCGGGGAAAGAATATTGCCCGCGGTCAAAGTTTTTGTCTGGAAAGGTATGGGTCAGGCAAATCTGCGCCACGTCTGGATACCCGAGAAGCATCATTTGCTCATATCCTTCCTGCCCGTGGAATTTGTTTTCTTCCCTCTCATTGATACGTTTGCCGTAATCGTGCAATAGCCCCAGCACATATGCCTTATCACCGTCCATACCGGGAATGCGGGCGGCAATTTTTTCCGCTGCGGCAGCTACACCGCGAGTGTGAAAACGATATTCCTTCTCCAAGGGATAAGGGTAGGGGCGGGATAGCCGATATCCGATACCCTGTTCCCATATTTCCTCTGCCTGCCTGCGGGTCGGAAAACCTGCCATTTTTTTCTCCTACTTTTTCAGATGACCGAGAATGGCCATGATCGCCGCCGGGGTAACGCCGGAAATGCGCGAAGCTTCGCCGACGGTAGCCGGACGCACGCGGCTCAGCTTGGCAACCATTTCATTCGACAAACCGCCGATTTCCGCATAATTTATATCGTCGCGAATTTTCAGCTTTTCGTCTTTTTTGAAAACTTCGATGTCTGCCAGTTGACGTTTAATGTAGCCGGAATATTTGGCTTCTATCTCTACTTCCTCATACACATCGGAAGAATATTCTTTCAACCGCGGCCAGATCGAAAGGATTGTTTCACGTGAAACATCATCGTAGGACATCAAGTTGAAAGCGGTGCGGCGGACGCCGTCTTTCTTGTTTTTTATGCCGAAGTCATCCAGCTCGGAAGATTTGACCGTCAGCTCTTCCGCCGTTTTTTGCAATTCCGCGATCCGCTTGCGCTTAGCGGCAAACTTTTGGTAGCGTTCTTCACCGACGATCCCCGCCCGATAACCTTTTTCTGTCAGCCGAAGATCGGCATTGTCCGCACGCAGGTACAACCGGTATTCCGAACGGGAGGTAAACATCCGGTAAGGTTCGTCAACGCCCTTGGTGATCAGGTCGTCAACCATTACGCCTATATAGGCTTCCGAACGGTCGATAACAAATTCCCGGCCTTTGCCTTCCGCTTTGAGGGCGGCGTTGACGCCGGCCAGCAGTCCCTGGGCAGCGGCTTCTTCATAGCCGGTGGTACCGTTAATCTGTCCGGCAAGGAACAAGCCCGGCACCTTTTTCAGCTGCAAACAATGATCCAGTTCCTGAGGGTCAACATAATCATACTCGATTGCATAGGCATAACGGATAATACGGACATTTTCCAACCCCCTGACGGTATGGATAAACGCTTCCTGCACATCGGCCGGGAGCGAGGTGGAAATGCCGTTGGGATAAACAACGTCGGTGTTCAAACCTTCCGGTTCAAGAAAAATCTGATGGCTGTCGCGGTCGGCAAACTTAACCAGCTTGTCTTCAATACTCGGGCAGTAACGGGGACCCACTCCTTTGATCAGCCCGGAAAAAAGCGCGCATTTGTTAAAATTGTCACGGATAATCTTATGAGTTTCCGGGTTGGTATGGGTAACGCGGCAGTCAATCTGCGGGTTGGTTATCCTGTCCGTCAGATAAGAAAAAGGCTGCGGACAAGCGTCGCCGTGCTGAACGTCAAGAATATCCCAGTTAATCGTTTTTCCGTCAAGCCGGGCAGGGGTGCCGGTTTTCAAACGCCCCAAACGCAACTGACACTGGTTTAAATACGGTGTTATGCCGGTGCAGGAAACGTCGCCGACACGGCCGCCTACAGTAGCCTGATGACCGGTAAACATGACGCCGTTCAAAAAAGTGCCGGTGGTCAACACTACCGCGTCGGCCGAAATTTTCCGGCCGTCGGACAGAATGACGCCGGCCGCCCGACTGCCGTCAAAAACGAGCCCTTCCGCCGCGGCCTCCAAAATATCAAGATTCTTTTGTTCTTTCAGCGCTTCCAGCATATATTTGCGATAAAGCTCACGGTCGGCCTGTGCACGGGGACCGCGAACGGCCGGACCTTTCGACATGTTGAGCACGCGGAACTGAATGCCTGCTTTATCAATCACGCGTCCCATCAGACCGTCAAGCGCATCAATTTCGCGCACCAGATGGCCTTTGCCAAGACCACCGATCGCCGGGTTGCAGGACATTTCGCCGACAGTGTTGACATTGTGGGTGACAAGCAGGGTATCAGCCCCCATGCGGGCAGCCGCCGCGCAGGCTTCGCAGCCGGCATGGCCGCCGCCGACGACAATTACGTTATAGTGTTTTTCAGTCTGCATTTACGCCTCGTTTTCATCTTTTTGCGGTTTAGCGTTTTTTTGTCGTTTTAGCAAGTTTTTTTTGCCTGAAAAAGCAAAAAACGGCGGCATTAACCAATAGTTAGCACAAAAAGTTTAAAATCCGTCACAAACAAACAACGGAGAAGTCATGATCATCTGGTTTGCCATTTTTCTTTATGCGCTTTTACTGCTGGCGCTTGTTTACGTGTGGATCAACATCATCCGGCTGTTTATCAGCCGTAGGTACCGTCAGTGTCCGCCGCTGGTACCGAGTTTCGGACGGCAGAAAAAGGTAATGATCGAAAAAATTTCCGCCGAACTGAAACAAAGCCGGCAGGCGCTCAACGTTCTCGATCCCGGCTGCGGCACCGGCACGCTGCTGATTGCTCTGGCCGGCAAATTTCCCGACCATAACTTCACCGGCATTGAATGGAACCGCATTACCGCGGCAATTGCCTCGTTCCGTACCCGCAAACTCAAAAACGTCAGAATCTTGCGGCAGGACATGTTCGACTTTTCTTTTGCCGGATTTGACATTATTGCCTGTTTTCTGATGCAGCCGCTGATGGAACGTTTCGGCGCCAAACTGAAAAAGGAATGCCGGCGGGGAACGACCGTTTATTCCAACAGCTTTTACATTCCCGGCGAAAAAGCGGCGGAAGTGATCGAAGTCAAAGGTTTTTACAAATTCAACAACGTTTACATTTACAAAATTTGAACCGGGCTATTTGCCGATGCAGAAACTGCCGAAAATCTTGTCCAGGATCTCGTCGACTTCAATACGTCCCGTAATCCTGCCGATTTCGCGCGCGGCCAGACGGACATCTTCGGCCGCCAGTTCGACCGGTTTGTTTAAGCTGAAACGTTCCAAATGTTTAAATACATTGTTCAAAACTTCGCGATAACGACGACGGGTAATCAACGCGCCGGAAGAGGCGGTAAAGGTTTCGGCAATCCGCCGACCAATTTCCGCCAGTAAATTCTCCAATCCGGACTGATTTTTGGCAGAAATAACCATATGTCCGGCGTTCGCCAGCTCCGAACACCGTTTTTCAGACAGTTTATCAGCCTTGTTGACAACATAAATTATCTTGTCTTTACAAACAGTTTTCAGTTTTTCAAAAGGAGAAAAGTCAATTTTTTGTCCGTCAGTCAACGCAATCACCAGATCGGCCGAAGCTGCTTTATCATAGGCGATTTCAATGCCTTTTTTCTCTATCTGCTCGTCGGTTTCGCGTAAACCGGCGGTGTCGGTAAAGATCACCGGATAGCCGTTGAGATCCATATAAATGTCGATTGCGTCGCGGGTAGTGCCGGCAATGTCGGACACAATGACCGCCTCGCGCCGGGCAAGCGCGTTGAGCAGGCTGGACTTGCCGGCGTTCGGTTCGCCCGCAATCACCACCCTGAAACCTTCGCGCAGACGCTCGCCGGCATTGTTTTGGCCGAGGTGGGCAGCAATCTCCCCGTTCACTTTAAATACGGTGTTCTCCAGCTTATCCACCAGATCGGACGGCAGTTCCTCATCGGGAAAATCAATATAAGCTTCCAAATAGGCAAGAATTTCCACCAGCTTTTCCCGCCAGCCGTCATAAAGGTTTTTCAGTCCGCCTTCCATCTGCCGCAGCGCATATTTCTGCTGTTCGCGGGTTTCCGCGTCAATCAGATCCGCCAGGCCTTCGGCTTCGGTCAGATCCATTTTGCCGTTGTAAAACGCGCGTTTGGAAAATTCGCCCGGTTCGGCCAACCGAAAACCATCCAGCCGGCCGAGGTTTTCCAACACGGCGGCAATCACCGCCCGGGATCCGTGGGAGTGAATTTCCACCGTATCTTCGCCGGTGAAGGAAGCGGGAGCCTTGAAATAAAGCACCAGCGCGTGATCCAGCACTTCGCCCGCCAAATCGTGCAGAGAGGTAAAATAAGCATGACGCGGCACTACGGCGCCGGCATCAAGCGCGGTCAGGCAGCGGACGGCGGCAAGCGCATCGGGACCGGAAACGCGGAAAACGGCAACGCCGGACTTTCCGGCCGCGGTGGATAAGGCATAAACGGTGTTATCGCTCATAAAAACTCCTTTGTTCTTTATTGATGGTATAACGGCAAACCGACAATCTTGCAAGTTTTTAAAAAGGCCGTTTTTTGCCCGTCAGGCGTTTTTTTATCTAATCTTAACACTTGTATCGTAAAGTGTCCGAAAAGGCTCTCAGCGGCTTTCTTACGGGCTCGATTTTTTTAAAAGGAGATTCAACCATGAGCAAAAAACTGATCATCTGGGATTTTGACGGCGTCATTTCCGATACCGAAAAGCTGTGGGTGGAAAACCGCCGCCGGATGCTGAACGAAAAATTCGGCCTTGACTGGGACTTTGCCACCGCCAACCGTTACCTCGGCGGCCGAAGCGACAAAACCAAAAAGGAAGAACTCGACCGGCTCGGCATTGTCACCGACGACGCGTTCTGGAAAGAAGCGCTGGACAGAGATTACGAACTGCTGAAAGAAGGCATCGAACTGACGGAAGGAATTGAAAACATCTTCAGCAACACCGGTTTGCGGCAATGCATCGCTACCGGCGGCATCAAAGAAAAGACGCTGGCCAAGATAAAGTCTGTCGGCATCGGCAGTTATTTCGGCGAAGACAAAATATTTACCGCCGACATGGTCGAACGCGGCAAACCGGAACCTGACCTGTTTCTGCTGGCCGCCCATCGCATGGGTTTTGAGCCGAAAGACTGCGTCGTAATTGAAGATTCGCTGGCCGGCATGACCGCCGGGTTGAAAGCCGGAATGACGGTCATCGCTTTTCTCGGCTTTGAAATGAACCAAAGCGCGGAATATCTCGAACAGGTTAAGGCACTCGGAATAAAACACGTTTCTTATACAATGGAAGAGGTTGAAAAATTTATTGTTGAAAAAACAGACAAAAACGAGTTAACATGTAATTGTTAAATTAAATTATTTTATGTATGGAAAAGATATTATTCAAAGAAATTTGTTTTGCTGCCATTTCCGTTGTGGTTGCAGGTGTATTAAGTTTAATCAACGCAAACGCATCCGTTATGCTTCTCGGTTTCATTATTGCCGTGATAACTTACATCAAGTTGTCAATGGACGAATACGAAATTGAAAGTATACCCGTTAAAATCGGATGGGCAACGATTACGTATTCAATATTCGTATTGTGTATGTTGTTCCCGTTCGACCAGGCATGGTGGATAATAATTACCGGTGCAGTCATTACTTTGGTTTATACGTACATTCCTATTTTAACAAAAAAAATGGGATTGTGTTTCAGTTACGACTGCGGCAGAAACGGCATAAAGTTTTGGCTGATCTTCTTCCTTATCCTGTTTTTTCTCCTCGCTTTAGTTGAAAGTGAAATGAAAAAAGAGGAAAAAATGGAAGCGGAATATGCCAAAACCGAATTTGTGGGAATAAAATCAGTTACCAAGGAAATCTATCAGGGCAACACCTATTATGTGGTCGTTACCGAAAGCGGAGAAATCTTCGGCGTCGATGCCCGCAAATACCCGGAAATAAGTACGGCAAACGAACAAAACAAGGTTAAGTATGTCATTGACGATTACAAAGTCAACGGCTTACAAAAGCCTTTTAAGCTGGAACTGAAATAATTTCCGGCGATGAGAAAAATCTCCGTGCTGCACAAAAGCAACGCGGAGATTTTTTTGCACAATAACAAATAAAACACCATATTTCATAATTTAATTTTCAACATATGAAACGGCTCAAGCACCTGTTATGACAGTCTTACAGCCGTCTATCGTTTTAACCGGCATTGAACAATCCGAGTTTTCTTTAAAACCAAAAAAATCCTCCTGTTCAAAGGAGGATTTTTTTACTTTCAACTTCGGGCGTTTTATTCGCCCGACCGGGCAAGACGCAGCCGCATGCTGTCGGCCGCAATGTTTGCCTTTTCAAGCCGGCGTCCGAAAAGAGCCGCGCATTTTTCCGCCGTTTCGGCTTCCGCACGCGCCCGCTCCAGATTTTCCGGCGTATAGAGAGCTTCATTTGCCAGAATCTCGGGATTGTCGTCGACGATTTTTTTAATTTTTTCATACGGACGACGGTCATAAACAGTGAAAACCAGCTTTCTCTGCCGATTGTATTCCCGTCGTCTTTTCCGATACTCCGAATACAGTTCGGCATTGCGCAGAAAAGTCCTTTGCTCGGCCGCCCGTCGTTCATAAACGGCAAGAGAATCTGCCATCAGCGCCGCATATTTCCGGCACCCGGCCAAATCGCGGCGAAGACGGCTTTCTTCCGTAAAAGCACCGACGATTTCCCGGCCGTCCGGCGAATAGCGCTTCACCGAAAGACGGATTCCGTTTTCCGACCGCTCAAGCGAAAAAACAAAACCGTTGCGACTGAAATTCTCCCGGCCGTTATTTTTCTCCAACCGCCGAAAGCCTTCGTTAAGTTCGCGCAAAAGGCCGCAAAAATAAGCATTTTGCCGCTCATAAGAACCATGACCGTCAATCTGCCCGAAAAAAACAAACGGCGTTCCGTTTGCTTCTCCGATCGAAAAATGCAACTTGTGTTTATAAAACACATGCCGCCGGATTCCCGTTTGCGGCACACTTGCAGTATCGCATTCAACCCGGGTCTGATGATCGGCGTCGGCATAGATCAGGTAACCGATGCCGGGGAAAGACGAGAGGCCGTTGATTTCGTTTTGCACAACATAAAGCGCTTCTGCCGCGTCTTCTACGTCAAACGAGTTCCCAGCTTTTTCCGATCCGCACGAAACAGCCAGCAGGGACAGCATTACCGCCCAAATAAAAACGTTTTTCATAAGACAAAAGATTTAAGATTAATAATATACAGCAAAATTAAATTTATACCGATTATAAGCTTTTGCGAAATTTTGTCAATAAAATCTCCGAACAAGCCACCGGTCGGCAGACTAAACCGAAATTCACGAAAAAACTCCGCCGGAACTTAACTATCCCCCTCAGAAATTTTGATCAGCAAAAAAGTTCCGGAGATTTTCTGGACATAAAAATCCCCGGCATTGAAAAGCCGGACAGACCCAAGCTCCCGGCACCGCCTGAGATTTTAGGAACGGATATTCCCCTCCGTAAGGGCGTTAATGCCGAAAAACCCCGGCCAATCGTCCGGGGTTTTTCGTTTTTCAGGATTTTTTTTAAGAATTCATGTTGTTGAAAAAATCCTGATTGTCTTTGCTCTGTTTGAGCTTGTCGAGCAGGAACTCCATGCCGTCGGTCATCCCCATCTGCATCAGCACGCGGCGCAGAACCCACATTTTGGTCAGCGTCGCCTTGTCGACCAGCAGTTCTTCCTTGCGGGTGCCGGAACGGGTGATGTCAATGGTCGGGAACAGGCGTTTGTCGGTCAGCTTGCGGTCAAGAATGATTTCCGAGTTGCCGGTGCCTTTGAATTCCTCAAAAATAACCTCGTCCATGCGCGAACCGGTATCGATCAGTGCGGTAGCGATAATGGTCAGTGAACCGCCTTCCTCAACATTGCGGGCGGCGCCCAAGATACGCTTCGGGCGCTGAAGTGCATTGGCGTCAACGCCGCCGGTCAGCACTTTACCGGAAGAAGGAACGACCGTATTGTAGGCGCGGCCGAGGCGGGTAATCGAATCGAGCAGGATAACCACGTCTTTTTTGTTTTCGACCAGGCGCTTGGCTTTTTCAATCACCATTTCCGCTACCTGAACATGGCGGGTGGCCGGTTCGTCAAAAGTGGAGGAAATGACTTCTCCCTTGACCGATCTGGTCATGTCGGTCACTTCTTCCGGCCGCTCGTCGATCAGCAGCACCATCAGGTAGACTTCCGGATGGTTGGTGGAAATGGCATGAGCAATGTTTTGCAGCATTACGGTTTTGCCGGTACGCGGCGGCGCCACGATCAGACCGCGCTGTCCTTTACCCTGCGGCGCGACCAGGTCGATGATGCGGGTAGTATAGTCCTTGTCGCCGCAAATGACGTCGAAATCGAGTTTCTGGGTCGGGTAAAGCGGGGTCAGGTTGTCAAAATTGATTCTCAGTTTGGATTTTTCGGGGTCGTCAAAATTGATACGGTTGATTTTGGTCAGGGCAAAATAACGTTCGTTGTCTTTCGGCGCGCGGATTTCGCCTTCAATGGTATCACCGGTGCGCAGTCCGAATCTCTTGACCTGAGCCGGCGAAACGTAAATGTCGTCGGGACCGGCCAGATAGTTTGACTGAGCCGAACGCAGGAAGCCGAAACCGTCCTGCAGAACTTCTATGGTTCCTTCGCCGTAAATGATGTTGTCGTCGGAAGCGACTTTTTTCAAAATGGCAAACATCAAATCTTGTTTGCGCATGGAAGAAGCGTCTTCAATACCGAGCGCTTCCGCTTCGGTTAGTAAATCCTTCGGGGATTTTTGTTTTAAATCGTTTAAATGCATGGGTGTCCGTGATATGGTTGGAAATTAAAATTGTCTTCATGTTGAGAAATTCTGTGCCCGGACGGCACGAAAGACACCTGTTTGTATAATTCATAAAGTGCCATTTGTCAAATAATTGTTGATGGGAAAGTTTTCAACACCCGGTTCGCCCTATCATATTATTTTTAAAAAAGTTTTTGTAGATTGTATATCCCGAGGCAATCCGTGGATTAAATTTTATTAACAGGTTTATCCGATTTTTAATTTTTTGTTAATAAATTTGTTAACGGAATTTTAATTGATCATTAACTTCTTTAACCGCCGCGAGTCAGGCTTGTAAACAAAAAAATTTACAATTTGTTAATAAATCGCATTATCCAAAGTTTTAAAATACGTTGATAAAAGTTATCAACCTGTTAGTATCTTGCTTTATTAAATTTGAATTGCCGGGATTAATTAGTATAACTAACGGGAAGACCCCGTTTATACACAGGGGCTGTTAATAAGTTCAGGTTTTTTAAGAAAATGAGATTGATTGCAATCACCGGTTCGATCGGCTGCGGCAAAACCACCATCGCCCGCATGATAAGAAAAGAAGGGTATACCGTTTTTGATGTGGATGCCTGGGTCCGGCGCTTATATTTTAACAAAGAATTTATCAGCCGCATCCGCGAAGTGTTTCCGGGAACGGTCGAAGGCTGGACAGTAGACAAGCGCAAGCTGCGCAACATCGTGTTCAACGACCGCACCCGGTTGAAAACGCTGGAAGAGATGACGCATCCGTTTCTGCGCCGATATCTTAAATCCGTCATCCGCCGCAACAGCCGCCGCGACGACCTGTTTTTTCTTGACGTGGCGCTGCTTTTCGAAATGGGCTGGGAAATCTACTGCGACAGGGTGGTGGTGGCCGACGTCGATTACGAAATACAGAAACGGCGCGTGATGGAACGCGACCGTGTTGCCGGCGAAGACTTTGACAAGATCAACAACGTGCAGATGAGCAACGAAAAGAAAAAGCAGATGGCCGATGCGGTAATTGACACCGACAAGCCGAAAAACTTGCTGAAGCTTGAAGTGATTACTCTTTTGAACGAACTGGAGAAAGACTGAAATGAAGACGGTTTTGCGCGAGATTGTGTTTGATACGGAAACAACCGGCCTGTCGCCCGAAAACGGCGACCGGCTGGTGGAAATCGGCGCGGTTGAGCTGATTAACCACATCCCGACCGGGCGTACTTATCATCAGTATATCAACCCGGAACGCAGCGTGCCGGAAGAAGTGGTTGCCGTGCACGGGCTGACGGAAGAATTTCTGAAAGATTATCCGGTGTTTGCCGAAGTGGCGGCGGCGTTTGTCGAGTTTGTCGGAGAGGACGGCGTTCTGGTGGCGCACAACGCTTCGTTTGACATCAAGTTTATTAATTTTGAATTGAAAAAGCTCGGTCGCGCGGAATATGAGTGGGATCGGGTGGTCGATACGCTGGAAATCGCACGGAAAAAGTTTCCAGGTGCCAAGAACAACCTCGATGCGTTGTGCAAAAGGTTTAACATCGACAACAGCCACCGCACCAAACACGGAGCGCTGCTTGATGCCGAACTGCTGGCCGACGTTTACCTTGAGCTGCTGGGCGGCGCTGAGCCGAGCATGCTGCTCAAACCGGAAGAGGAAAACAAGCCGGTGGCGGATGCCGGCATGGTTTTTGCCGCCGAACGAAAGGTGCGGCCGTTGAGAGTTTTTGCGGTTACGCCGGAAGAAGAAGCCGAACATCTGGAATTTTTGCAAAGCAAACTTAAAAATGCCCTGTGGCTGAGCGAACCGGCTGGAGAGAGTGAAAGCAAATCCTGATCGGTTTAATGTCAGCGGGCGCCGAGCAGAGAAAAGGCAGAAATGGTGTCGCCCATGCCGACCAGCGTTTTCGGGCGGTCGATGATGACGGCCGGCACCGCGATGATGTCAAAGCCGCAGTATTTTCCGATCCCATTGTAGACAAATTCAGAATTGCCGAGTGTTTCCGCCAGTTCTTTCAGGCCGTTTATGCCGCAGGCGCTGATGGGGAGGCCGGCGGCCGCGGTAAAGTCTTTGTAATCCGCCAGTTGTCCGAGCAGAGCCTTGGAGGCGGCGGCGGTAGCCGCCAGCACCATGCCGCGGCGGTTGGCTTCCGGGGACACCGGAAAATCCGGATTTTGCATTGTTATGTACAAACCGAACATATGCAGCTGCAAACGCGGACAACCGGTTTCCCTTTTGATTGCCGCGAGCGCTTCGAACATTTCGGCCGGTCGCGGCATGTTATGGCATTTTGCAGCGGTTTCTTCGCAGCCGAGAACGTTAAGCAGGTCGAGCGCTTCCCGTTCGTTGAAACCGGCGGAATCGACCAGCGGCATAATCTGCCGAGCGACGGCTTCGCGGACGGCGGCGTCTTGTGTGGAAGCTATTTCCAGATGGATCAGTGGCCGTGGCTTTTTTTGTCGCCATTTTTCAATGATGGGAATTGTTTTTTTCACCAGTTCTGTTCCGCGGTTGCTTTCGCTTAAGGCCTGATAGCCGGAAAGAATGATGTAGTCGGCGTTTTCGCGGCAGGTGTAGTCGACAAAATACGGGTCAATGAGCAAGTTAAACAGCACCGGGTCGTAGGTGGCGATGAAACGGTTGGATTTCGGGCAGATGAAAGTTTGTCCTTCCAGTTCCAGACGGTCGTCCCTGTCAAATTCGATAATCCAGTGAATAGAGGCTTCCTCGTTCGGTCGGTTGACGGTATAAGCCGGTTTGAGCGTGCCGTTTTGATCAAAGGAAAGCAGGTTGTCGCGTTTGAAAAATTGCCGTGCCTGAAGTTTGGGCAGGGCGCCGACGTGGGTGATGACTTTGCCGATGCCGGTCAGCGACATTGTGTTAGCGATGATGCCGGCCTGAGCGCCCATTTGCAATTTTTCGGTGCCGAGCTCTTTTTTCATCCAGCGGTAAATTTCTTTGTCTTGTGCAATCCACTCTTCGGCAATGCCCAGAGTAAAGCAGCGGAAAATGCCGCGGAGAACGTCTTCGGGCTGGCAGATGCTCCGGTCGGCGTCGTTTTTCAGTTCGGCAAGCGTCATGCCGGCATGGATGATCCGCCTTTGCAGTTCGGCGCCGGAAATTTTGACGACGGAATCGACGTTGGCGTTGAAGGCGGCGGCCAGCGTGTTGATTTCGCTCATACGGGCAAGCGTTGCCGGTGCTTTTTCATATTCCCGCTGCCAGCATTCCATGATTTGTTCAGGGGAGAGCGGCATTCTTTAATCCCTCGGTTTTCATTAAGGCCAGCGAGTAAGCTGAAATTTCCGACAAGGCGCGGTTAAATTTCAATTTTGAATCGGTAATCGCAAACCATTTGTTCAATGCTTCGTCGGCCAGCAGGGTTTCGTTTTCCGAACGGGAAAGAAGTTCGACCGCGATCGCGAACTGTCCTTCGTCAACATAGCCTTTGAGTTCTTCCAGCGCCTTTATTTCCGCGTTTTCGCGGCTGTTGTCGGCAGGGGAGGAAATGTGAATATACTCGTTGATTTTGCGCAGCAGGCGGTCTTTCCAACTGCCCTGATGTTTAAGGTCGTAAACGATGCGGCCGCTGATGCGGTTGAAGCTTTCGGTCAGATTTTTGTTTGACGGATACTGATGGGAGGAATTATTGTAAATGTAATTGACTGCGGTGTCTATCTCCGGCTGACCGGCAGCAAGCTGTTTTAACATTTCCGCTTCAAAGCGTACCGGCTGTCCGGCGGCGGCGTTTTCGCGGATCATCAGCGCAGCGGTAAGAACAAGAGCGCCGTCGTTTGAAATCCGTGACAGTCTGCGGGTTCTTTTTTCAAGTTCGTCGAGCCGTTCGCCGAGGCTGATAACGGCCGAAGAGTCGGCTTTGATGTTCATGTACTGGGCAGTCAGCGTTTCCATTTTGCCGACTTTGTCATGCAAACCGTTGATGGCGTTGGTAATGCTTTCGGGAATAACGTATTTGATTTCGGTTATTTTTTCCCTCGGCTGTTCGGCAGCGGGCGCCGGTGCGGACAAAGCCACGGCGACGGGGGCGGGTTCCGTGTAATGGACGGCGGAACGGCTGCTCAAAGCGGTTGGCGCAGTCGTTTCGGTGTTGCTGCCGGCTGTCGGCAGTCCGAACTTCTGGTAATAAAGCAGGGCGGCTGCTGAAGCGGCGAGAATGAGCAGAACGGCGGCGGCAAGGCGCAATATGCCGGCTGCGCGGCTTTTCTTGGCCGGGGCGGCGGGAGTTTCGACGGCGGCGTTTTTTTCCGTTTTTGCCGGCAAAGCCTGTTCCTTTTTGTCCGCGGCGGCGGATTTATCTTTTCCCATTGCTTGTTTTTCCTTTGTAATATTCCCTTTATTGGTATATAGTAGCGGCCAAAGGTTAAAAATTTGTCAAAGATAAAATAATGATTGTTTTGGGAATTGAAAGCAGCTGCGACGAAACCGCCGCGGCGCTGGTGAACGAAAAAAGGGAAATTCTTGCTGAAACGGTGCTTTCGCAGGAAGAACATAAAATTTACGGCGGTGTGGTACCGGAAATTGCCGCCCGCTCGCATCTCGACCATATCGACGATGTGATTGAGCATACTTTTCACAAAGCCGGCATCAGGCCGGAAGAGGTTGACGCGATTGCCGCCACCTCGGGGCCGGGGCTGATCGGCGGTGTGGTAGTCGGCGTAATGGCCGCCAAAGCGCTGGCCTTTGCCCTCGACAAACCGTTTGTGGCGGTCAACCATCTGGAAGGGCATGCGCTGGTTTCGCGGCTGACCAACGAGGTTGAATATCCGTATCTGCTGCTGCTTGTTTCCGGCGGACACTGCCAGATTCTGGCGGTTAAAGGCGTCGGTGACTACGAACGACTGGGAACCACCATTGACGACGCTGCCGGCGAAGCTTTCGACAAGGTGGCAAAAATGCTTGGGCTGGGGTATCCGGGTGGACCGATGATTGAAAAAATGGCGGAAATAGGCGATGAAAACCGCTTTGTGCTGCCGCACCCGCTGAAAAACTCGAACGACTGCAATCTGTCTTTTTCGGGGTTGAAAACCGCGGTGCGTAAAATCATCGAATCCTATGACGAAAGCGGCAATATCGAACATGTGATCCTGTCGAAAAAGGACACCGCCGATATCTGCGCCTGTTTTCAGAAGACGGCGGCCGAGTGTCTGACGGAAAAGCTGGCTAAAGCCGCCGACATTTTCAGACAGAAATATCCGGCGGGGAAACATCTGGTGGCTGCCGGCGGGGTGGCGGCCAACGGTTATCTGCGCCGCCGGCTGGAAAAACTGGCGGAAGAAAAAGGGCTGCTTTTTGCCGCGCCGCCGCTCAAATGGTGCACCGACAACGGGGCGATGATCGCCTGGGCGGGACTGGAACGCTTTGCCAAAGGGCTGAGCGACGGGCTGGACTTCAAACCGCGGCCGCGCTGGCCGCTTGACGAAACCGCGCCGAAAGCGGCGGGTGCCGGAGGGGTGAAAGCATGAGACCGCAAAAGGAAATTCTGGAAATATTCGATATTCTTTCGGCCAACGATCCGGCGCCGAAGAGCGAGTTGGAATATTCCAACGCCTTCACGCTGCTGGTGGCGATCGTATTGTCGGCGCAAAGCACTGACAAAGGCGTTAACAAGGCGACCAAAGAGCTGTTTAAGGTGGCCGACACGCCGGCCAAAATGGTCGCGCTCGGGGTGGAAAAGCTGAAAGAATACATTAAAACCATCGGGCTTTACAACAACAAGGCCAAAAACGTGATTGCAATGAGCGAAATCCTTGTCCGCGATTATAACGGTGAGGTGCCGGAAGAGCAGGAAAAGCTGGAAAGTCTGCCCGGCGTCGGCCACAAAACGGCCAACGTTTTGCGCAACGTATGGTTCGGCAAGCCGACGATGGCGGTCGACACCCATGTTTTCCGCATTGCCCACCGGCTCGATTTCAGCCGGGGCAAAACCGTCGAAGCGGTGGAAAAAGACCTGCTCAGGGCGCTGCCGGAAAAATATCTGATGTATGCCAACCACTGGCTGGTGTTGTTCGGCCGCTATGTCTGCAAGGCGCAGAAACCGAAATGTGCCGAATGTCCTCTGGCTCGGTTTTGCCGGTCGGAAGATAAAAATATTTAATTGTGAAACATGTCCCGATTTTGAGTTCGGGGCATGTTTTTTTACGGCAGCGGATGTGCTGACTGATGTTTATAATTGTTAATGATTTGGCAGATATGATGCTTTTTACACAATTAAACAAACAATAGTTGCATTTTGTGTAAAAATGTGATACATTATATGTATATTAACAATTAAAAGGAGAAAAATATATGGATATGTATCCGCGATATCAGTCTCGGTTGGGATATTTCAATCAAGACAATCAAACGGACGGCTATGGTGTTGATCACAGCGGTTTCAGCCTCCGTGACGAATTGTTGTATCAAACGGCGAGAAAAGAAAGAGAGCAGGAGCTTTTCGAAAACTACAATCAGCGGGGAATTGATTATCCGCGGCTTGGCACAAGCTTTTGGGGAGATTCCGCCGATAATTACGGTTTCGGCAGATCAAATATAGAAAACAACATCGAAAACAGACAATTTACCCCTGTTCCGGATGCAAGTATTCAAAATAATGGGCAAAATCAAATAATGATGAATAATATTATCAATAAAATTGATAATCAACCAGATATTAATCAAAAAATGATAGAATCACGTTATAATGAGGATTGTACACCAAAAGGAATTTTTAATAATTTTATGAAGATTAGGAAAGATGCAAAGGTTTCTAAACCCATAACGACAGGAAATTTTATAGGAGATTATTGGTTACAAAGAATTCCTGGAATAGGTTCTTATATCAAATATTATAATAACGGTAATTTAGCAGGAGCAACAATAGCGCATGGGATTGCGGCTTACAACGAAAGTTGTAAAAATAAAAAGTAATTTTATGGTTCAAACATAACACTAGCTACGTAAGTAGGTAGATGTAGATATTCCAGTTCCGTCGTCAGACTTGCGTAGTTTTTGGGTCGGGCGAATGTCGTTCAGAACGGTTAATACCACTTGCATTAGCAAGTGGAAGTTTATAGAGATAAATGGAGTTTTTATAATGAAAATATGTTCAAAAGAAGCATTGATTTTAGGCGGGGTATATATGGTGTTGGCGACACCCTTTTCCCTTTTGGGTTTTTCCGTAATATCCGATATTCTTTTTATCGTTTTCGTCATATCGGGTATACTGCTCTTTTTTAACGTAAAATTTAAGTTTATAGACTATATTTTGAATAAGCACGAAACATTGTCCTATTATTTGTGTAGTTTTGGTTGGGTGCCTTATTTTATAGCGGTGATGTTTCTTCTTTTGGTTTGTACACATGTCATTTTTGGTTATGAACAAGAGTTGTTTGGAAAATCTGTTCTTACGCTTGGAATTTTTGCAGTGACCGGCTTTCTTATATCTCCGATTGTGGCATTTTTTAAGAAAAAATGCAGAAAGTAAGATGCGGTTTTGATAAAACATATGGCTAAGGGGAAAAGATGAAAAAGACGAAAGAAATACTGGCCGAGTTGGCAGAATTTAAAAAATTTTTTTCGTTCAAAGGTTGTTTTTCCCGTTTTGAATTTTTGTATGGATTTGCTGTTGCCGGTTTTGCATGTTCCATATTAAATTTTGCAGGTTTTATATGTTTTGAATTAATGTCGCTGCCGTCAGATTCTTTTAGATTTATCGGTTGGTTTGGACATTTTTATGTTATGTTAAGCTCATTTGAAAAAAGATGCAGAGATTTGCACATGCAGGGTTTTTGGGTGACGTTGGTCGTTACCGCTTTTTATGCGTCGCTTATTCCATGGGCGGACAAAACGGTACCGAACTGTTTTCCTGTGTTTTCTGATATTATTTTTTATGTCTACATAGCACTTTTTATTTTCATGGTGTCCATGCCCGGTAAAAATGCCAAGAAAGAACCTCCGGTCAATCCTCTGTTGAAATACCCCAATGTATATTTTGCCTTATGTTGTGCGTTATATTTTGCAGGGAAAAATTTTGTTATCCAAATTTGCGGAGCGGATTTATGATTTGAGCGTAACACTATCTGCATGAGCAGGTAGATTTAGGCATTGCCCCGCCTTTGGGCTGGGCGAATGTCGTTCGGAACAGCTAATACCACTTGCGTCAGCCAGCGGAAGTTTATGAAAATATGTTAAAAAGAAGCATCTGTTTGCGGTGTTTGCAGGCGCAGGCTTTTTAGTATTTTCGTTTGCGGTGTTTTTTTTAGAAAAAACAAAAGGTAAAATATAATTTTTTTTGTACTATTTAAAACAATAAAAAAACCCTGCGTATAAACACAAGGTTTTTTTTACCGTTGTTATCGCTTTTGCGACTAAATCATGGCCATACCGCCGTTGATGTTGATGGTCTGACCGGTGATGTACTGAGCTTCGTCAGAGGCCAGGAAAGCAACCACGTTGGCAATATCCTGAGCTTCGCCGAGTTTGGCTTCCGGAATTTTGGCCAGCAGGGCGGCTTTGACATCGTCGGGCAGAACGTCGGTCATCGGGGTTCTGATAAAGCCCGGTGCGATCGAGTTGACGGTGATGCCGCGGGAACCGACTTCCTGAGCCAGGCATTTGTTCATGGCGATCATGCCGGCTTTGGAAGCGGAATAGTTGGCCTGGCCGGCATTGCCGGTAACGCCGACGACGGAAGCAATGCCGATGATGCGGCCGAAACGGCGCTTCATCATGCCGCGAACGGCGGCTTTGGCCAGTTTGAAACCGGCGGTGAGGTTAACGTCCAAGACCAGCTGCCAGTCTTCGTCGCTCATGCGGATGAAAAGGTTGTCGCGGGTGAGGCCGGCGTTGTTGACCAGAATGTCGATGCGGCCGAATTTGGCTTCCACGTCTTTGACCAGCTGGTTGATGGCTTCGGAATCGCCGAGGTCGGCAACGAAACACTCAACGTTGCCGCCGAGTTCTTCCTTCAGTTTTTCCATTCTTTCCGCGCTGCGGTCGGTTAAGGCGAGGGTTGCGCCCTGGGCATGCAGGGTGCGGGCGATTTTGTCGCCGAGGCCGCCGCTGGCGCCGGTAATCAGAGCAACTTTGTCTTTAATCTCAAACATATCGTGTTTCCTTTTTAATGAGGGTTGTGTTGTTACAGGTTTTTGGCCAGTTCTTCAATGTCCGCCGGCGTGCATACGGAAGCGGCATGAATTTCCTTGAAACTTCTTTTGAAGAGGCCGGAAAGGACTTTGCCGGCGCCCAGTTCATAAACGTCGGTGACCGACCGGTCGTTTAAATAATTCATGGTTTCTCTCCAGCGTACGGTGCCGGTGATCTGTTCGACCAGACGTTTGATAATTTCCTTTTCGTCGCTGACGGGTTCTGCCAGAACGTTTGAAATCAGCGGAATTTCGGCCGGACGGGCTTCCACTTCCATCAGCACGCGGGCCATGGTTTCCGCCGCCGGCTGCATCAGAGGGCTGTGGAAAGGCGCGGAAACAGGCAGTTTGATGCAGCGTTTGGCGCCGAATTCGGGCGCAATTTCGACCGCTTTGTCGATGGCTGCCATGTGGCCGGAAAGAACCACCTGTCCGTCGGAGTTGTCGTTGGCGGCAACGCAAAGGGCGTTTTCGTCGCAGCAGGCTTCAACCAATGCGTTGATGTCCTTGAAAGAAACGCCGATAACCGCAGCCATGCCGCCGATGCCGAAGGGAACCGCCTTCTGCATGGCGTCGCCTCTGGCGCGGAGCAACCGCGCGGTGTCGGCAAGCGAGAACACGCCCGCGGCGCAGGCGGCGGAATATTCGCCGAGCGAATGGCCGGCAACAAATGCCGCCTTGTCTTTCAGGACAATGCCGAATTCTTTTTCGAGAACGCGGACGACAGCCATCGAGACGGCCATCAGAGCCGGCTGGGTATTGGCGGTGAGCGTCAGCTCGTGTTCGGGACCGCCGGTCATCAGCGCAAACAGATTTTGGTTAAGCGTATTGTCAACTTCCTGAAAAACTTCCCGTGCGGAAGCAAAGTTTTCGGCCAGGTCTTTTCCCATTCCGACGAACTGGGAACCCTGTCCGGGAAAAACAAAAGCGTTTTTCATAAAAAAGCCTTTCTTTTGTTGTTGTCTTTTCGAGTTTTAAACGTATAAAGCGAAAAAAGTCAAGTTTAAAAACGGTTTGTTAACTTAAGATAAAGGTTTAACCGACTATAATCCCGGGCAAAAGGATTTGCTCAAAAAATATGGAGAAATGACTATGTTTGAATTAGTGCCGGGGTTGGCTGCCAAGGATTTTGTCGTTGACATGAAACTGTGCCGGGTGTTGTTTGAAGACAACCGTCATTATCCGTGGATTTTTCTCGTTCCGCGGCGGGAAAAGGTTAAAAACATGACTTTTCTGACCATGGAGGAACGGTTGCAATTGATGCGGGAAATCGCCCTTTGCGAAGAGGTGATGAGCGAACTGTTCAAACCGGCGCAGACCAACGTGGCAATGATCGGCAACAAAACGCCGCAGCTGCATGTTCATGTCATCGCCCGTTTCGACGGTGATCCGGACTGGCCGGGGACGGTGTGGGACGGACATTCGGAACCTTATGAAGCGGAAAGGAAAAAAGCGGTGATCAATGATATCAAGCGTTCCATCATGATCAAAATGGCCGACGGCCGCTTCTGCCAGCACTGACGTTTGGGAAGGCGTAAGTATCGCTATGGCTAAAAAAAAGAAGGAAAAAAAGAAAACCCTGTTGAATAAATTCAGCCGGCGGGTATACGGGCTGCTGCTGATTACCGCCGGTTGGCTGTTGCTGGCGGCCGTGTGCTTTTATTCTCCGGCAGACAGTTCCTTTAACCTGGCAGCCGACAATATCCGCAATCTGTTCGGCTATCCGGGCGCCAGCGCGGCGGCCGTGATTCTTACCTTTTCGGGGCTGGCCGTGCCGTTGTTCGTCATTCCGGTGATGGTATGGGGGTATCGTCTTTGCCTGCTTGAAGACATCAGACTGTTCTGGCTGCATGTTATCGTCTGGCTGCTGGGAATTGCGGCGGCCATGATGTGTTTTGACTTTATCCGTTTCGCGATGCCTTTGGGCGGCGTGATCGGACGGATGCTCAATATCCGTTTGTTTGCGGTCGTGCCTGAATTTCCTTTCCGCCGGGAAACCGTTGCTGCCGTCGCGTCGTTGATTATGCTGGCAGCTTTCAGCTATACGGTGGACGTTACCGCCGGACAATGGCGGCGGGGAATTAAAAATGCGGCGACTCTGATTTGGCGTGGGATCCGTCTGACCGGCCGGATGCTGGCCGCTTTGCCGCCTTTGATCAAAAAAATGATGCCGGCGCCGAAAGCCGCGAAACCGGCAGGCAGAGCGAAAAAGGAAAGACGGGAGCCGAAGGTCAGGGATGAAAAGGAAGATGCTTCCCCGACGGCTGGCGCGCCGGTTGAAAAGGCCGCCGCGGTAAAGGTTCAGGCGGTTAAAACGGCGGGAAAAAGCGCAAAAAGCGATGACGGTTACCGCTATCCCGACGTTTCTCTGCTGACGGCGCCGAAAGTTAAATCCGCCGGTACCGCGATGAGCGAAAAGGATTTGCAGAAAATCGCCCAGGATCTGGAGAACGTTTTGCAGGAATTCGGCATCAACGGTAAAATCGTCAAGATCCGTCCCGGTCCGGTGGTTACCCTTTATGAACTGGAACCGGCGCCCGGTACCAAAACCGCGCGGGTGATCGGCCTGGCCGACGACATTGCCCGTTCGATGTCCGCGGTTTCGGTGCGGATTGCGGTGGTTTCCGGTTCCAACACCATCGGCATCGAACTGCCGAACACTACCCGCGAGATCGTCTGGCTGCGCGAATTGTTCGAGGGCGAAGGTTTTCAGGACAGCAAAAATGCCCTTAACGTGGTTTTGGGCAAGGATATCGGCGGCGAAAACGTTTATGCCGACCTGGCCAAAATGCCGCATCTGCTGGTAGCCGGAACTACCGGTTCGGGCAAATCGGTGGGGATGAATTCGATGATCCTGTCGCTTCTGTACCGGATGCGGCCGGACGAATGCAAACTGATCATGATTGACCCGAAAATGTTGGAATTTTCGGTTTACAACGGCATTCCGCATCTGCTGACACCGGTGATTACCGATCCGGCCAAAGCAGTTCTCGGTTTGAAATGGGCGGTCAAGGAAATGGAAGACCGTTACCGGGCGATGGCTCAGCTCAATGTCCGCAACATTTCCGGTTACAACAAAAAGCTTGCGGAACTGCGGGTCAGCGGCGAGCGCTGCGTGCGCACGGTGCAAACCGGTTTTGATCCCGATACCGGGGCGCCGCTTTTTGAAGAGCAGGAACTGGATCTGACTCCGCTGCCGTATATTGTGGTTGTGGTCGACGAAATGGCCGATCTGATGCTGGTGGCCGGCAAGGAAGTGGAAGCGGCGATCCAGCGCTTGGCGCAGATGGCGCGCGCGGCCGGCATTCACCTGATTTTGTCGACGCAAAGACCGTCGGTTGATGTCATTACCGGCGTAATCAAAGCCAACTTCCCGACCCGCATCAGTTTTCAGGTCACTTCCAAGATCGACAGCCGCACCATTCTCGGCGAACAGGGGGCGGAGCAGCTGCTCGGCATGGGCGACATGCTCTATATGCCGGCCGGTCAGCGTCCGATCCGCGTACACGGTTCGTTCGTCAAGGATCAGGAAGTGGAAAAAATCGTCGAGTTCCTGAAGGCGCAGAAAGAGCCGGAGTATGTTGAGGGCGTGACCGAAGGCGAATTGAACGTCAAAGACGGCGGTTCGGTCTTCGACAAGACGGCGATGGGCGGCGCCGGCGGCGACGACGACCTTTACAATCAGGCGGTGGCGATTGTCCGCAACGATAAAAAAACATCCATCAGCTATGTGCAGCGGCGCCTGAGGATCGGTTACAACCGTGCCGCGGTGCTGATTGAGCGGATGGAGGAGGAAGGCGTTTTGTCGCCGGCCGATCATACCGGCAAACGCGAGATACTGTAAACCGGGAATTGCGGCAAACGGGGGAATTGAAAAATTTCCCCGTTTGTTTTATGCGTCAAAGGTCTGCGCCGGCAGGCGGATGCAAGATGTATTATTCCGGTTGGACTTACGCAGCCTTTGGACAGCGTGAACTCGGTTCGGAACAGTTAACGCCTCTTGCGTCAGCCGGGTTGCACGCCTGACGGAAAATCCAGGGTTTTCCCGGGGCCGAATGCTTTAGCGCCGGGACAATGCCGCCTCATGTCTTTGATTATAGTCAGGCCGTAAGGCCGGCGGCTGTTTTGGACCCTCCGGTTTACCGTGGATACCCGTGAAAACGGATTATTCTGTTCCGTTAAAGAGGTTAGATTGTAACATGTTGAAACGGTTCATGCATTTTATGACTGTTAGTTGATAAAACATCAATTGAAAATCTCAAAATGAAAAGTTTAATAAGTCATGAGCCTCTTTTTATAACGGAGCAGGATTCCGGTGCGTAAATTTTTTGCCTTGTCGGAAAAATGTGCAGCCGAATGCCCGGTACGTTTTTAACGGGTTGTTTGTCTGTCGCCGGATTCGACGCCGTTTGTCCGGAAGTTCAAACGGTTGTCGGCCGGTTGCCGCCGGTTTTCTTCTGCAGGGCAATCCGGTTGATTTTTTTGGATTCCCAGATTTTGGCGGATTTTGCATAAGTGCTGTTCGACTTTAAGGACGGTGGCTTGTTTTTTCTCCGTCATCTGACGTTTGATTGCTTCGTTTTCTTCCAGCAGTTTTTTCAGACGATTATCGTTGCTTGCTTCGATAATGTCGACGATGTTTTGTCCGGCACGGTTCGTTAAGGTAAAATCGACGGATTTTTGCCGGGCGAGAATTTGAAACGTTTCCGCATGTCCGTTGCGGGCGGCGAGCATCAGGGCGGTATTGCCGTCGTTGTCGCGGGCGTTGAGGTCAACGGCTTTTTTGACGGCATATGCGGGATGCGGTTTGTTATTGCCGGGAGTGTCTTGTTGCCGGTTTGCGACGTCTTTTGCCTTTTCTTCCCGGCAGTCTTCTGCCAGAAAACGAACAATGTCGGTTTGTCCTTCGGCAGCAGCGATCATTAATGCGTTTTGCCCGTTTTTATCGGTCAGGGTAAGGTCTGCTTCATATTTGACCAGCATTTCTGTTGAAGTCAGTTTTCCCTGTTCTGCTGCAAACATCAGAGCCGTTTTCCCTTCTTTGTCCTGCAGATTGGGGTTGGCCTTGTTTTTAAGCAGCAGTTCGCCGGCTTTGTCACAGCCTTTTTGCATGGCGTACATTAAGGCGGTGCGGCCGGCGTTGTCCCGGAGGTTTACGTTTGCGCCGTTGCCGATCAGCAATTCGACGCATTTGGCGTCGTCGTTTGCCGCCGTCAGCATCAGGGCGGTTTGTCCGGCAGCATTGATGGCGTCAGCATTGCCGCCGTTGGCGAGATATTCGCTGACGGCTTTGAAATCTGCCGCCTGCGAAGAAAAAAGAAAAGCCGGTGCGGCGGAAAATGTTTCGGCGCTGTGGTCGCCGCCGGTCATAAACTTGACCAGTTCGGGATGTTCCTTCAAAAACTCCCGGGTAAGCAGGGTGGAGTTGACCAGGACCGATGCTTCGGCGCCGTTAGACAGCAGGTAGATAACAAAATCAGTTTGTCCGCTTTCACAGGCAATGGTAATGGCGGATTTTCCGTTGTTGTCGCGGGTGTTGACATTGGCGCCTTTGCTGATCAATTCGCGTGCTTTTTCAAAATTTCCACTTTCGCAGGCAAGCAGCAAAGCCGTCTGTCCGCGGTCGTTTTTTGCTTCCAGTCCCTGTTTCAGCAGATTTTCTATATCTTGAGCAGATGATTTGGTTTCAGTCATGGCGGTACTTTCTATTATGTTTTTTATTTTAGCAGAAAAGTATTTTTTTTCAACAAATTTTGTCAATCGCTGACGCCGAAATTGCCGGTGACCAGAATCATCAGGGCGGCCAGAAAAGCAATCATCAAAAAGCCTTCTTTGACTGAGATATCATCGGGGATTTTGTTATATTTATTCAAACCGAAAACAAAAATCGGCGCTGTCAGCAACAGGGCAATGACATAACCGGGGTTGGGGGCGATTCTCAAAGCCAGATTTTTGGCTGTAATCAGAGCGGCGCTGAAACTGATCACATAAAAACCGACCTTGATCATATGCGGCGAAAAAACTTGTTTTAAAAAGCCGGAAAATCCCGGTTTGACACTTTTTACATACCACCAGGCGTTGGCGCTGCCGCTGACAAAAGTAGCAATAGTGAGATAATAGGTGATGCCGCTCCAAACGGTGGCGCCGAACGAGGCGATTTCTTTGGTGGCAATACTCATGCCGGAAAGTGATAAAATAGCAGGAATCATGTAGTTGACAAGTTCCTGGGAAACCGGGGATTTGATCATCTGCCAGTAACAGACGGTGAAACCGAACAGCAGCAGGATAATGGTGATGACCAAAGTGCCGTTGTCAAGCAGTTTGAGAAAACTTTCCGGCGTCAGAAACCACCAGAAAAGGGTGGTAACCATAGCTGTCAGCGCCATGACCCGGGAAGTGGGACCGGCGCCGTACCGTGCGGAGGCAAAAAACAAATGAGAATCGTAAACGGCAATCATCAGTCCCTGCATGATGAGCAGAAACCAGTAGTAAGCGGAAGACGGAAAACCGAAAAAGTAAAGAAACGGGGCAAAACAGAAGGCGATTCCCCAGCCGCGCCACATGCCCAGCAGGTAAGCGTTCAGCTTGTAGTGCTGGTTGAAAATGGTATAAACGGCCGTAAAAAAGCCGTAAATCAGGCCGTTGATAATCCAAATCATGTTTTTTCCCCGTTTTGCTTATATATATGGGCAAAACCTGCAAAAAAAAGAGGAAGATTTGTTTTCTTCCTCTTCAATCGGGCTGTGTTTTTTATTTGCCGAAAGTTTCTTTAGAAAGAAATTTTTCGGCGTTGAGATCAAGGTAGGCACAAAAATCTTTTATACTGAGCGGCTCCTTTCCGTTTTTATCGGCAAGATCCTGTTGAGCTTTGAGCATGGATTTTTCCAGCCTGTTGGTTATTATCGATTTATAAAAGCTGTTTTTCTCTGTCCACATTTTTTTCAAATCGGTTCCCTCCTGTTTGAGCCTCTTTTCTATTTGTGCATATTGGGCAGCGTTGATTTTCCGAAAAGTTTGAGGATAATTTTTCATTTCGTAGCCATGTTTGCGGCAAATTTCCGGATATATTTGCTCATGGATATGTGAAGTGGTGATAAAGTCATAGTCAGCCCCGAATTTTTTTGATGTGTGGTTGTAACCGAGCCAAAAACCTCCCGCAATCAGCAAGGCAGAAGCAGCAAAAGTGATAATTTCTCCCGGTAGAAATGTTGCCAGCGGTTTGTTTTCGGGATTGAGTTTTTGGTTGTGACTGTTGATTGCTTTTTGAATGGGCAGTAGGCAGAGGGTAGGCAAGAATGTTGTTAGGAGGGGTAAAAGCAAATCCGCAATCCCTTTTGTGTCTGCGTTCAATTCATTAAAAAAGGCATCAAAAATATAAAATAATGTGTAGGTTATGGCACAAAAACTAAAGAGGGGAGTGGCGGGTTTGGTCTGTTGAAAGCTTTTTTTCATTCGCAAAAACAGGGGATAGATAAAAATAAGACCGAAAAGCCAGCTGCGGCAGAAAGGTACAATATTTTCCCGATTATATTTGCGTACGGCCTGCCAATTTTTATAGGCCCAATAGATGTCATAAATACCGGCCGTGAACAGCGAGGCAAAAAACAAACGGGTAAGCGAAACCGAGAAATAGATGAGTGGTTGGGGATTAAAATCGATGTCTTTATATTCGTTGACAAATTTTTCCATGTGTTTTTTCAGATCTATGTTTGCGCGGAAGCCGGCAACGGTGCGGACGGCGAGAACGGCCGTAAAAAAGGCCGCGGCAGGAGTTGCTTTTAGGAGCACGAACAGGATAAACAAGAGCGGCGTGGCGAGAAAATAGGCAAGAAATTTGCCGAAAGAAACGTCATGGTAGAAGTAATAAAATGAATTGAAAACGAAAGCCCGGGGGTTAAAAGCGTTTGCCGGTTCGTCTTTTTTCAATGTTTCCTGATATAATTTCAATTTTTCCTGTAGTTTCATGGAAATTTTCCTTTTTTATAGTTTTAAGATTGTAAAAAATAATTTGCCGGACAAAAGCCGGGGTGTCATTTGTTCAGCTGTTTTTTGATGATCAGTTCGGCGCTCATGTCTATAAAGGAACAAAAATGGCGCATGTTTTTCCGCGTGTCCGAAGAGAGGGTGCCGAACATTTCCCCGCTTACGTCGATCAGTTCTTTTTCCAGCTGTCGGCTCATAATTTCGGGCAGATGTTGTCCGCCGTAACTCCAGGCTTCTTCCATGGTCATGTTTTTTTCTTTCAGTTTTCGCGCCAGCGAAGCCAGTTCCTTTTGATAAACACGCTCAAATATCTGACCGTAGTTTTTTAGCCGATAGCCGTATTTTGCACAGATTTCGGGATAAGCTTGTCCGAAAATGTAGCTGTTGATGATTTCATTTCTGGTTTGGCGGTCGAAATTGCGGTAAAAATTGCGAATGGCAAAGCGGTCGCTGAAATTGTAATAGCTTATGAATAATGCCGCCGCGGCCGCTGCCAGCGCGATTTCTCCGGGAAGAAACTTTTTCAGCGGACGGCTTTCGGGATCAAGAATAAGGTTATAATCGTTGATGTTTTTTTGCAGCGGCAGCAGGCACATGATTTTTAAAAGCCGGAGAATGATCAGAAGATTGAAAAGGGAAAAGTTGATGTTGACGATCATATAATGGCGGATGGCAAAGGCGGCGACTGTCAGGGCAATGTACAAAAAGGCGCAGACGTCGAATACGGTCGTTTTTTGTTTGGCGGCGACAAAGCTCTTTCTCATCCGCAGGAGAAGGGGAATGACGAAAACAACGCCGAGGAGCCAGCCGCGAAGCAACGGCGATATATGATATTGCCGGCTGCCGTTGCGGACGGTCTGCCAGTTTTTGTAAGCCAGATAAAGCGAATAGAGGTCAAAAGTGACGACGGAAAAAAGCAATACTCTGATAAGGGAAACGGAAAACCAGGGCGTGGAAGACTCTTTTGGCGGATACGCGTTTTCTTCCCGTTGTCGTTGAATGTCGCCGTCGGCGCGAAAGGCGGCGGCGATGCGCACGGACAAAACCGCGGCGGCTGCGGCGGCAATGACGGGAAGACCGGTTTTTGTCAGCAGATATGCCAAAAACGGCGTTGCCGAAAAGAAAAGCCAGAACCGGTCGCTGCGGATGCCGTGATAAAAATAGTAAAACGAATTGAAAATGAAAGCGTACATGTTAAAGCGAGCGAATATTCCGTTTGCCGCCGGCTGCCGTTTTATCTGCTGTTGTCCGTCCATGGCCGTTTTTTCCGTTTGTTTTTTTCAGCTTAAAACATTTATCTGAATTGACAACAAAAAAAAGAGCCTTGCCGACTCTTTTTTGTTTGAGGTTTATTGAAAAAAACGTTTTTAACTGTTGGCTTCAATCCAGGAAACGATTGCCGACTGCGGATTCAGACCGATTTTGGTGTCGATCTGTTTGCCGTCCTTGAACAGGAACATGGTCGGGATACTGCGGATGCCGTAGCCGGCGGCGGTATCGGGCGCTTCGTCAACGTTCATTTTGACGATTTTGACCTTGTCGCCCATGGCTTTGCCGACTTCTTCCAAAATCGGACCAAGCTGACGGCAGGGGCCGCACCATTCCGCCCAAAAATCAACCAGAACCAGTCCTTTGCTGTTTAAGACTTCGTTTTCAAACTGGGAATCATTAATCGATTGCATGTTTTTTCCTTTCTCTGATACTTGTAATATTCATTATATAGGTACGATAAAAGTCATATTAAAGGTTTATAATATAAAAACAACCCCTAAATTTTCCGAGGCTTATTCCACCGCCATCAGTCGGGCGGTATTTGTCCACAGAATCAGAGAGATAATTTTTTTGTCCGGATAAATTTGTTCAAGCAGGGAACGGTAGGCGGCAAGCTGCCGGCGGTACATTTCCGGAATTTCGTCCGGGCAGGCGGCCGCCGGCCGGTTGGTTTTGAAATCGACGATGACAACCCGTCCGGGTTCTACGATCAGTCGGTCGATACGGCCGGAAACGATTTTGCCGCCGACCATGCCCATTACCGGCACTTCGGCTTTTGACTGCGGGCCGAAAACGCTGCCGAATTCCGGGTTGTCGAGCAGGGAAAGCACTTCGCGGACGATTTTTCCGCGTTCTTCGTCGTTTGTTTCCGGCGCATGGCGGGCAATGAAGGCGGAAGCATCGCTTTCGCGGCGGCTTTTTTCCGTCTGCGGCAGAAACTGCAGCAGGCGGTGGATGAGAGAGCCACGCTTGAACGGTTTGCCGCGGCCGGCCGCTGCAAGCGGAGAAAATACCGCCGGTTCGTCTTCTTCCGGCCGGGAAGGCGTCAGCGGGCGAGAAAGCGGACTTTCGGCCGGCGCCGGCGTTTCGGTCCATGACGCGAAAGAAAAGGAGTTTTCCGCGGCGGCCGTTTGCTTTTCTTCCGCGGTTTTGATCAGCTGCGGCGAAACGTGCCGGCGGATGCCGTCGGCCGGATTGAGTTCAGAAATGCTTTCGAAGCTGTTTTTAAACAGGTTGTACCAGCTGTCGTCGGCCGGTTTGCGGGCTTTTCGCCAGCCGCAGACGATCATTCGGTCTTCGGCGCGGGTGAGGGCGACGTACATCAGCCGCCGGTATTCCTCGGCGGTTTTTTGCTTTTGCTTCTCTTTCAGCCGGTCGCAGTTTTTTTCGTAGTCGGCGGATGAAGAGGGGTAGAAGAACAGGCCGTCGTCGTCCCAGAGAATGCCGGCTTCCCTTTTGCACTGAGGCACCCGCGCGGTATCGGGCAGAATCACCACCGGTGCCTGCAGGCCTTTTGATCCGTGAACGGTCATCAGCCGCACCAGATCGCCGCCGCCGGCTTCCGCCTCGCGTTTGATTTCGACATCGTCGCTTTCAAACCATTCGATGAATTTTTGCAGCGAAGCAATATGATTCTGTTCAAAAGCGGCGGCCAGGTTCAAAAATTCGTCCAGTCCGTCTTCCGCCTCGCTGCCCATTCTTTCGGCAAAAAGACGGCGCCCGTTTAAGACTCCGAGCACTTCCGAATAAAGCTCAAACGGGCGCACATAGTCGGCCATATTCATCAGCCGCTTTAAGGTTTCTGTCGCCGCAGCATAATCTGAACACCATTCAAGGCTTTTCCACAGGCTGCCGGACCGGCGGTAGCAGAGTTTGAACAGGTCGTCGTCGTCAAGCCCGAACAAAGGCGATTTCAAAACTTCGGCCAGACTGAGATCGTCTTCCGGCAGCAGCAGAAATTTGCCGAGGCTGACCAGATCCTGCACGGCAATTTGCTCAAGCAGTCGGATGCGGTCGATGCCGGCGATGCGGACACCGGTCTTTTTGCATTCGCGGATCAGTTCTTCGCAAAAAGCGTCGCGGCTGCGGACGAGAATGAGAAAATCGCTGTAACGCAGCGGCCTTCCGCGGGAAACGAGCATTTCGCCGCCGGCAACCATGGCGCGGATTTTTTCCGCGATCATCCGCGCCATCCGGGTGCCGGTAGTGGGAGCGCTTTCGTGTTCGACCGGGGGCTGCCATTCGTCGGCGTTTTCGCCTTCTTCCGGTTCGACCAGTTCCCACAGTTCGACTTCGCCGCCTTCTCCCCGGCGGAAAGGAACGTGAACCGGTTTTTCGTCCGCGGAAGCGACGCCGGCGGAAACTTTCGGATCGGAAAACAAACGGTTGACGGTGTCTAGCACCGCCGGGGTCGAACGGAAGGAAACCTGTAAGTCAACCTGTTTGAACCTGTCGGTTTTTTGTGCGAAATGGCGGCGCATCTCGTCGAACTTGTCGGGATCTGCCCCCTGAAAACTGTAAATCGACTGTTTGCGGTCGCCGACGGCAAAAACGGTGCGGCGCCGGCCGTCTTCGGAGGCAAAAAACTCTTCGCTGACGGCGCGGATGATTGCCCACTGGTCGGGAGAAGTGTCCTGCGCTTCGTCAATCAGGATGTCGTCAATGCCGCCGTCGAGTTTGAACAGTACCCAGCGGGCGGCTTCCCGATCGTCAAGCAGCCGCCGGGTAAGCAGGATCATGTCGTTGTAGTCCATCAGGGCATGCGCCTGTTTATAGTTTTCGTAGCCTTTGATCAGTTCGCCAGCAAGAACGACGACGGCTTTGGTGGCCAGAAAAACCCTGAGCGCTTTTTGTTTTTCGGTTTGTTCCCGTACCCGTGTGGCTTCTTCGGCAAAAATTTCCGCCAGCCGCGGGTTGTTTTCCAGCATCGCTTTGGCGGCAACGGTTTTGTAGGCTTCGTCGTCGCTGCCAAGGAAGGCGCCGGCATAGTCGGCAAAGTCTTCCGGCGCGGAATTTTGTAAAGCGGCGGCCAGTTTTTCCGCCCGCCGGGCAAAACGAACGCCGCTTTTGAGCCAGGCGGCAAGCAGAGTTTTCAGCTCTTCCCGCGGCAGAGCGTCAAAAAAGAGACGGTTCAGTTCCCGTTCGTCCGCGTCGGGATCAACGCCCAGCCGGGCGGCCTGGGCGGCCAGCAGTTCGCCGGCTGATGACCAGCGTTTGAACAGCCGGCTGATTTTGCCGCGCTCATTGATGATAGTACCGATGATTTCTGGAAATTTCAGTTCGCTGACGTTTTCGGTCAGAAAGGCCATCGCTTCGGCGGCCGGGCTGCCGGGATTGCCGCGGATTTCTGCGATCAGCCGGTTTTTGATCTCTTCTCCCGCCTCAGCCGCCGCGCGGTCGTCCATAATTTCAAAATACGGGGAAACGCCGGCCTCGAGCGGGAATCTTTTCAATATTTCCTGACAAAAGCTGTGAATGGTCTGGATTTTAATGCCTCCCGGCGTGTCGAGCAGTACCGCAAACAGTTTGCGGGCGCGGGCTTTCAGTTCATCCGCCTGTTTTTGATTCTGCGGCAGAGTGCCGTAGAGCTTGACCAGTTCGTTTTCCAGATCCTGTTCGGAAGCGACCGCCCAGCCGCTCAGTTTTTTGGAAACGCGGGCACTCATTTCTACCGCTGCTGCTTTGGTATAAGTCAGGCACAGCAGTCTGCCGGGGTTGACGCCTGCCAGCAGCAGCCGCAGAACCCGGTCGGAAAGCACCTTGGTTTTGCCGGTGCCGGCCGAGGCGTTGACCCAGACTGAGAACGTCGGATCTGCCGCCAGACGCTGTTCGGCGGTAGCCAGTTCTCCCAGTTTTCGGCGTTGTTGTTCGGTTGTTTGGGCTTCAGTCGTCATGACGGTCGTTTGCTCCCCATTCTTTGATCCGCGACAGATGCTCATAATCGGAATAAGCCGGCGCGTATTTCGGGTTCGGCTGGGTCAGGTAAGGTTTGTCTTCGTTGTCGAATACCGTGATCAGCCGTTTGATGTTTTCCAGATTGTGTTCCAGAATTTCGTTGATTTTTTCGTCGACGCAGATTTCTTCCCTGCCCAGCCGCCAGTAACGGAGAGAGTTGATTTCCGCGGCGGGAATTCCGGCGAATCCGCCGTTTAAGGCAATAATGCCTTCGATCGGCAGCTGCGGGGCATAGCCGGCGGAAATTTCCTTCTTAGTCCGCGCGCGGCCGGTCTTGTAGTCGATGACGTCGATTTTGCCGTCAACGGTCAGGTCGATGCGGTCGGCTCTGGCGCCGATGGTGAAAGTTCCGCCCGGCGCTTCGAAGTCGTAACGGCCTTCGGCTTCGCAGAAGACGCGGGAAATTTCCCGGCGGTAACCGTTTTCCTTGTCCAGTACCCAGCGGACGATCTTGTCGAGTGCCGGCTGCCAGAAGGCGAGAGTCTGTTCGTCAATGCCGGCAGCGGCAAATTCCTGCCGGCCGATTTGGGTTAAGATTTCTTCCGCGTCGTCGGGAAGCTGTTCGGGAAAACGGCGGTTGAACTTTTCCAGCACCGTGTGGACGATAATGCCTAGGTCGATGATGCCCGGTTTGCGGTTGAGTTCTTCCAGAGGTTTCAGTTTGAGGATATGTTTGGCAAAAATGATGTAAGGGTCGCGCATCAGATTTTCGATCGCGTTTGCCCACAGTTCCCGCGGCCGGGCGGCGAGCGGCGGCTTGGGCATCGGCGGCCTGATCGGCGCAAAAGTCCGCGGCCGGTCGAGGAAAGCGGCGGTTTGCGGGTAGACATTGTCAGCAAAGACGGCGGGGTTGATGCCGGCAGCGGTCAGTACGGTTTCCAGCCGCATCCACCAGCGCGATTTGGTCATCGGGGTGCCGCCGACGCGTTCGGCGCGGGTGAGATAAACCTCTTTTTGTGCCAGCAGGCGGGCAAAGTCGCGGGCGGTAACGCCGACGGCTTTTTCCGGCAGCGGCAGGCCGAACTGTTTTTTCATCGGCCGCGACATCCAGGCGCCGGCAGGGGCAGCTGCCGGCATGGCGCCTTCGTTGACTTCTCCGATGATAACGGTGTCAAAACCGCTTAAACGGGCTTCGATCGGACCGAGAATTTTCAGCCGCGGGTGAGTGCCGTACTTCGGCCGGACGGTCACCGACGACATCAGCGAAGCAACGAAATCGCCGTATTGGTTTTGTCCGACGATCGGGAGAGTTTCCGCGTTTTCCAGGAGAGCGGAAAAGAAAAGGGCGGCGGCTTCGCCGTCATCTCCTTTCCATAGTTTTTCGGCGCCGTTTTTTTCATCGTCGGCGGCCAGACTTTCTGCCGTTTGCAGATGGGCGCGGAGCAGTTCCCGGAAATCGGCCTGCGGCTGACGGCAGAGTTCGAATAACGGGCGCAGAAGTTCCCTTTTTTCCCGTATGAAGGATTCCGCCGTTTCGTCTTTTTCCCCGTTGCGGAGAACTTTTCTTTCGTATTCGCGGATACGGGTGCGGAAGACCGCCGGTCTGCCGCCGGCGGCGGTAAACGGATGTTTCATCAGGCCGAGCAGGGTGACGTCGTCGTCCGGTTTTTCGCAGCATTCGGCAACCAGTCGGAGAAATATGCCGGCTGGAGTCTGCGTCAGCGGCCGGCCGGCGGAATCGTCGACGTTTATGTCCCAGCGCCGGAGTTCGGCAGCCACGCGGCGTGCCAGATTGCGGTCGGAAGTGACCAGGGCGGCAGTTTTTTCCGGTGTTTCCAGCGTGTGGCGCATGATTGCGGCAATGGTCAATGCTTCTTCGCGAAATTCGCGGCAACTGATCAGATGAACACCGTTCAGAGCTTCTGCCGGAAACGTTTGCGCGGAGATTTCCCGCCAGCGGTCGGTGGCGGCGGCCGGCCGCATGGTTTCCGAAATCAGCTTTTCCCGCCCGGAAGCGGCCGCCGGTACGGCGTCTGCAACCTGTTCTCGCGTCAGGCCGAGGTAATCCAGCAGTTGTTTGATTTCGTACTGGGGGTGGGATTCGTCGATCAGTTGCCATGAGTGTTCGTCCAGACAACGGTCCAAATCGTTTAAATACACTGTTCCGGAGGGCATTTCGGCAACCGTTTTGATCAGTTCGCGGACTGCGGGAAAGGCGCCGGGAGTGCCGGCAATGACGACGCGGCCGGAAGGCGGCGTCTGCCGCCACAGGGCGCATTGCATTTTTAAAAGTGCGGTTCTTCTTGCCGCCGGGTTGGAAAAACCCCGTTCGGCCAGAATCTGCGGAAAATATTCGGTGATAATTTTTAAGAAATCCAGCGTTTTCTGCCAGTGGGTGGCATATTCTTCGGGCACCAGATCGGACAATGCGTCGAAAGCCAGTTCTTCGCTTTCGACGGCGTCGAGCAGGCGTCCCAGTTCGCCGGCCAGATAAGCCGCCTGTGCCAGCGATCCGCCGTCGCCGGTCAGTTCCTGCTGGCGGGCGGCGATCAACCGAGTAAACAACAGTGTTCTCTCAACCGGGGAAACGGCCGGCGTCAGCTCTGCCGCCTGCGGCAGACTGTCGGCAAAAAAGAATTCGTCTTCGTCGGGATCGCCGAGCGGCTGAATGCGCGGCAGGATGGTCGGCTGCATGCCGTTTAAGCGGACAAAGGCGTCGCTCAGTTCGCGGCAGGCGCGGCGGTTGGGCAACAAGACCAACGTGTCGGCCAGATCACAGCTGCCGCCCTCTTCAAGCAGCAGGGCGGCGATTGTATCGACCGGGCTGAAACCGGCCGGGATGTTGCGGACGTTTACAGCCAATTTTTTCCTTTCCGGGTTATTTTATTTCCCTGATGAACTTTTCCAGTGCGCGGCGGCGGTGGGAAATCTGGTTTTTGATTTCGTCGCCGAGTTCGGCAAAGGTTTGCTGATAGCCTTCGGGGATGAAAATCGGATCGTAGCCGAATCCTTTGTCGCCGCACGGTTCCTCGGCAATTTCGCCGTCAACCCGGCCTTCAAACAGTTTTACCTTTTCGTTGGGGCAGGCCAGTGCCATGCAGCAGGAAAAATGCGCCTTGCGGCTTTCTTTGCCGGATTCGCTGATTTCCTTTAACAGCATTTCCATCCCCTGTTTGAAATCGCGGTCGGGAGCATAGCGGGCGGAGTAAACGCCCGGACGGCCGTCGAGCGCGTCGATGCAGAGGCCGGAATCGTCCGCCAGACAGGGCAGGCCGCACATCAGGCTCAGCGCGTTGGCTTTGATTTTTGCGTTCTCTTCAAAAGTTTTTCCGGTTTCTTCAACGTCGCCCAGCCGCAGTTCTTTGGCGGACTGCACTTCTATATGCAAAGGGGCAAGCAGGGCTTTGATTTCCGCAACTTTGCCGTCATTGTGGCTGGCAACGACCAATTTGGTTAACTTCATTTACTTCACTCCTAAAACTTTCTTTTGTTCGGCAATCAATTGTTTAATTCCTTCTTTGGCAAGGGCCATCAGCTCGCCGAAATCTTCTTCCTCAAACGGCAGTTCTTCGGCGGTACCCTGAATTTCGACGATTTTTCCGCTTTCGGTCAGCACGAAGTTCATGTCGACCTGGGCGTGGGAATCTTCCTCGTAATCGACGTCGAGAATTTTTTCCCCGGCGAAAATGTCGCAGGAAACGGCGGCGACAAACTCGCGAATCGGGTTAACCTCGAGTTTTTTGCGGGCAACCAGTTTTTCCATCGCCAGATAGAGGGCGACGAAACCGCCGGTGATCGAAGCGGTTCTGGTGCCGCCGTCGGCCTGAATGACGTCGCAGTCGATGCAGACCGAAATGTCTTTCATTTTGCTTAAGTCAACCACCGCCCGGAGCGAACGTCCGATCAGCCGCTGGATTTCCTGCGTGCGGCCGGAGGGGGACTTGGACTCGCGCGGTACCCGCACCCGGTTGGCACGCGGAAGCATGCCGTATTCGGCGGTGATCCAGCCCTTGTTCTGGCCTTTCAGCCAGTTCGGCACTTTTTCCTCGACGCTGGCGGTGCAGACCACGTGGGTGTTGCCGAATTTTACCAGGCAGGAACCTTCCGCGTAGGGGTTGTAGTCGCAAATCAGCTCAATATTACGCAGCTGGTTGTTTTTTCTGTTGGTGTTACGCATGGTTTTCCCTTCTGTTGCAATATATACTTTACATACGCTAATTCAAAATCCGGCGCAAGAATTTTTAGAAAATATGAGCAGCCCTTTTATGCGGGCTGCTTATAATAATATCAGGCGATCTTGTTGGCCGAACGTTTGCGCAGAATCGGGTCGAGAATCCGTTTGCGCAGGCGGATGGTTTTGGGCGTTACCTCCAGCAGTTCATCTTCCTGAATGTAGGAGAGCCCTTCTTCCAGCGTGATCCGCCGCGGCGGGGTGAGCGAAATGGCTTCGTCCTTGCCGGCGGCGCGGATGTTGGTCAGCTGCTTGGAACGGCAGGGGTTGATTTCCAGATCATTCGGCTTGGTGTGTTCGCCGATGATCATGCCGACGTAGACCGGAACGTTGGGGTCGATGAACATCGGACCGCGGTCTTCCAGTTTCCACAGCGAATAGGCGATGGCGGTACCGTTTTCGCTTGAGATCAGCACGCCGTTGCGGCGGCCTTCGATTTCGCCCTTGAACGGTTCATAATCGTAAAAGCTGCGGTTCATGACGCCGGTGCCGTGGGTGTCGGTCAGAAATTCGGAATGGTAACCGATCAGGCCGCGGGTGGGCGCGTGGAAAATCAGACGGACTTTGCCGCCGGCCTGAGAAGGAATCATTTCCACCAGTTCGGCACGTCGGGAGCCGAGTTTTTCGACCACGGTGCCGGAAAATTCCTCGTCAACGTCGACCACCACTTCGTCAACCGGTTCCAGCGTTTCGCCGTTTTCGCCCTTGTGGAAAACCACCCGCGGGCGGGAAATGGAAAGTTCGAAGCCTTCGCGGCGCATGGTTTCGATCAAAACGCCCAGCTGCAGTTCGCCGCGGCCGGCAACCTCGAAAGAATCGTTATTGGGGGAAGTGCTGATTTTTAGCGCGATGTTGCCTTCCGCTTCTTTTTTCAGCCGTTCAGCAATCATCCGCGAGGTAACTTTGTCGCCTTCGCGGCCGGCCAGCGGGGAATCGTTGACCGAAAAGGTCATCACCAGCGTTGGCGGGTCGATCGGCTGAGCCTCGAGCGCTTCGGTGACGGAAAAGTCGCAAATGGTATCGGCAACGGTGGCTTTGACCGCGCCGGCTATGGCGACGATGTCGCCGGCATGGGCTTCTTCCAGACTCTGGCGGGCGAGGCCGCGGTAAGCGAGGATTTTGGTGATGCGGAAACGCTCTATTTCTTTGTTTTGGCCGTCGAGCGCCTTAACCGTGTCGCCCGGTCTGACGCTGCCGCAGAGGATTTTTCCGGTCAGCAGGCGGCCGATGAACTTGTCGGCTTCCAGCGTGGTGGCCAGCATGGTAAACGGTTTTTCCGGATAGCAGACCGGCGCCGGAACATGGGACAGAATCAGTTCAAAAAGAACCTTCAGGTCTTTTTTCTCATCGCGTTCAAGGTCTTTGACCGCCCAGCCGTTGCGGCCGGAGGCGTAAAGAACCGGAAAATCGAGCTGTTCGTCATTGGCGTCCAGGCTGACGAAAAGGTCAAATATTTCGTTTAGGACTTCGTCGACGCGGGCGTCCGGCTTGTCGGCCTTGTTGATGACGACAATCGGCTTCAGGCCGACTTTTAAGGCCTTGCCGAGCACGAATTTGGTCTGCGGCATCGGACCTTCGGAACTGTCGACCAGAAGGATGACGCCGTCAACCATCGACAGGATGCGTTCGACTTCGCCGCCGAAATCGGCGTGGCCGGGGGTGTCGACAATATTAATACGGGTGCCGTTCCAGTCAACCGAAGTGCATTTGGATAAGATGGTAATGCCGCGTTCTCTTTCCAGCTCGTTGGAGTCCATAACGCATTCTTGGACTTTCTGGTTGTCGCGGAAAGTTCCGCTTTGTTTTAACAGGGCGTCGACCAATGTGGTTTTGCCATGGTCAACGTGAGCTATAATCGCTATGTTTCTCAGCTCCATTGCATTGTCTTTCATAAAATTTGTAAACGGATTGAGCGCACAATAGCACAACTTCGGCCGATTTCAAGGAAAAAATTCTGCCGGTCAGGCGGGGTAAAGGATGGGAAAACATAAAAAAACCTCCGCCGGCGGGCGGAGGTTAAAATCCCGAAATTTATTCGTTGGCGTTCGGCCAGACTTTTGCTTTTTCGGCGTTGAACTCAACCCAGTGCGGATCGGCTTCTTCTTCGGTCTGGATCGCTTCCTGCGGGCATTCGGAGATGCATACGCCGCAGCTGATGCAAGTATCCGGATCAACCACCAACTGGGTGTCGCCTTCGTGGAAAGCATCTACCGGGCATACATCGGCGCAGGATTTGCATTTGATACAATTGTCATTAACGACAGAAACCATTGTTTGTCTCCTAAAAAAGAGTTGCTTAAAATATTTCAGCCCCCAATCTAGCCGTATTTGCGATAAAATCAAGCAAAAAGTGTCTTTTGCCGAAAAATCGGAGGGGAAAACTTGCGAAAGCGCAAATATTTTCCCATATATAAGGTAACGAAACTTTTGGATAAAAACGGAGAATTCGATTATGAGCGAAAAAATTAATTTTCAGGCCGAAGTCAACAAAATGCTGGGGATTGTGATCAATTCCCTTTATTCGGAAAAATACATTTTCTTAAGAGAGTTGATTTCAAACGCGAGCGACGCCTGCGACAAACTGAAATATCTTCAGCTGACCAAACCCGACGCCGCCAAAGGCAACGGCGAGCTAAAAATTACGATTACCCCGGACGAAAAGGAAAACACCCTGACGATTGCCGACAACGGCATCGGCATGAACCGGGACGATCTGATCAGTCATTTGGGAACGATTGCCAAATCCGGCACCGCCGACTTTGTCGCCAACATGAAGGAAAACGGTTCTCCCGCCGATCTGATCGGGCAGTTCGGGGTCGGTTTTTATTCCGCTTTCATGGTGGCGAAAAAAGTGGAGATCGTAACCCGCAAGGCCGGTGAGGAGCAGGCCTGGCGCTGGGTTTCCGACGGTGTTGACGGGTTTGAAATCAATGAGGCGGAAAAGACCGGCATCGGCACCGAGATCAAACTGTTTTTGAAAGACGACGACAAAAATTTCACCGATACCATTTATCTGCGCCATCTGATCCGCACCTATTCCGACCACATCAATTATCCGATCGTGCTCAACCTGGGCGAGGCCGGAGAGGAAACGGTCAATTCGGCGTCGGCGTTGTGGACCCGCAACAAGGCGGAAATTACCGAAGAACAGTACAAGGATTTTTACCGGCATATTTCGCACAATTTCGATGATCCGTGGCTGACGCTGCATTTTAAGGCGGAAGGCAGCATCGAGTACACGGGGCTTTTGTACATTCCTTCCACCCAGCCGTACGATCTGTTTCAGCCGGACAGAAAACAGGGGCTGAAACTTTATGTCAACCGGGTGTTCATTTCCGACAAGGTGGAAGAGCTGATGCCTTCTTATCTGCGTTTTGTCAAAGGAATCATCGATTCTTCCGACCTGCCGCTCAACATTTCCCGCGAGATGCTGCAACAAAACGCCCTGGTGGCCAAAATCCGCCACGGAATCGTTGGCCGGCTGCTGAAAGAACTGAAAAAGAAAAGCGAAAATTACGAAGATTATCTGAAATTCTGGCAGGCTTTCGGCGTCGCATTCAAGGAAGGCATTTACGAAGATTTTGCCAACCGCGAGGAGGTGGCTTCGCTCTCGCTGTTTCATTCGACCGCGGACGCGGAAAAGATGACGACGCTTGACCAGTATGTTTCCCGCATGAAAGAAGATCAGAAGGCAATTTATTACGTTACCGGCGACGATGTCAGGGTGCTGGCCAACAATCCGCAGCTGGAAGCCTTTAAGCATAAGGGAATCGAAGTGTTGCTGCTGACCGATCCGATCGACGAGTTCTGGACCCAGACGCTGGTCAATTACAAAGGCAAGGCGGTCAAGCATGTTTCGCAGGCCGAGGCTGATCTTTCTTTTGAACGCAAAGAACGGCGCGCGGATGAAGGCAGCTTGGAAAAACTGACGGCGCTGATGACGAAACTGTTCAAAAACGAAGTGGGCAAAGTGACGATTACCGAAAAACTGACGACCAGCCCGGTCAGCCTGACGGTGGAAAACGGACAGATGAGCATTCATCTGGAGCGGCTGATGCGCAACCACCAGCAACAGACGGCCTTTGCCTCGACCAGAATTCTGGAAATCAACCCTTATCATCCGCTGATTGTAAAGCTCAGCGAGGCAATGGGGGACGAAGCCTTGAAACCGAAAGTGGAGGAAGTGGCGAAAGTGCTGCTGGATCAGGCCAAGATTGCCGAGGGCGAACCAATCTCCGATCCGTCGTTTTATGCGGCCAGAATCAGTGAATATATCTTAAAAAGCTTTTAACCTTATTTTGAATATCCGAAAAAGGGCGCTGCAACGCGTCCTTTTTTTGTATACGGCCGGCGGCGGGAAGGTTGTCTTCATAACTTTTAGGCTGCCGCATTTTGAGGTACGTTTTTTTGCGGCGGACAGAGGTTTTGTTTTCCGTTGAATTTTGGACTTGTTTTTTGTCGAAAATTAATGTAGATTTAAAAACACAAATAATTATTTTAGTAACAATTAACCGGCAAAACTTCGGATTTGGAACAAAAACCGCAGATTAAATTTTGTCTAAACATCATTTAATCACTTGAAACGTTTTGATCAAAGAGTCAATCGCAATGACCGCCCGCTGCTTACGCAGTTTGAACCACGCGTTCAGGGATCAGCATATAAAATCAAGGCGCTTCGGTTAAAATACGGGGATTTTTCAAAGAAAAAGTTTTGTTTCTTTAAATTAAATAAATATGTACGGATACGAAGAAAGACGCGAAGAAAGTACCTGGACCGTAAAAAAAATCATGAAATGGGCAGGAGCCGTGCTCGGTGCAATCATTCTGCTTGTTCTGATTTTTTCGGGAATTTATTCCATCAGCCCGGGATACCGCGGTGTTTTGGTGACCTTGGGAAAGGTTGACCAGAAATCGTATGTTAACGGCGTCGGGTTCAAATGGCCGTTCATTTCGTCGATGATCGAAATGGACGTCAGAACTAGGAAGATGACCGAAAAGACGGCAACTTACACATCCGATGTGCAAACGGCAGAACTGGAGTATACTTTTACCTATGATCTGAATCCGGAAAGTGTTCATATCCTTTATGAAACGGTCGGACAAGATTATGAGGGAAAGAAACTCATTCCGGTGCTGAACGACGTCCTCAAGGATGTGATCGGCAGATGGCAGGCGCAGGATTTGGTTGCTAACCGCGACAAAGCCCGCGTGGATGTTGTTGCCGGTTTGCAGAGTCGTCTTGACAAACGTTTCTTCCAAAATATCACGTTTCAGTTTATCAACATCGATTACTCCGACAAGTTTGAAGGAGCGATTGAAGATAAAGTGATTGCCGAGCAGAAAGCTCAGGAGGCAGTCAACAATACGAAACGTATAAAAGAAGAAGCCGAGCAGAAGGTTATTTCCGCCAAGGCCGAGGCCGAAGCCATGGAGATAAAATCCGAGGCTTTGTCCAAAAACAAAGGCCTGACCGAGTACGAAGCCGTGCAGAAATGGGACGGTAAACTTCCTCAGTATATGCTGGGAGGCGCCACCCCGTTCATTAACCTTAACAAGTAGCCTTTTTAAGGCTGCCCGTTAAGGGTGCATATTTGAAAAAGGACTCTGCATATGCGGAGTCCTTTTTTTGTTTTTGTACCGGGCAGCAGACGGAAAAAGAGGGCGGCGGCGAAAATTGTTGAAGAAGCGCTGCCGGTAATATTTTGTTTGCCATAATTTTTTTTATATGTTAGTTACTTAAGGAGATTTTTTAAGCTTTTTTTCGGGACGGAATTTTGGTAAAAAGAGAGCGGGAAACTTTTTTGCATATCAGCCAGATACGCGGAACAATCAAAAAATTCGCGGTCGTTCTGGCGTTTGTCTGCGCTTTTGTTTTTATGCTGCTCAGCAAAAGCGAAAACGTCCTGATTGAAAAAACTTCCGGCACCGCCGGGGAAGTCGTTTCTTCCGCCGTTGACGTGCTGGTGATGCCGGCCTCGGTTTTGGTGAAAGGCTACGAATATCTTCGCAGTCTGCGGAAAATAGATTTGGAAAACCGCGCCCTGAGAGAAGAAAACCGGCGGCTGACGATTGCCAACGCCAAAAGCCGCGCGCTTGCGGTCGAAAATGTGTTGCTGAGGCAGCTGCTGAATTATACGCCGCCGCCCGAGGCTTCTTTTGTGACTGCCAAAGTGGTGGCGGAAGAAGGCGGCGCCTTTGCCCATGCAATTACCGTTTATACGGCCGGCAGTCCGATGGTGCGCAAGGGACAGATTGTCGTCGGCAACAAGGGGGTGATCGGCCGGGTAGAAAAAACAGGCGCCGACTATGCCAAAATTTTTCTTGTCAACGACATCAACTCGAAAATTCCGGTAATGACGGAAAAAAGTCGTATTCGCGGCGTGCTGGCAGGGGAAAACGACCTGCTGCCGAAGATGGTTTTTATTCCGCTTGACGCCGGGGTGAAAGTCGGTGACCGGATTATCACTTCCGGGATCGGCGGCGTTTTTCCTTCCGGGCTGCCGGTAGGAAAAGTGGTTTCCGTTGACCGCGAAGGGGTAAAAGTCAGACCTTTTGACAATCTGAGCAGTTTGGAATATGTGCAGATCGTAGACTATAAGCTGCCGGATCCGGCTTTGGTTTTTTCCGAACGGGACGAAGTGCAATGAAAGAAGACTGGCGGGAGATTGTCGGCAGTTGGTTTTACCGAGGAATGCCGCTTTTGGTGTCAGCCGTTTTGGTGCTATTGTCCTTTTTGCCGCTCAAATCCGAAATTGCTGACAACGCGCGGCCGGCGGTGGGGCTGATGTGCGCCTATTTCTGGCTGGTTTACCGGCCGGATCTGTTCAACCTGCCGGTGGTGTTTGTGCTCGGCATGATTGCCGACGCCGCTTCGGCCGTCCCGTTCGGCGCGGGACTGACGGCAATGCTGGTGATGTATCTTCTGGTGACTAATCTGATCAGGTATCTGAACGGCCGCATTTTTATTGTTTTGTGGATCGGAATTGTCGCTTTGCTGCCGTTCTGTCTGCTGACCGAATGGCTGCTGCTTTCCTTTTACCATGAACGCGCGCTGCCGCTTTCGCTGCTGTTTTTCTCCTATCTGACAAGCCTTGCCTGCTATCCGGTGGTGGGCGGTCTCAATGCTTTGGTTCTGAACCGGTTTTTGCAGGATGATGACTAGATGAACCGTGATAATGACAAAGGCAAGATTTTGATCGGACGGACGTTGATATGGGTCGGCGTTCAGTTTGTGATGCTGCTGATGATTATCATCAGGCTCTGTTATCTGCAGGTTTATCAGGCGGACAAGTTCAGCACCATGGCGGACGAAAACCGGATTTCGACCCGGCTGCTAATTCCGCCGCGGGGAGAAATTGTTGATCGCAACGGTAAAATTCTGGCCGGCAATCGGCAGAATTTTCAGGCGATGATTGTGGCTGAACAGACAACCAGCATTGAAGACACGCTTAAGAAGGTGAAGAAGATTCTGCCGATTTCCGAGGATGAGGAAGAGCGAATCCGGCAGGATCTGAAGAAATACCGCCGTTTTGTGCCGATCAAAATCAAAGACGGCCTTAACTGGGAGGAAACCGGCCGGATTCTGCTGGCGTCGCCGGACATACCGGGAATCGTCATCGACGACGGCCTCAGCCGCTATTATCCGTACGGGGAACGGACGGCGCATCTGCTCGGTTATGTGGCTTCGGTTTCGGAAAAGGATCTGAAAAGGGACAATGATCCGTTGCTTGAAGTGCCCGGTTTTAAAATCGGCAAGGACGGAATCGAAAAACAGTTTGAAAAAGAACTGCGCGGTACCGGTGGCAACCTGAAACTGGAAGTGAACGCGCTCGGCCGGGTAATGAAGGAAATCGAGCGGGTGGACGGTGTACCGGGAGAAAGGCTGCAACTCACGATAGATACCAGACTGCAGGAAAAAGCCTATGAACTTTACGGAGAGGAAAGCGGCGCCGCAGTTCTTCTTGATGCGGAAAGCGGGGAAGTGCTGGCTTTCGTGTCTACGCCTTCGTACAATTCCAACGATTTTGTCAACGGCGTCAGTTCCAGAATATACGATGCTCTGCTGGCCAATGAGAGGAGCCCGCTTTTGAACAAGGCGATTGCCGGACTGTATTCGCCGGGTTCTACTTTCAAAATGATTGTGGCACTGGCGGCGTTAGAAGAAGGAATTATTACCAAGGATACAAAAGTGTACTGTTCCGGCCGCATGCAGCTTGGCAACCACTTTTTCCACTGCTGGAAGAAATACGGGCACGGCGCGGTGAACGTGGTGGAAGCTCTGCAGCATTCCTGCGACATTTTCTTTTATGACGTTGCCCAGCGGCTGGGAATTGAAAAAATTGCCGCCATGTCTCGTCGTTTCGGATTGGGGCTGCCGACGGGAATCGAACTCGGAGGAGAAAAGGGCGGTTTGATTCCGAGCAAGAAATGGCGACTGGAACGCTTCGGCGAACCGTGGCAAACTGGCGAAACGCTGATTGCCGGCATCGGTCAGGGATATATTATGACCACGCCGCTGCAGCTGGCGGTAATGACGGCAAGAATCGCCAACGGCGGGCGGGAAATAAAACCGACTTTCGTTAAAATCGGCAAAAAGGAACGCCAAAAGATCAGAAATATGCGCTTGAACAAAAATCACATCGACTGGGTGAAGGAAGGTATGTGCGCGGTCGTCAACCGCCCCGGCGGCACCGCTTTCGGCTCGCGTTTTAATTTTGAAGGGCAGGAAATGTGCGGCAAAACCGGCACTACCCAGGTGCGGCGGATTACCATGAAAGAACGTCAGAGCGGCGTCGTCAGGCAGGAAGATCTGCCGTGGAAATATCGCAATCATGCGTTGTTTGTCGGCTATGCACCGCAAAACAAACCTAAATATGCCGTGGCGGTGCTGGTTGAACACGGCGGCGGCGGTTCTTCGGTGGCAGCGCCGATCGGAGCAAAACTTCTGCTGGAAGCGCTGAAACTTGATAAGGAGAACGGCAAATGATGTATAAACCCTATAAACTGGGATTGCATAACCCGAACCTTACCTTTCGGGAAAAGCTCTGTCATCTGAACTTTACCTATTTTGTACTGATTTCCCTGCTTGCCGTAGCCGGTGTGATGATGCTTTATTCCGCTGCCAACGGCAAATGGGACGGCTGGGCGGTTAACCATGCGCTGCGTTTTGCGTTGGGGTTTGCGGTGATGTTTGCCGCGTCGATGGTCGATATCAAGCTGTTTCTGCGCTATGCTTATCCGTTTTATTTTGCAACTCTGGTGCTGTTGATCGTGGTTGAAGTGGCCGGTTATACCGGCATGGGCGCTACTCGCTGGATTGATCTGAAATTTATCAAATTGCAGCCTTCCGAACTGATGAAGATTGCGCTGGTAGTGGCGTTGGCCAAATATTTCCATACTTCGACCCTGCAAAGTATTGAAACTGTTCGCGGAATCGTGCCGCCGCTGATGATGGCGCTGGTGCCGGCCGCGTTGATTATGGCTCAGCCGGATCTCGGTACGGCAATGATGCTGCTGTTTACCACCGGCGTCATTCTGTTTGCGGTCGGCGTGCAGGTGTGGAAGTTCGTTGCGTTGGGCGGAATGGCGGCGGTTCTGATGCCGATCGGCTGGCATTTTCTGCATGACTATCAGAAGTTGAGAGTGCTGACTTTTCTTAATCCGGAGCGCGATCCGCTGGGTTCCGGCTATCATATCATGCAGTCCAAAATCGCGCTCGGTTCGGGCGGCGTTTTCGGCAAAGGTTTTTTGAAAGGTACCCAGAGCCATCTCAATTTTCTGCCGGAAAAACATACCGATTTTATTTTTACCATGCTGTCCGAAGAATTCGGACTGATCGGCGGAGTTGTCATCATTTTGGTCAATATGCTTATTCTGGCTTACAGTTATGCCTTTGCCATGCGAACCACCAGCTATTTCGGAAAACTGCTGATTATCGGGCTGGCCACCAATTATTTTCTTTATGTGTTCATCAATATTGCAATGGTGTTGGGACTGCTGCCGGTGGTCGGGGTGCCGCTGCCGCTGATTTCCTACGGTGGAACGGTTATTTTGTCGGTTTGCGCCAGTTTCGGCGTGATTATGGCTGTTTATATCAACAAGGATACCAACCTCGGCAAGGAATGACGGCGTTTTTTCCGCCGGCACCAGCTTCATTCCTGCCCAACCCGGTTTTCCGGCTTCCGTCTTTATACCGGTATTCGTTCTTGCCGCCGTCATCGTTTCATGTTTATCTTTTTTACACTCGTTTCCGTTCCTGCATTTCTGTTCTCTCCCATTTTCATATTTCCTGTCTTACTCCCGCTTCTGACCTCGGTTCCCCTGCATTTCTCCCGTTTCCGTACCCCTGTTTTTACTTCTCCCGCATTTGTTTTCTCTTCAGCATTCACATTTCCCTGTCCTCTTCCTCTTCCTCTTCCTCTTCCTCTTCCTCTTCCTCTTCCTCTTCCTCTTCCTCTGTTCCTTCTTGCCAAGCTTTTTCCGTTTTCTTTCCCCCCAAAAAAGCTTGATTAAATTTCCGCTTGCCGACGAGCGGGAAGTTTGAAATTTAGCCGTGTTTTTTGTGTAAAATAGTGTTTATTCGGTGGGTGACAAGGCAATAAAAAACCCCGCGGATACGGGGTTTTTTGTGAATTAGGAAGGGCTGTCAGTGAACAAAAATCCAGACTTCCGCACCGTCGGCCTGGGCGCTGGTTTTTGCGCTTAAGTTAATGTTGCCCGGGTTGACGCCCATGGCGGCAATTTCTTCAAAGATTTTGTTTGCATGTTTCTGCGCTTTGCCGGCCGCAGAGCCGTTTGATACGGCAACAACTTCGAAAACGGTGTTGCTTTTGCGGTTGACGGCGGCTTTAACGGCCGTGCTCAGGCCTTCTTTGTAGCTGACGTTGTCGTTTTTGAATTTGGCGACAAACAGGGGTTTGCCGCTGCGAACCGCCGCTGCCGGCGCTGCTGCCGTTTGGGTATTGCGGGAAGCGGCCTTGCTGCCGAACAAAACCGGACGGGGTGCCGGCGCGGGTGCCGCGTTGCGAAAACTGCCGACGCGGATGGCCGTATTCAGGTTGCCGATCTGGTTTTGCGCGGAAACGAGATATTGCTGCTGGCGGGCGGAATCGTCATTGACTTCGCTGTTAATGCTGTTGATGCTGACAAGCAGCTGTTCGGCTTCGTTTTGCAGATTGTGCAGCTGACGGTGGTCTTCGTCAACCGCGCCGGAAATGCTGAAAGCCGCGCGGATCGAATCGATCAGGTAAACGGTGGATGTGGCGTCGTTGGCGACTTTGACCGACAGGTTGTTTAAGGCGTTGGCGTTCATTGACATCGTCTGCACGTTGTTTTGCGCCTGCTGCAGCATGTTGTACAGATTGGGGTTGCCGGGCGTGGTGCCGATTTGCAGCTTGCTTTCGATTGAGCCGACGGTATTGTTATACTGAGTCGAATTGGCGGTAATGTTCTTTTGAATTCTTGTCAGTTCTTCGCGGTTGCTCTGGTGAGAAACTTTGATTTGTTCCAGTTCCTGACGGAAAGCGATAATCTTTTGTCCGACAAAGGTTCCGGTGTTGGCGCCTTTGGCGTCTTCGTAAGAGCCGCTGCGGACGACAATGTTGCCGTTTCCCGCGGAATCGCCGCCGAGCAGGGAAGGAAAGCCGGCTCCCGAGCATGCGGAAGTGAGAACCACCGTTGACACGACCAATAATTTCATTGCAATGTTTTTCATGTAATCTGCTACCTTGTCAATATATGATTTAAATCCGTAACTTAATGTTTTTTTACACTTTTCACGCCTGTTGTAAAGATAAATTTGTCAGAAACAAATAAGTATTTTCATGTCTGCCCTGATATTTAACAGAAAAAAATTAAATTTGTTTAAATTTTGCTTGCAAAAAAAAATAAAAGGCTGTATTAAAGCTTTTGTGAAATGAAAAAGATGCGCTCGTAGCTCAATTGGATAGAGCATCTGACTACGGATCAGAAGGTTGTGAGTTCGAATCCCGCCGAGCGCGCCATAAAAATCCTCCCGTAAGGGAGGTTTTTTTTTATGTTCCGGGTTTGAGCCGGCGCGGGAAGCCGGGGAAGAAACGAATTTGCGCCCGGCATCAGGGCATAATGATGGGTGTTGATTGCGCTGGGCGGAATTCGAACCAAGGTTCGTTCTTGCTCATAGGTTCTGCAATATTTTTTTTTGAAGAATTTATCACGATTTAAGTAATTGTTTATTTTTTTCTGAAAATGTTATTGTAATATTAATTTTAGAAAGAGATGACTAATGTCTATAAAAAATCTTATTGAAGATATGAGACAACGTTTGTCCTATGCTCATATGGTAATGGAGGAAAGGGGCAGTGTGGATAATTGCGATTTTTTGCTATATGCCCTAAGACATGATAGCGGTCCTGTATTTGCTGGAAGTGAGCTTGCAACTCCTGATATTAAATATCATTATAAATTCGATAGAATGTCGCAGAGATAATTTACTGACTTGGTGGCAGCTAAAATTGGAGCCAGTTTAAGAAAATCAAAATTGACAACGGCTATTACTCTTTTTCATGGATCTGTCACAGATAAGGATATGACCGCTTTCTTGAAAGGAGTAGCCGAAACAGAGGCGCCAATCAGAGCGCTTCATTTTAGAGATATGCCTTATGTAAATGACAAATCATGGCAATTGTTGCCTGAGATTATAAAAGACAAAGGCATTACCTTATGTGAGTTTGACACTTGTAATATTAGTCCTGAGTTAAAAGAGGAAATTAATATCGCATGTGGCAAAAATCAAAATATCGAAAATAAGGGAAAGGGAAGAGACCGTTAATTGTTTTTGTGGCTAAAAACAAAATGTCATCAAATATAAACAATAATTATACGTTGGCGGTAGTGTGCCGACGGGAGTAAAAACAGGCGGCGCCCGAAATTTGAAAGGATTCGGAATGCCCGGCGGCGGGAACGGACCGTGCAATGCGGATTCGGTTGAATGCGGGCGGAGTTTGTTTGTGGAAAAATGCGTTCAGTCGTCGATCTTTCTGTCGTCGATTTTATTGCCTTGTTTGTCGATGTAAAACCATTGGTCGCTGTCCCAGTAATGATATTCTCCGCCGGAATTTTTGACCGGCCGGCTTTCTCCCTCGTAAGTAACTTTGGCTCTGCCGTTTTTAAACGGGTAGCCGAATGCATATTGCGGTTCGATCAAAATAATGCCGTCGGGCGTAGCATAACCGATTTTCCCGTTGTCATCGTTGACGATGCGGATGGTGCCTTCGCTGACGTAATCGTCGCCGTTGTCGTATTGATAGTTTGAATAGTGGGAAATGCAGCCGCCAAGCAGCAGCGTCAGCAGACAAACCGTATATTTCATTTTTATTTCTCTCTGTTGCCAATACAGTAACGATTATAGCGGAAAATTCTTAATATTTTGTGCAGATATAAAAAAACGCTCCGGCCTTGTGCGGCGGAAGCGTCTGATGTTTTTCCGGAAATTTAAGCCGGAGTAATGAACGAAGTCAGTTCGTTGTCTTTCAGTGGGAGGTCTTTTGCCAGCCAGAGCCAGTAGTTGGCATATTTGCGGACGACGGTTTTTTTGCCGTATTTCCTCTTTAGCCGCCATGCCTGTCTGCAAGAGCCGATATAGGCGTTTTCTCCCGTTTGGTTTCCTTCCAGCACCACGCTGCGGCGGAAAAGCTTTTGCAGGCCGGAAACGACTGCCGGCAGGTCTTTTTTTTCAACACTAAAACGCAGGGTTTGAACGTTGGTTTCGTGATTGAGAAAGTCGAGCAGCGGCGCAACGCCGGCGGTTCCTTGCCAGTAGAGGCTGATACTGTGACGCGTTTTGCCGCCGAAACGTTCAACCAGCTGACGCGGTAATCTGGGACTGCCGACGTAAACGGTGAGGCCGGGCGCGCTTAAAATGATGTTGGCGGAAAGATAACGGGCGATTTTTTCTACGTTTTCGCCGAAGTTTTTGCTTTCGCGATCCAGTCGGATTTCTTGCGAATCAAAGAAGACAGCTTCACTGACCGAACGGATAATTTGTTCTTTTTGCATAAGATTATAGTGATTGGTTAATAATATGTTTGTCGGCCGCATCATAAGTCGTTTTGCCGTTTTGTCAAATAAAAAAGACCGGAAAATCCGGTTCTTGAAAACAGAAGGCGGTTTTATCCGGCCAGCCGGCAGATTTCCGCCCGCAGCTCGTCGATACCGAAACCTTTTTCCGAACTGGTGGCGATAATGTCGACGTAAGCGGCCGCGTGTTTGGCAATTTCCGCCTGCGTTTCCTTGAAAACCGTAGCCAGGGCGGCGGCAGAAATTTTGTCGCTTTTGGTCAGTATAATCTGGTAGGTAACGGCTGCCTTGTCGAGCATTTCCATAATTTCGCGATCCACTTTTTTGATGCCGTGGCGGGAATCGATCAGTAGAAACACCCTTTTCAGATTTACCCGTCCCTGCAAGTAGGCAAAGATCATTTTCTGCCATTGTTTAACCATGCTTTCCGGCGCTTTGGCAAAACCGTAACCGGGCAGGTCGACTAAAAACAGTTTATCGGCCAGATTAAAATAATTCAGCTGCTGGGTGCGTCCCGGCGTGTTGGATGTCTTGGCCAGTCCTTTGCGGCCGGTAAGCGCGTTGATCAGGCTCGATTTGCCGACATTGGAACGGCCGGCAAAAGCGATTTCTTCCATTTGGTCGTCGGGCGGCAGCTGGTTTAAAGAGGCAACGCCGAGCACGAAAGTGCAGGCTGCGCCGGGCAGTTTGCGCCCGGCGGCCAGTTCTTCCGAATCGTATTGCGGGTTAAGGTTTTCCATCGGCTACTTTCCTTCGTTCTTTTTGGCGATCGCTTTCTGCTGGATGATCGAAAGGATGTTGGAAAGCGTCCAGTAAATGACCAGACCGGAAGCAAAATGCCCCATCATGAACATGAAGATGAGCGGCAGCAGGGCAAACATCCGCGCCTGATCTTTGTTGGTCGGGGTCGGATTGAGCTTTTGCTGGATGTACATGGTCAGTCCCATGATGATCGGCCAGACGCCGATGTCGAGAAAACCAGGAACCGGCAGATGCGTCATGACCGAAAGCGTCAGCGGATCGGGTGCCGAAAGGTCTTTAATCCAGCCGACAAAAGGCGCGTGACGGATTTCGATGGCAATGTTTAAGACCTTGTAAAGCGAGAAGAATACCGGAATCTGAATCAGCATCGGCAGGCAGCCGGCCGCCGGGTTGATCTTTTCCCGCCGGTAAAGTTCCATCGTTTCCTGCTGGAGTTTGACCTTGTCGTCGTATTTTTCCTGCAGTTCCTTCAGCTTGGGCTGGATTTTCTTCATCTTGGCCATGCTTTCGTAAGACTTGTTGGCGATCGGAAACATTACCAGTCTGAGCAGGGCGGCAAACAGCAGAATGGCCCAACCCATGTTGCCGATAATGCCGTAAAGAAAAGCGAGGATGTAGAAAAACGGTTTGGTCAGGAAATAGTACCAGCCGAAATCGACCGCCAGGTCAAACTTGGGAATGCGGCGTTCGGAAGTGTATTGGTCCAAAAGCTTGATTTCCTTGGCGCCGGCATAGAACATAACCTGGTCGGAGCCGACCGAACCGGGAACCACGGTTACCGGCGCGCCGACAAAATCGGCCTGGTAAAGACCGTTGCCGCTTTTGCTGAACTTGACCCGGCTTTCCGTTTCGGGGTTGACGACGATGGCCGAAAACCAGTAGCGGTCGGAAAAGCCCAGCCAGCCGCCGGTCGTGGTAAATTCTTTGTTTTCGTCTTTTACGTCGTCGTATTTGATTTCTTCCAGTGTGCCGTCCATAACCCCGATCATGCCTTCGTGGACGACGCCGCGGCCGCCGACGGCGCCGGGAGCGCGGGCAATCAGTCCGTATGGATAGAGGGTGACGTTTTTGCCGGTATTGTTTTCAACCGACTGGCTGACGGTAAACAGGTAATTTTCGTCAAGCGAAATTTTGGTGATGAATTTCAGGCCCTGCTGATTGTCCCATTCCAGAACAACCGGCGTTTTGTCGGTCAATTCCCGACCTTTGACCGTCCAGAGGGTTTGGGCGTCGGGCAGCCGGACGGCCGGATCGGCGGCCAGCCAGCCGAATTCCGCATAATAAGGATTTGCGGTTTTGGCCGGCGTCAGCAGTTCTACGTCGGGACTGTCCGGCGAAAGGGTCTGTTTGTATTTTTCCAGCCACAAGTTGTCGATGCGGAATCCGCGGGTGCGGAAAGAACCGCTCAGCGCCGGAGTGCTGATTTTGACGCTGGGGTTGGCGGCGACGGCTTCTTCGGTCGATAAAGGTTCCGTTTCTTTGCCGTTCGCGGCAGCCGTTTCCGTTTCCGGTTGGCTGACATTGACCTGCGGGGTTGCGACGACGTCGTCTTTTTTGAAGAAAAAGTAGTTGGTTGCGAAAATGAGAATCAGGGAAAGGATAATCGCTGCATAAAAGCTTTTAATGTCTTCGTTCATTGTCGTCGTTTTCCTAAAAAATTTTATTGTCCACACGAATATAGCAGTATTTGCCGTCAATGCAAGTTTTTATCATTTTTTGCAGGAGGCGTTTTCGGTGGTACCGGGTCATATCCCGAACCGCCCCAGGGGTGGCAGCGCAAAAGTCTTTTGCTGCCGAGCCAGAGGCCTTTGATTACGCCGTGAATCTCGATGGCTTCCAGCATATACTGCGAGCAGCTTGGCTGAAAGCGGCAGCTGTGGGGCAACAGCGGAGATATAACTTTCTGGTAGAATTTAATCGGCAACAGAAACGGGAGTTTGATCATCCTCTTGAACACAGGCGGTTTCTCCGTTTAATTGCCGGTTGAGTTTTTTGACGCCGTATTGCAGATCGCGGCAAAGTTCTTTGAAATCAACATTGGCGGTGCTGTAGCGTGCGATCAGCACATAGTCGGCGTTGGGCAGAGCCAGCTTGCCGAAAAACAGCGCCGCCGCGGCACGCAAGCGCCGACGGCAGCGGTTTCTGACAACGGCTTTGCCGATTTTTTTGGTCGTCGTATAGCCGATCCGCGCACCTTGTGCCGTTTTTTCCGGACGGAGAACGGCCTGTATGACGATGCTGCGGGTCGGAATCGAAATTCCCGATTTTGCCGTGCGGACAAAATCTTTGCGTTTCTTCAGCTTAAAAAAAACCGGCATTTGCCCTGAACCTTAGTTTAGGCAGAAAGCTTGGCGCGTCCTTTGGCTCTGCGGGCCGCCAAAACCTTGCGGCCGCCCTGGGTGGCCATGCGGGTGCGGAAGCCGTGACGGCGTGCTCTGACTAATTTGGAAGGCTGATAAGTACGTTTCATTTCATTTCTCCGGTTTATTATCGTTATTTAAAGCCCTCTTAAAAAGAGGGTCCTCGGGTTTTCAGTGCTACTTAATAACTTGTTTTTGTTTGTGAGTCAATTGAAAAAGTTTTTTCGGGTTTAATCGACGGTTCTTTGCAGGGGGAATCGGCTTTAATCAGAAGCGGAAGGATTTTTTCTTCATATTCGGCGTATTGAGCCGGGGTAAAAGGGCAAAGCCTGCCTTCTTTTAACGGTTTGTGGTTGAAATGAAACCACATGATTCCGCAAAACGGTTTGAGGAAACGGGAGAATGCTTTGGGCAGGGAAAGAATTTCCCAGGCGTGATTGTCGGTTACCGACATGGAAAACGGACGAATTCGGCAAAAGCGTTTGAGATCATGGGATGATCTCCGCATTCTCCGTTCAGGCATCCGTGTCTTGGACGACGGCACAGGGAATAGAATTTGCCTTCGGTAACGTAACCGTTGTATCCGCCGGAAGAATTGATGATGACGGCGTATTTTTTTTATTATTTCTTCGGCGTGGTTAAAGCAGTTGTTCATGTAAATTTGGTCGGCGTCTATTTTGAAGATGAAGCCGTTGCGGAAACAGCCGGCTGCCGGCAGATTTTGTAGCCGAATTCATGATAGGCGGTCAGGGTGTTTTCCGGTTTGATTTTGCCTGACCGGTATCCGGGAGCATGCTGGGAGAATACTTTATGCGGGTAGCGGCGGATAACGAACTTTTTTTCAGCCGGTTGTTCTTTGCGTATCGGCGGACGAGTTCCGGATTCGAATCTTCTATGTCGGAATAAATCAGCACGATTATGTCCGTCATGTCAATAACTGACATCAGGCAGGGGATGATGGCGTTTTCTTCGTTGTAAAGCTTCAGAGGTTTGCGGAACGCCAGAAGTAAGTATCTCAGTTTTAGCAAAAGTCTGATGATTTTCTTTTGTAAAAAATTGTAAGAATTAAGAAATTTGTTCTTTTGATTGTTTTTTTCATGATCGTATATTAAAAAGGATCGTTTTTTGCTTCTTTGTTTTTGCCCCGGGATATAATTGGCAGTTTTTTTGATAAACAAAAATTTTGGGTTAAACTTTCTACCCTGACGTTATATTTTTGATCAGTAGCGAAAAAACGATCCTTTTTTTGAGGCGGCTTTTGTCCGCATCTGTTTTCTTCTTTCTTCCCTTTTTTCTCTTCTCTTTTCCTTTCTTTTTTGCCTGTCTGCCTTTCCTTCTCCGTCTTTTTATCCTTTCTCGTATTTTCTTCTCTTTCCCCTTTCTTTCTTCTCTTTTGCTTTTTTTCCTTTTTTCTTTTCTTGTCTTCGTTTCATCCCCTTTGATTTGTGAGCGGCGCAAGAAAAAATCTTTCGATAAACGGAGGGGAACAACGGCCGCCTTTAATCCGGTGATCAATGGAAGCAAGAAAAATCTCCCAATAAACGGAGGAGAACAACAACAGCGAAACTGTTTGAACATGATCCTGTCCGGAGAAATGTTCCCCGACACTTTTTTATTGTGCCCGGTGCAAACTTGGGGAGCCGTAAAAGATACA
>CABUBU010000011.1 GCA_902489795.1 uncultured Azospirillum sp.
CGAAAACAGGAGTAAAGCCGGAAGAAGCGGGACGGGATTGGGGGAAAATCGGAAATAAGAGCGAATGCGGGTATAAGGATGAAGGACAAAAACAGAAGTAAAGCCGGAAGAACCGGGGCGGGATTGGGGAAAAATCGGAAACAAGAGCGAATGCGGGTATAAGGGTAAAGGACGAAAACAGGAGTAAAACCGGAAAAAAACGGGACAGACCAAAAGGAAGCAGGCGTTAGAGAAGGAATGAAAATAAGCGTACGTACGGGAAATGAAAAAAATGGAAAATACGGGGATCTAATCCGACACGGAAACTTCAGGACGGTTCGGCACGACGGTTTCGGGGCGGTTCTGCATAAAGGATTGCCGGAAAGGTATGGCAAATTCGGGAAAGTCCGACGCAGCAGGTTCGAACGGGGTTGCATGATTTGGCAAGCTCAGCTTGGCAGCTCCAGATGAATTCGGCATGACAAAACTTGGCAAGTCGGCACGACGAACCGCTGCATCCGCGGTTTACTTTTTACAAAAAAGCATTACAGAAAATCCGGCGGCAAAAAACAATCAGCCGCGACCAAAAGGAAAAGCCCCGAAAATATGCCGGCAAACGACCGGCGGCTCTCACGCCGTCAGCAGCACCCGCGCCGCCGCCCTTGCTTCGTCGGTAATATGCTCGCCGGCCAGCATACGGGCAATTTCCTCAAACCGCGCCGTCTTGTCCAGTTCATAAACATAAGTGGTCGTAACGTTGTCTGCCGTCTTTTTTTCCACTTTGAAATGGCTGTTGCCGCATGCGGCCACCTGCGGCGAATGAGTAACGGTCAGCACCTGCACCGTCTGCGCCAGCCGCGCCAGCCTTTCGCCGACCGCCTGTGCCGTCGCGCCGCCGACACCGGCGTCCACCTCGTCAAAAATCATGGTTCGGCAACCTCCCGTTTCCGCCAGGTTAACCTTTAAAGCCAACATAAAACGCGCCAGTTCGCCGCCCGAAGCGATTTTGTTGAGCGGTCCCTGCGGCGAATTGGGGTTGGTGGAAACGGTGAAAGCAACAGAGTCAACGCCGTTTTCGCTCCAGGAACTTTCCGGCAGACGTTCAATGCGGGTAACGAAACGCGCCTTTTCCATTTTGAGCGGCGGCAATTCTTCCATCACTTTCCAATCCAGCTGAGCCGCCGCCTGTCGTCTTTTCTCGCTCAAATCTTCCGCCGCGGCAACATAAGCCAGCCGGCATTCTTCTTCCCGTTTCAGGCATTCGTTCAAACCGTCTTCGCCCAGCTCTATTTTTTCCAGCTTCTGCCGCATGTCGGCCAGCACCGCCGGCAGTTCGTCGATCGTCGTCTGGTGTTTGCGCGCCGCCGCCCGCAGAGCAAACAGCCGCTGTTCGATCATATCAATCTCGTTTTGGCTGAGGCTGATGGCCGAACTGGCTTCCTCAATCTGGCGGATGCACTCGTCGGCGTTGATCAGGGTTTGTTCCAGAATTTCGGCAATGCCGTCGTATTTTCCCTCCACCAGCCGATTGGCGCGGTCTATTGCCCCCTGGGCATGACGCACGGCCGACAGCACGTCGGCGCCCAAGGTCAGGCTGCCATAGGCGGCGTTCAGGTTTTCCAGCAGTTTTTCGGCGTTCATCATTTCCGTCCGGCGGGCGGAAAGCTCCGCTTCTTCGCCGGCGACCGGGTTCAACTTTTCCAGTTCGTCAACCCAGCAGCGAAGGTTTTCCTCATCAGTTTTGGCCTTATTCAGATTCTCTTCAAAAGCCCGGCACTCTTCCGCCGCCTGCCGGTAAAACGCATATTTTTCCCGCACTTCGGCGCAGGCTTCCGGATATTTGCCGTAGCCATCCAGAATGTCGCGATGGGAAGCGGGGTTAAGCAACCCCTGATTGTCAAACTGGCCATGCACTTCCACCAAAACGCGGCCGAACTCCTTTAAGACCTTCAGCGACACCGGCTGATCGTTGACAAAGATTTTACCCCGGCCGTTTACGTCCAGCGTGCGTTTGATCATCAGTTCGCCTTCCAGATCCAGGTCATATTTTTCCGCCAGTTTGTAAAGCGGATGGCCGGCCGGCGGCAGACTGAATGCGGCGGTTACGCTCAGTTTGTCTTCACCGCGACGGATCAGCGAAGTTTCCGCCCGGCTGCCCAGCACCAGCCCGAGGGAATCGAGCAGGATCGACTTGCCGGCGCCGGTTTCCCCCGTCAGCACACTGAAACCGGCCGAAAACTCAAGATCCAGCCGGTCGATGAGCACCACATTGCGGATGGACAGTGAGCAGAGCATGGCTATTTTTTACCTTTGACGATTTTTTGCGCCTTGGCCGTCCAACTGCCTTCGGGATAATTGTAACTCAGCACCTCATAAGCCCGCGCCGCTTCTCCGGACATGCCGAGGATGGTATAAATTTCCGCTTGGCGGTAAAGGGCTTCCTCGACATAACCGGTTTTGTTGTAGTTGTTGACCACGACCGAAAAACGGTTCAGGGCGGAAAGATAGTTTTTCCGGTTGAGATAATAACGCCCGACTTCCATTTCCTTGCCGGCCAGATTGTCGCGCGCCAGCACCATTTTCTGTCTGGCATCGGCAGCGTATTTGCTGTCCGGGAAACGACCAACCAGCTGATTGAAAGCCTCCAGAGCCTGGCGGGTTTCGCCCTGCTCGCGGTTAACGTCGGAAATCTGGTCGTAATAACAAATCGCTTTCAGATAATAAGCATAGGCTACGTTCTGATTGCCGGGATGGAAACGGATAAAACGATCCAGCGCCATCACCGCGTCGTCGTAGCTCTCATTTTTATAATAGGCATAGGCACCCATGATTTTAGCGTCGGTTGCCCAGCGGGAATAGGGATATTCCAGTTCCACTTTTTCAAAAGTTTCCGCTGCCTTTTTGTAGCGTGTTTCATCAAGATAATCATGGGCTTTGTTATAGAGCTGCTCGGCCGTCATTTTGTCGTAATCGACATCGTCGGAAGCGCAGCCGAACAACAGCGCGGAAGCAAACAACAAAGACAACAACTTGCATTTTTTCATGTTTTTACACCAATTCGTAATTTGACTGATCGCTGAACAAAACCTTCAGCAGTTGATTGTTGTGAAAATGACCGGTCTTAAAAGCATTCAGTTCGCCCAAAATCCGGTAACCGGAAGTATAAAGATCCCCGACGGCGTCCAAAACCTTGTGGTTGACGCATTCGCGCGGATGACGCAGACCTTCGGGGTTTAACACCGTTTCGCCGTCAAGAACCACGGCGTTCTCCAGACTGCCGCCCTTAATCAGTCCGATCGACTGCAGGTAGTCAACCTGATATTTTTCGCAGAATGTGCGGCAGGGGGCGATTTCCGCGGCAAAAAGCTCCGGCGTGATCTCGCCTTCAAAAACCTGATGACCGACAATTTTGGATGGAAAATCAATTTCAAAACGGATTTTCAGTCCCTTATCATAAGGTTTCAGCACCGCATGGTTGCCTTTGTCGTCGGCAAAAGACACTTCTTTTAGGATTTTCAGATATTTTCGCGGAGCGCTCTGTTCTTTTAACGGAACGTTTTGCAAAGCCTTATACAGCACTTCGGCGCTGCCGTCCATGATCGGCAGTTCGGGGTTGTTGACCTCAACCAGCACATTATCGATGCCGCGGACATAGAGCGCGCTCATCAGGTGCTCTATGGTGCTGACGACGTTTTTGCCGTCGCTGCCGAGACAGGTGCAGTTGCGGGTGTCAACCACCTTCGACCACAAAGCCGGCAGCGCGGGGGCGTCCGGCAGATCCGAACGCTTGAAGACAATGCCGGAATTTTCCGCCAGAGGTTTGAAGACCAGTTTCGACTTCAGCCCCGAATGGAGTCCGAGCCCTTCGATTTCAAACTGTTGTCCGATTGTCTGCTGCCGCATGTTCTCCTCCGCAATATATAAAAAAGCAGGCAGTCTGTAAGCCGGGTTCTGTATTCCACTATCTTTGCCCGAAAGCAAGGGTTGGAATTGATAGCCATTCATCTTGGCGGCCCGTTGCCGAACCGCTCAGTGCGACCTACCTCTGGAGCAGAGTGGAAACGCTCCGTATAACCGGTCAGTAAAAAACCGGCCCTCCTAACTTGGTCTTGCTTCAAACAGGGTTTACCTCAGGCCAAAACCGTTGCCGGCTTTGCGGTGAGCTCTTACCTCGCCTTTTCAACCTTACCGGGCATGCCCGGCGGTAATTTTCTGCGGCACTTTCCCTTGGATTTCTCCAGCCGGACGTTATCCGGTGTTTTGTTTCCATGAAGCCCGGACTTTCCTCATCAGCGGATTTTCCTTTCCCTGACGCGGCTATCCGACCGCCTTGAGATAGAAATTAATCTGATCGCGGGATAAAAGCAAGCGAAATCTGGCGCCGTCCTCAAAAAACAAAACCGGACAAACGAACGGCAATGACAAAAAAAATGCCGACGGACGTTTTTTTGTCATACGGACAGACTCGGCAAAACGCCGGTCGCACGGACGGACGGCCGCGGACGGCTTCGTTTTCGCCGCCGGCAGCGGTTTTGCGCAGGTTTGCGAAAATTTTTTATAAAAAAAACATTTTTTGTCACAAAGCGCAAACTCCCGGCCGACAACAGATTGCCGGCAAAAGCCGACCGGAAGTCTCAGAACAAACGGCGAACAGTTAACAATTCCCTAAAAATTCCCATTGATTCCCAAATTTTCCCATGATATACCATAATCTTAGAAAAACAGGGCAACAAACAGGAAAAAATGACGGTGAGAAAAACGTTTCTCTTTATGGACACCATAAGCAACAAGGTAGACGCCAAAGGTCGCGTTTCCCTGCCGTCAGACTACCGCGCAATCGTTAAGGAATTGTCAACGGAAATCGTTTGTTACCGCAGCCTGAGTTCTCCCTGTATTGAGGGCTGCACCGAGGAACTGCTGGAAAAACTGGCCAGCGAGATGGAAACCTCGCTCGATTTTTTCTCCCAGACTCAGGACGACCTCACCAACCTCATCTTCGGCGACGCCCGCCGTTTTACGTTCGACAGCACTGGCCGTATTTCGCTTTCGGAAAAACTGCTGAAACATGCCGAAATCACCGACACGGCGGTTTTTGTCGGCAAAGGACGCAAATTTCAGATATGGAACCCGGAAAACTGGGCGAAGGAAGAAGCCCGCATTCGCGCCGAGGTTTTGAAAAACCGGCCTTCGCTCCGGCCGTCGGGAGGCGCCGATGAATAACACCGTCAAGCACATACCGGTTCTGCTGAACGAAGTGCTGGAGGCGCTTGCGCCGCAGGCGGGCAAAACCTATGTCGACGCCACTTTCGGCAACGGCGGTTACTCGGAAGCCGTTCTCAAGGCCGCCGACTGCCGGCTGATCGCCGTTGACCGAGACCCCAACGTACGGCCGCGGGCCGAGGAACTCAAAAGCGTTTACGGCAGCCGTTTTGACTTTCGTCCCGGCCGTTTCGGCGACATTGAACGACTGATCCAAGAACCGGTTGACGGCATCGTCTTTGACATCGGCGTGTCTTCCATGCAAATTGATCAGGCCGAACGCGGCTTTTCCTACAACAAGGACGCCGCGCTTGACATGCGGATGTCGTGCACCGGAATTTCCGCCGCCGACATCGTTAACACGTACGGCGAAAAAGAACTGGCCGACCTTATCTACCGTTTCGGCGAAGAACGCAAATCGCGTCAGATCGCCGCAAAAATCGTCGAAGCCCGCAAAACCGCGCCGGTTGCCACTACCCGGCAGCTGGCAGAGATCATTTATCAGGTCATTTTCAAAAAACCGGGACAGCCCGATCCGGCAACCCGCACTTTTCAGGCCTTGAGAATCGCCGTCAACGACGAACTGGGCGAACTGGAACGCGGACTGGCGGGCGGACTTTCCGCGTTAAAACCGGGCGGCCGTCTGGCCGTGGTTACCTTCCACTCGCTGGAAGACCGCATCGTCAAAAACTTCTTTAAACAAAAAGCGGGCAAGAACGAAGGCGTTTCCCGCTATCTGCCGAAAGCCGCAACGGCGGCACCGGCCGAACTGGCCTTTTGTTCTAAGGCCGTGCCGCCGACGGCGGCGGAAATCGAAGCCAACCCCCGCGCACATTCGGCCAAACTTCGTTACGCAATTAAAAATGATAAGGAGACAGGACAATGAATACAACAAAATCTGCCGCCATCTGCCTGTGGGCAGCCTTAACCGTTTTAACTGCCGTCATTTTCGCAACCTTCATCATGAAAAACCAGGTTCAGGACCTGGAAAAGGAACTGAACCGCATCAATCGTGACATCAGCGAAGACATCAAAACCATCCATATCTTGAAAGCCGAATGGAGCCATCTCAACAATCCCGAAAGGCTGCGCAGTCTGGCACAAAAGCATATTGAGCTAAACCCGGTCAAGGCCGAGCAAATCATCAGCTACGCCGCCCTGCCGTTCGACTACGAACCCGACCGCAAAATGCTGGCTCGTCGGAACCTGAACAGCATTGCCGCCCGCAACAAAGAGCTGCGTCGTTTGGCCAAAGCCGAACGCTAAAACGGGAAACGGAAATAAAATGGCGAAGCTGTGGGCAAAAAAGGAAAAAAACAAGTTTTATCTGCCGGGCGAAGAAATCAAAGTCAACCGGAATTTCGCCTTTTCCGGTTTTGACTTGGAAAAAGACCCGCTGTCGGCCTGCAAAAACCGTATGCTGCTGGCCGTTTTCGGGTTTATCTTGGTTTATGTCATCATTGCCGTGCGCACGCTCGGCATCTGCATCAGCGGTTTTTCGCCCGACGACGGAAACGGGGAAAAAGAACTGCCCCAGCTCAAAATAGAAAACCCGATCACCCGCGCCGACGTCACCGACCGCAACGGCACCATCATCGCCACTTCGCTGCCGACTGCCAATCTCTTTGCCCATCCGCGCAAGATCAGGGACAAGGAAAAAGTGGCGGCCAAACTGAGCGAATACATCCCCGACATGCTTTATGAGGAAATTCTCGAACAGCTGGAAAAAAACAGCAATTTCGTCTACATCAAGCGCAACCTCTCCCTTGCCCAGCGTTACCAGATCTATGCCTTGGGCATTCAGGGGCTGGGTTTTGAAGACGTGGAAAAAAGAGTCTATCCGCAAAAGAACCTTTTCTCCCATATTCTGGGCAAAACCAACATTGACAACATCGGCATTTCCGGACTGGAAAAACAGTTGGACAATCGCCTGACCAGTTCCGACGTGCCGCTGCAGCTGACGATCGATTCCGGCGTGCAGGACACGATCAGGGAAAAACTCGCCGCCGCCGTGAAAAAATATAACGCCGCCGGCGCCTCGGCCATTCTGATGGACGTCAACAACGGCGAAATCATCGCCATGATCTCGCTGCCGGATTTTGATCCCAACCTCAGCGGCAACCCGGACGAACGCAGCCAGTTCAACTTTACAACCAAAGGACTTTACGAACCCGGTTCGGTGTTTAAAATCTTCAATGCCGCCCTCGGGCTCGAAAGCGGCAAGATCAAACTTTCCGACCGTTTTGACGCCACCAAACCGCTCAAGCTGAAATATAACACCATCAAAGACTACCGCGGCGAAAACCGGTGGCTCGACCTGCAGGAAATTCTGATTTATTCTTCCAACATCGGCTCGGCTCAAATCGCACTGAAAGTCGGTCAGGACGAACAGAAAAAGTTTTTGCGCAAAATGGGGCTGTTTGATCCGCTCGATTCGTTTGAAGTTACCGAAAAAGCCGCGCCCAGCCTGCCCAGCCGCTGGGGCGAGGCAACAACCGCAACGGTTTCCTACGGTTACGGCGTTTCGGTCACGCCGCTGCACATCATTGCCTCATTTGCCGCCATCGTCAACGGCGGCATCTACCATGCCCCTACGCTTTTAAAAAATCATCATAACGAGGGACATCGGGTCATTTCAGCCAAAACATCGGTAGCTATGCGCAAGCTTTTGCGCAGCGTCGTCACCAAGGGTTCCGGCCGGCGCGCCAACGTGCCCGGCTATGAGGTCGCGGGCAAGACCGGCACCGCCAACAAACTGGTCAACGGCCACTACATCGACAAAAAGGTGATGACTTCGTTTGTCGCCACTTTCCCGGTTTCCAACCCGCGTTACGCCCTGTTCCTGATGATGGACGAACCCAAGGCCTCAAAAGAGACCGCCTGGTTTGCCACCTCCGGCTGGAACACGGTGCCGACCGCCGGGGAAATCATTTCCGCCATCGCCCCGCAGCTCAATGTCAAAGCCAATTACGATTTAAATGAAAAACGCGCGCAGTTGATTGAAGCGTCCTATTCGCGCTAAAAAAACATCTGCCGGCAAAAAAGTTCGGGAGGAACGCGGGCGTTTCAGGGACGGTCTTTGCAGACGCCGCTTTCAAACCGGTAGTTTTCCCGGTTGTCCAGTTTTTTCTGTTCATAAAGAAGCGTTGCCTTAAAATCGTTTACCAACGGACGGATCAACCGGATATATTCGCCGTTCATTTCCTCGGTGGCGGCGTCGGTGGCCGAAAGGGAGGAAACCACCCGCGGACGGACGACCGGCAGCGCCTTTTGTATCTCTGCCCGGATTCGCGGTATAAAATATTCCAGCGCAGCAATGCTCACCTGCTGGTGCTGGTGCTCATGACGCAAAACCAGATTGTAGCGGCAGCCGTCTTTTTTCAGCCCGTTGTCGATGTAAATCGTCGGTTCGCGAAAGCCGATAAACACGTCCAGGCCGGTCGGCAGCACACAGATCGTGTCACCGGCGCCCACCCGGGCCACGGTGTTGAGCGAAACCGACCAGTCGATGCCGAACAGCGACAAACCGGAAGCATGCATGCCGGGTTCGACCAAACCATATTTCTGCCCCAAAAAGGTCAGCGAGCGGCGGTCATAATCGTAATTATAATTCAGCTTTCCGTACGACGTGGTCATGTTCAGACGGGTGGAATAGCGAAATTCCGCACAGGGATCGGCAACCCCGTCGCCGACAGCATCCGCCGCCCGGGCGGAATTTAGGGCTGCACAAATGCAAAATATTGATGTCAAATATAAATTTTTCATGTATGGTAGGTTATTACATGATTAGTTAAGATTAGGTTATAGGCCATGAAAAAATTTGTTTTGTGTCTGACAGCGGTTTTGTTTGCCGCCGGCACCGCCCATGCGGAATACGTGCGCAAAAGAATACGTCCGAACTTTTTCATTCCCGCCCGGGAACTGGAACGGGCGGAAAAACTGCCACCGTTCCCCGAACCTGCGGCAGAGCCCGACAATGGCGAAGAAATTCACTACGTTATTCCGGCGCAAACGCCGTCCCCGGCCGCCGGAAAAGCTTCCGCCGTCATCGTCGACCATGAAACGCCGCCGGAAAAAGTGCATGTCAACTTCCTGCAAACCAAGCTGATGGAAGAAGAACAGCCGGTTGCAGCCCCGGTTGACAGCGATAAAATCCTGCCGGACGAAAACGGCGGACAAGTCGATACTTCGCTGGAAAAAACGCAAAGTTACCAAAAAATCCGCAAGGCTTATGCCGAAGATTTGAAAGTCATTGCCAAAACCGGCAAAGCACCGGCCAACCCTGACGTCGAAGCTGCCCTGCAAAAGATGAATTCTGACGACGGCGTCTGGGTAGACGACGGTTTCGGCGCAACAACGGAAACTTCCGGTGCTGTCCGCGAATAACGCCGACCGTTAAACCGCCGTTGAGAAAAAGCATGTGCCGCATCTTAAATCGCATTGTTTCCCTGCTGTTGATCACGGCAGTCCTTTTCGTTTACATTTTCAACCGCTACGGAACGCTAGCGCTGCCCGGCATCCCGGCGGGAGGAAATTTCGGTCTGTTCGGAGAAAGCCGTTTCGTCGATTTTTTTTATTTTGTTTTCTTCCTGCTGACGCTTGCCGGCGGATTCTGTTGCCGTCTGCTGCCGAGTCTGAAAATCGTCCGCACCGCGGCAGGAAACAATTTGATGCTGCGAACGGCAGTCATTTTGCAATGGTGGTACATTTTCGCCGTTTTGTTCACATTCTTTCTGCGGCCGTTTTCCTTTTATTTTTTCCTTTGTCTGACGGCTCTCGTTTTTTCTTCCGCCGCCACTGCCTTTTTTTACCGGCGGGACAAAAGCGGAAATCCGCCAATCATCGGTTATGCCGGCAGCATTACTTTTTTAAACACGCTTGTTTTTTACCTCGTCTGCGTTTATCTGTATTATCCGCAAATTGCACAAACCGGTTTTATCGCTCTTTACGCTCCGGGCTTGTATTTGCCGCTTTTCCTGTCCGCTTTTCTGTTTTTGCAACACAGTCATTTTAACTTCTTTTATCTAACGGCCATTTTCGCCGTACCGTCAGTCGTTATTCTGTATGCCGGCTGAAACAATCGGAAAATTTTCCTGCAAAACAAACTTTCGCCGGCTGACACGGGGAAAATTAAACGGTTCGAACATTGTTCGCACCGTCCAAACAACGTGGGCCTGACGGCCGGATCGGAACATTCACTTCTACCTGCTTACGCGAACGTTTAATAAATATTTCTCCGGTAAACTGGGGTTCTATTAAGGATACGAACTAACGGTTTGATCATAATCAAAGGCGTGAAGCGGTGTTTAATGACACTAAAGCATTCAACCACCATTAAAATGGGGAGAGACTCCAAAGCATCAAGACATGAATAACCCCGGAGCAATCCGGGGTTATTCAAACAATTTTCGCACCTGTTTTTCAATACATGGTCGACAGGACATTTTTAAACTTGGCCAGATTATCGAGTGCGCTGCCGGTTCCCTTGACCACACAGGCCAACGGATTTTCGGCTATCGAAACCGGCAGGCCGGTTGCGTTGCGCAGTACCTGATCAAGATTGGCGAGCAAACCACCGCCACCAGTCAAAACAATACCCTTGTCAACAATATCGGCGGCCAATTCCGGCGCGGTATTTTCCAAAGCCACCTTAACCGCTTCGACAATTTGCGCCACCGGATCAGCCAGACCTTCGCCAATCTGACGTTCGGTAATGGTGATTTCCTTCGGCACGCCGTTCATCAGGTCGCGACCGCGGATCTGGATAGTGCGCCCTTCGCCTTCTTCCGGCGGACAGGCCGAGCCGATTTCCTTTTTGATGCGTTCAGCAGAACTTTCGCCGACCAAGAGATTGTGATTGCGTCGAATATAGGAGATGATGGCATCGTCCATCTTGTCGCCGCCAACTCTGACCGAACGGGCATAAACAATGCCCCCCAGGGAAATAACCGCCACCTCTGTAGTACCGCCCCCGATATCGACCACCATGCTGCCGGTCGGTTCGGTTACCGGCAGACCGGCACCAATCGCCGCCGCCATCGGCTCGTCAATCAGGCGAACTTTAATTGCTCCTGCCGCTTCTGCAGATTCCTGAATGGCACGACGTTCCACAGCCGTGGAACCGGAAGGCACGCAAACGATAACCATCGGCGAGGCAAAAGAGCGCCGGTTATGCACTTTGCGGATAAAATATTTGATCATCTCCTCCGCAATTTCAAAATCGGCGATTACGCCGTCACGCAGCGGACGGATCGCCTGAATGTTGCCGGGGGTACGCCCCAACATCTGCTTAGCTTCGTTGCCGACCGCCAAAACCTGTTTTTTGCCGCGAACTTCTTCAATCGCCACAACCGAGGGTTCGTTCAAAACAATCCCTTTCCCCTTGACATATACCAACGTATTGGCTGTTCCCAAATCGATTGCCATATCGGAAGAAAACAAGCTCATTAATCTTTGCCACATAATATTTCTCCGGATTTTTCTTTATAATTAACTTGTTTTTTATATCATTACGCAAATTTCTGCAACATATTATATTGCTTTTTAACATCATTTATAAAATCTGCCTGTCCGGCATAACAGTCCGACAAAGTGATTTCTGCCTTAAGCTTGTTGCGAAACCAGGTGAGCTGGCGCTTGGCATATTGCCGAGTGTGAAGTTTGGCGTTTTCCGCCGCTTCTTCAAAACCGGTTTCGCCGCGAAGATACGCCGCCAGTTCCGGCACCCCCTTTGCCTTCATTACCGGCAGGCTCTCCGGCACTTGGCGGGCAAGCAGGCCGGCGACTTCTTCCAGAGCGCCCGAGGCCGTCATAATGTCGAAACGCAGGTTGCAGCGACGATCGAGCACGATTTTTTCCGGCAGCAGCCTGATTGCCAGAAAACGCACTTCCGGCAGTTTTTTGACCATCGGCCGCTTAAACCATTCGGCAATTGATATTCTTGTACTCATAAATATCTCAAAAGCGCGACGCACCCGGGTGATGTCAGTCGGATTGACCATGGCGGCGCCTTCGGGATCAACTGCCGACAGGCGCTCAAACAGAGCACCGACGCCCTCGCCGTTCACAATTTCCAACGCCTCTTCGCGAATGGTCGGATCGACTTCTGGAATCGGCGTCGAACCGTTGATCAAGTTGTCCAGATAAAGACCGCTGCCGCCAACCACAACCGGCGTCTGCTTGGCTGCGAGCGCCTTACGGATCTCCGCCGCTGCATCTTCCAGCCATGTCACCACGTTGCCGTTTTCTTCGTCCTCCAGATATTCGTACAAACGATGAGGCACTTTTTGTTTGTCCTCGGCCGAGGGGGCGGCGGAAATGACCGGAATCGATTTATAGACTTGACTGGCATCGGCATTGACGACGACGCCGTCAAACGCCAGCGCCAGATCAATCGCCAGCTGAGATTTTCCCGAAGCGGTCGGCCCGCCGATAACTATCGCGAGATTTTCCGGCACCTGGCTTCCTCCACCAAAATCCGGCACAGTTCCCGATAACTGCCGCCGGCGTATTTAAATTGTTCGGGCACCAGCGAGAGCGGCGTCATTCCCGGGTTGGTGTTGATTTCCAACACCACCACGCCGTCTTTCTCGTTATAACGCATGTCGGTGCGGGAAACAGTGTTGCAGCCGAGCGCCCGGTGCAGCTTTTCAGCATACCGGAGAGCGGTGTTGAAAGCGGCTTCGGGTATTTCCGCCGGAATGACATGCTCGGTCACGCCGTCGGTATATTTTGCCCGATAGTCATAAAAACCGCTTTTCGGGCGCATTTCCGTCACCGTCAGAGCCTTGCCGTTTAAGACGCTGACCGTCAGCTCTTTGCCCTCGATATATTTTTCAATCAGAATTTCGCGTTCCTCGTCGGCATAGTCAATCGTTTGCAAATCCTCCGGCGTGCGGACGATATAGACGCCGACGCTCGAACCGTCGCTGACCGGCTTGACCACATAGGGCATGGCGACCATGGTGCCGTTTTCCCGCAGGGCGCGGAGCGTCGTCTTTTCACCGAGCGGCACCTTAATCCCCGCCGACTGGCAGATCCATTTGGTCAGGTCCTTGTCCATTCCCACCGTAGAAGCCTTCAGCCCCGAATGGGTATAGGGAATCTGCAACAGGTCCAGAAGCCCCTGCACCTCGCCGTCTTCGCCCCAGTTGCCGTGGAGGGCGTTAAACACCGCGTCCGGCTTTTCTTCCCAAAGCGTTTTGATCAAAGCCGCGGTATCGGTCAGATCATGCTCAACCACCGTATAACCGCATTCGCGCAAAGCCGCCGCCGCACCCCGGCCGGTCACCAGGCTCACTTCCCGCTCGGCCGAAAAACCGCCCGCCAGCACCAAAACTTTCTTTGACATTTTGCGAAAATCCCTATATTAAAGTAATAAATCCAGCCCGGAATATAACAAAAAAATTTTAAGAAAGCCACAAAATTGATAAAAAAATTTCTGGTTGCCGCTCTGACCGCGATCGTGTTTGTTTCCTCCGCCGAAGCGCTCAGTGTAAAGCATGACTTTACTGCTTTCATCGGTCCGTTCAACGCAAGCACCGCTGAATTTGAATATATGCTGACAAAGAAAAAATATGCCGTCCGCTCGGTGGTGCGCACCAACGGCACTTTCGGTTTTTTGTACCCTTTTGAGGCCAACTACTACACCGGCGGCAGCATTGAGGGCAACAGGCTGGAAACGTCTACTTACCGCTACACTTCTCAATCCCGTTTTAACAAACGCAGCAAGGTAATGATCTATGACAAAGATGGTCAGCCGGTTTTTGCCGTCAGCAGCAAAAACGGCAAGGAAAAGAAAAAAGAAATCGAAACCATTGCCGACGGCAAAAACACCACCAACCTGCAAACCGTGCTGGCCGCCATTGCCCGGCAATACAACCAAGTGGGCTTTTGCGATTCGCGGATTCCGATTTTTGACGGCAAACGCCGTTTTGACGCCATTTTCCGCGACGAAGGAAAAGAAGAGATAAAGGCCAACGAATATTCCGCTTTTGCCGGCCGCGCCGTCAAATGCTCGATGTATATCGACAAACTCGGTGCCGAAGGCGACGATCTGCTGTGGCAGCTCTCTTCCGACCGGCCGATCTATTTTTGGATACTTAAAGATAAACAAAGCGGCGCACCATTTATCGCACGGGTCAAAATCGACGAAACGCCGCTCGGGGAAATGAACGTTTACACCACTAAAATCGAGGTAAAAAAATAATGGTTTCCGAACTTTTGCTGCCGGCGGGTTCACCGGTCAAACTCAAAACCGCTATCCTTTACGGCGCCGACGCTGTTTATGCCGGCACGCCGGACATGAGCCTGCGCACTCAGTCGCAGTTTTCGCTTGACGACATCAGAGAAGGCATTGACTTTGTTCATGCCGCCGGTAAAAAAATTTATCTGACACTCAACCTATACACCCACAACAAAGACGTGGAAAAACTGCCGCATTTCGTCGACACCTTAAGACAGCTCAAACCCGACGGGGTGCTGATTGCCGATCCCGGTGTCTTTCTTTACTTAAAAGAACACGCGCCGGAGCTGAAACGCTTCGTTTCCACCCAGGCCAACATCTGTTCTTATCAGACGGTCAAATTCTGGCAGTCACTCGGTGCCGACCTGTGCGTGCTCGGCCGCGAGGTATCTTTTGCCGAGATGGCGGAAATCCGCAGACAATGCCCCGACATCATGCTTGAAACCTTCGTCCACGGGGCAATGTGCATGTCTTATTCCGGCCGCTGCCTGATTTCCAACTTCCTTGCCGACCGCAGCGCCAACCAGGGCAAATGCGCACACTGCTGCCGCTGGCACTATCAACTGCACGTACGCCTGAAAGACGGCACCGTCCGTGACCTTGACATCACCCCGGAAAACCGCGGCATGTTCGAATTTCTGGTCAAAGAAGACTTCCGTCCGGGAGAGCTTTACGAAATTATCGAAGACGAACACGGCGCCTACATCATGAACTCGAAAGACCTGTGTCTGATGCCGCGCTTAAACAGCCTGCTTGACATCGGCATGCATTCGCTGAAAATAGAAGGCCGCAACAAAACCGAATATTACGCGGCGATCACCGCCCGCAGCTACCGGCAGGCGATCGACGACTACCGCCGCGATCCAGAAAACTGGTCGCCCGACCGCTATATGGACGAACTTTATACCCTGCAGAACCGCGGCTACTGTCTCGGCTTTTACGACGGTCATCTGACCAACCTCAGTCAGAATTACGAATATACACGCACGCTCGGCGACTGGCTGTTTGCCGGTTCGATCGTCGAATGGCAGGGAGACGACATTATTTTTGAAGTGCGCAACTACATCAACAGCGGCGAATTTATTGAATTTCTGGTACCCGGCACGCTTGAAAATATTCGCTTGAGCTTAAGCGAGTTCGAAGACGCTGACAACGGGGAAATCACTCCGCGCGTCTCCGCCGGACAGGGCAAGAAAATCCGCATTCCCGCCGCGGCGTTCGACCTGCCGGCGGAAATCGTCCGGGAAAAGCTGCCGCAATACACGGTTGCGCGCAAACCGGCGGTTTTGAAAACAGACGCCCGGGAAATGCTTGACCGCAAAAAGGAGGAGTTCGCCACACTCTGCCGGCAAGACTGAACGCTTGCGGCAAACTTCCGCCGGTCGTTTCAGACCCGCCGTTCAAATTCGGTCTGCGGCCGTTCGCGTTCACGCCTGGCGGCACGCATTTCACGGGCGGTGTCGTCCAGCAGTTCGGAAATCATCTGACAGTCGCGTCCATCGCCGTATGTGCTGCAATCCGCCTTGATCCAGGCTTTTTTCAGAAAAGACTTTTTCACCGCGGCATCACTCTCGCGCCGGGCCTGTTCGACATAGGCGGTAATTTCGGCAATGTCTTCTTCCTTGCGGATAATTTTCTTCACCGTATCCAGCCAGGCAGCAATGTCTCCGGCCTGCTTGTACAGACGGGCGATTTTGCGGTAAACGGTTATGCGGTCATACTGACGGGGCGAAAAGGGCAAGGCGTTGCGATAATATTCGACCGCGCGGGAAACGTCCGGATCGTTTTCCGCCGCCAGATTCCCCATCTTGTTGTAAGTCCAGAACAAAACCGTGTCGCGTGCCGACTTGTTTTCAAGTGAACAGTTGCCGCCATCGCGGCAAAAATCGGCCACCATCTGCCAGGCCGTCAGCTTGTCCTGCCAAAGCTCAAGCCGGGTTACCGCTTCCGCCGCTTTTTTATAGGCGGTAAAAATGTTTTCGCTGCTTTTTCCCATGAGCATGTCTCCTTGTTTATAAGAAGATATGCGTTAAAGCCGCCGCTTCCACCGGAAATTAGTTTTAAACGATCTCAAACTTTCCGTCGGTTATGTCGGGCAAAAAGCCGCGGATGACCGGCGGCAGAAAAGCAATGCCGTCAACGCGCGCCGTCAGCGGGCCGTGCCGGCAGGCCGCAATCATGCGTTCAATATTTTCTTCTTCCCCGCGCATGAAAACCTCGACGCCGCTGTCTTCGCTGTTGCGCACCCAGCCGGAAACGCCGCCGATGCTTTTGGCCGTCCGCTTTGTCCACCAGCGGAAGCCGACGCCCTGCACCCGGCCGCAGATTTTGAGATAAACGGTTTTAACGCTCATTGGCGCAGAAACTGTTCAATATCGTGCAGTTCCCGTTTCAGATCCTGACGCCGCTGCTCGGAAACGCTTTCCCGGCCCCAGTGTTCGGACTGCCACAGTTCTTCCAGGTTGGCGGCGTCAAAAGCCTGCTCGGCAGTGATATGGCCTTTCACCAGCGCCGCCGCCAGCAGTTCCGATTTGGTGTTGACGGCAGCCAGATAGAAAGCCGCCAGTTCCTTGTCGGACAGGTTCTCCATAAAACTTTTCAAATTATTTAAGGAATATGGATCTTGCTCAGGTACATCCAAATTGCGGGTAGTGATATATTTGGTATTGATCTCCCGATTGGCCCAGCTCAAGATTGGGTTCCACAACTGTTCCTGCTTTTTGATCAATTCGTCGTTGTTGCCCCAAAACAAAAGCGAATCGGTTGGAGCAAACTGCACCAGTCTGTCGATTACGTCCTGCCGGCAGTTTCGGATCTCTCCCACTGCCTGTTTGAGTTTTTCTACCGTCATTTTTGCCTTCCCTGTTTAAAATTCGGCGTGATTATAACCGAATTACTTTAACAAGTTCTTAATCAGCTTTTTCGCGCCGTTTTCCAAAGCTTTGGCCGCATCCTTAGTTGCCGCGACCCCTTTGTCCGCAACATCTGCCGCTCCCTGATAGGCCCCCTGAGCGGCACCGCTGACACCTGATGGTTTTGGAAAACGGTCCTGATACGCGGTGCCTTTGAGAGCGGTGTAGCACGGCGCGGAATCGCGGTCAAGCAGCAGCCCGGCGCCGGCGTAGGCGGGACCGGCGGCAACGCCGGCGATGGTACGCAGCGCCCCGCTCTTGTCCAGCGCAATTTTCGGATTTTGCAAACTGCCGCCGATTTCGATCAGGTTGCTCAGCGCCTGCATGATGCCGACGTCGTTAAGGCCGTTGCGATAGGCGTTCAGGCTCAGTTTGAGCTTGTCGTTTTGCAGGTTGACGGTGCCGCCGCTGACCAGCGTCAGCTTGTCGGAATCAACCGCAATACCTTTGGGAAAATTGACGTTGCCGTTGCTGACGTCGGCCCGTACGACCGCGCATTTCAAATCCACCTTTTCGGTTTTGGAGGTATCTATCTTCAAAACATTCATCAACTGATTGACAAAACTGTTGGTAAGCCAGCTGAGACGGCCGGTCTGCAGCGTCGACTTGTCAACAATCACGACCAGCCGGCCGGAAAGCGAATTGACCAGCGCGCGCCAGGTGTCGCCGCGGCCGCTCAGATCGGCCGAAAGCAGACTTTCCCCGCCGGAAACGATGCCGAAGTCGGTACTGTTCGTTATCTGAAACTCCTTATGCAGACTTTGCAGCACCATATCTTTCGTATCGGCTTTGAATGTCAGCGAACGGGTGCCGGCGTTAACTGCGGCGACAACGTTCGCGGTTCCCTGTCCAAACCGCAATTCAAGCGGATTGACGTTCAGCACGCCGTTTTTCAGCGACGCCGTCAGTTTGACGTCGTCAAGCGAAAGGCTGTCGTTGACAATCAACTTGGCCACGCTGACTTTGAAGTCGCCGTTGACGGTCTTCAGCAGCTCATAGGGTATCCTGTCGTTCGGCACCAGTTCGCTTGCATTGGCGGAAGCAATCAGCGGCGGCAGGTTAAACGCGGTCGGACTTTGCGGATTAAACAACCGCAAATCAATCTTATCGCTTTTCAGATCAGCCCTGACATACGGAACCTTGCCCGAGATGTCGGCGCCCGCGGTACCGGTAATTACGTTATTAACGACGTTAAGCGAGGAAATATTGAGCGAAACGCTTTTCAGATCGGCTTTGCCGCTTGCAATCAGCGTCGTTTCCGGCGCGTTGAAATTGCCGGCCGGGTTATAAACGTTCATTTTAAACTCCGCCCGCAGCTTGTTCATCACGTCGTAAAGTTCGGCCTGCACCGAAGCCTTGACGTTCAGGGCAGTCACTTCAACGTTGGCCGGCCAGGCTTTGCCGGCGTCAAACAATCCGGCCAGAGAACCGGTATCGCCCTTGCCGGCGACGTTCATGCCGTCAAAGACCAGATCCCAGCCGATATTCATCGGCGCGTTGATGCCTTCGGTCGAAAAGGTCAGACTGTTGATTTCAAGCTTTACCGGTTCGGCGCCGGAAGCCAGGTACTGCACCTCGCTTTTTTTCACCGCCACTTCGCGGGCAACCACGTCGGTCAGGGTGTTAAGAAAAACGGGCGTACCGCCGGAAGTCTCTTCGGCATGGGCGGAAGCGATCAGCCAGCCGCCGGAGGAAAAGGCGGTTTTGGCCGGTTCGGCCGTTTTTACCGGCGCAAAAGTCCAGTTGTTTTTGCCGTCTTTGGCCGTTTCCAGAAAAATTTTGGCATCGCTGATCACCGCTTTGTCAACCACCACCTGTTTTTTCAGCAGCGGCAGCAAAGAGAATTTCAGTTCCAGTGAGCCGATTTCCGCCATTTGCGGATTTTTTGCCCAGGAGGGGTTGGACAGGCTGACGTCGTTGATGATGAGCGTCGGAATCAGCGAAACGCCGAGAGAGGCATCGCCTTTAACCGCAAGTTTGCGCCCGGTCTGTTCGTAAACAATTTTTTCCGCATACGACTTGTATTTGTTCAAGTCAAACGTTTTGAGGAAAACATAGCCGCCGACGACAACCACGACGACCAGCAGCAAAACAATTCCCAGCAGCCATTTCACAAAACGCATTTCTATCCCTCCCGTCAATGACAACAATTTTATTTTCAGTTTTTGAAAGCAAGTCCGGCCGCCTCCAGCCCGGCTTTAAAATGAGCCGGCAGCGGAGCGGTGATTACGGTTTGCTTATTATATAGGGCCGACAAATCGATTTTGTAAGCATGCAGATGCAATTTGTCGGCAAACAAGTTAAATTTTCTTCTTTCGGGACCGAAGTAACGGTCGTCGCCGACGATCGGACAGCCGATTGATTCCAGATGCGCGCGGATCTGATGAGTGCGCCCGGTCAGCGGGCTGGCTTCCACCAAGGCAAAACGGTCGCCGACGCTGTCCAGCACCCGGTACAGGGTACGCGCGCTCTGGCCGTCCGGAGCAACGATCATCTTTTCTCCCACTTTTTTCAACGGCACTTTAATTTCTCCGTGTTCTTCCCGCGGACAGCCGACGGTCAGCGCCAGATAGGTTTTCGGCAGCCGGTGGGTGCGAAAAGCGCCGGTCAGAAGCTCGGCATACTTGCGATTACGCGCCAGCAGCAGGATGCCGCTGGTGTCTTTGTCGATCCGGTGCACCAGTCTGGGACGTTCTTCCTTTTCAAATTTCAGACCGTCAAGCAGCCCGTCGACATGAAAATGCGTATTGGTGCCGCCCTGCACCGCCAGCCCCGAAGGCTTGTTGAGCGCAATCACGTTGTCGTCTTTGAAAATTACCAGACTGCGGATAAAATCGATTTCCTTCGGCGCCAGTTCGGCGCTTTTTTCCGCCGCGGCTTCGCCTTCTTTTAACGGCGGGATCCGCACTTCCTGCCCGGCGGCCAGCTTCAGCGAGGCTTCCGCCCGTTTGCCGTCAACCTTGATCTGCTTAGTGCGCAGCAGCTTTTGCAGCCGCCCCAGCGTCAGGTTCGGATAATATTTCAAAAACCAGCGGTTCAGCCGCATGCCGTCGTCGGCTTCCTTTACCTTGATCAGTTCCACAGACATAACTTATTTTCTTTCCATCATTTCTTTTTTCAGAGCCATCAGCTGCATGAAATCTTCTTCCCGACCGGCATTGTCCGCCCGGCGTTTCAGTTTTTCGCAGCGTTCCAGATGCCGTTCCATCGGAATCAATTCCAGACTTTCGATAAACCTGTCAAAATCGTCGCCGGTCTTAAAAGAAGGTTCCTTTTTGCCGAATTCGTAAATTTCCAGCGGATAACCGCGTTCGACCGCCTGCATGACAAATTCTTCCACCGCCGCCGACACGTTCATCGACACGCTCGGTTTCACGCCGAGAGGATTGCCCGAAGGGTAGCCGAACTTTTCCCGCAGCTGCCGGTGGCGGGAAAAAGCGTCGTCGTTGTCCATTTTCCGTTCGACCACGTTCATCGCCGCCTGATATTCGTCAACCAACATGACTTTGAGTTTGGTTTGATAACCAAACTTCGGAACATGTTCCAACATTTTGAACGTATTTTGCAGCACCGAAGTGTCATAGACGATGTTCATTTTGTTTTTGACCGCCGCCTTATAAATTTCATTTGACACCACGGTGGCAAAACGGCCGACCTCCCGGTCACAAAAATCTTCGCGAATATCGATGCCGAGCGTTTTCGCATATTCGGCAATGACATGATCGGAAGAGATGACCACCGCGTTGTCAATGGTTGACGCCAGGGTGGACTTGCCCGACCCCGGCGCGCCGACCAGAGCATAAAAAGTCGGATTTTCCGACGGCGTTTTTCCTTTCAGCGCCTCGGCCACCATCCGTTCGGTAAAAACCTGCCGTTCGTCTTCCGCCAGTTCAATCATTGTCCGTCCTCCTCCTGCTGTTTGTTTTTGTTCTTTTCGCGGCGGAGTTTGTCAAAATACTCCACCCGTTTTTTCACTTCGCGTTCAAAACCGCGTTCCACCGGGAAATAAAGCTTCTGTCGGCGGATCCCTTCGGGAAAATAATTTTGCCCCGAAAAACCGTCTTCCAGATCCTGATCATAAACATAGCCCTGATTGTACCCCAGTTCCTTCATCAGTTTGGTCGGCGCGTTCAAAATATGTTTCGGCGGCATCAGCGAACCGGTCTTTTTGGCCAGGTCAAAAGCTTTGTGCATGGCTTTGTAAACACCGGCCGACTTGGGCGCGGTGGCCAGATAAACCGTCAGCTGCATCAAAGCCAGATCGCCTTCCGGCGACCCCAGCCGTTCATAAGTGTCCCAACAGGCGATCGCCTGAGTGACGGCATTGGGATCGGCCATCGACACGTCTTCCACCGCAAAACGGGTCAGACGGCGGAAAATGTATTTCGGATCTTCGCCAGCCGCCACCATCCGCGCCACCCAGTAAAGGGCGGCGTCGACGTCGGAACCGCGCAATGATTTGTGCACGGCAGAAATCAGGTTGTAGTGGCCGTCGCGCCCCTTGTCATAGACCGGCGCCCGCGAACGGATGATTTTAAGCAGGCTTTCCCGGTCAAAAACCTCGCCTTCTTTGGCATAGTTCAACACGCTTTCCGCCAAGTTGAGGATATAGCGCCCGTCGCCGTCGGCGGTGGCCTTCATCAGTTCGCGCGCCTCGTCATCAACCGGCAGCCAGCGCCCGGTTTCTTTTTCCGCACGACGCAAAAGTTCCTCAAAATCGTCGGAATTCAGGCGGTTTAAAACAAATACCTGGCAGCGGGACAAGAGCGCCGCGTTCAGCTCAAACGAGGGATTCTCGGTGGTGGCGCCGACAAGAATGACGGTGCCGTCTTCCACATAGGGCAGAAAACCGTCCTGCTGCGACTTGTTGAAACGATGAATTTCGTCTACGAACAAAAGCGTGCCCTTGCCCTGGTTGGCGCGGCGTTCCTGCGCGTACTGAAAAACCCTTTTCAAGTCCGCAACGCCGGAAAAAACGGCGGAAATCTGTTCAAAATACAAATTGGTATGTTCGGCGATCAGGCGGGCAATGGTGGTTTTGCCGCAGCCGGGCGGCCCCCAGAGAATGAAAGAGGTGATTTTGCCCGACTTCACCATCCGCCCGAGCGGCGCATCCGGCCCCACCACATGATCCTGCCCGACCACTTCGCTCAGGTTTTGCGGACGCAAACGGTCGGCCAGCGGGCGTTTGACTTTCTGCGAAAACAAAGTGTCTTCCATGGCCGCTCCTACCGCTGATAACCGCCGCGGTCGCGGCCGTTAAAGAGTTCCGGATTTTCCTTTTGCCGACGCTTGGCTTCCAGCACCCGGCGTTTGCGTTCTTCGATCACGCTGCGCAGTTCCTCCTTGTTGGCTTTGTTTTGCTGACGGATATGTTCCAGCGCCTCTTCGTCCTTCACCGGCGCTTTTTCCTTGTGTTTGAACACCTTTTGACCGAACTTTACCAGATTTTCCACATCCATGCCCTTAAAACCGGAAACGTTGTAAACCCCGAAATTGCGCGCATCGTTTAAGAAAAAGTCGGTAAAGTCGATGAACTTTCCGGTTTTGCGGACTTTCTTTTTCGGCGCCAGAATTTTTTTCAGTTCCATTGCCGTCGGTACGTGCCCGAGCGCCTGAGCGATCTGTTCGGGAGTGATGATACATTCGCTTAAGTCCAGTTCCATGATGTTGACGCCGGTAAAGTCAACGCCGGTAAAGTCGACGCCGCGGAGATTGACCCTGCTCAGGTCAATTTTGCGCAGATCGAGCATTGTCAGATTGATGCGGGTCAGATTGAGCTTGTGCGGATAATACTGCGCCAGGTATTCAATCAGCTCCTGCAATTCCTCCAGACTGATGTCGTCAATCGTAATGTCGAGCAGAATGGCGTCCTGAAAATAAACGTCGGTCAGCACCACGTTGTTCATGACTGCGCCGGTAAAGTTGGTGCCGATCAGCTGGGCACCGGCAAATACCGCTCCCGTCAGGTCGGCGCCGGAAAGGTTGGTGTTGGTCAGGTTGGCGCCGGAAAAGTCCGCTCCCCGCAGATCGGAACCGGAGAAATTGACACCTGACAAGTTGGCGGCCGAAAAGTTAGCGTTTGACAGATCCTCGTGGTCAAACTCGCCGTTTTCAAGGTTTTTGCCGTTAAATTCGATATTTAATATCGGCAGATCATCTTCGGGAGAGCGGGAAACGGCATGCCAGGGGTCTGGTCCGCCGCCGTCGTCATCATCGTTCGACGGCAGCGGCAGGTCTTCGTCTTCCGCCCCGCCGTCGTCGTCTTCATCCTCGTCATAATCGTCAAAATCCCGGCCATCTTCCGCCGGACCGTCATAATCCCCGTCGTCATAATCGTCGCCGACAGCGGCATAATCTTCTTCATCGTCATCATCGGCGCGGCGGGAATCTTCATCTTCGTCCGCTTCTTCGTCATCTGCCGGCAGGCGGCCGCTTTCATCTTCCGCCGGCCGGTCGTAGTCTTCTTCGTCGTCATAACCGGCGGGGTCTTCATAACGCTCCCGCTCATCATATTCGTCATCATCTTCCGGAAAATATTCATCCGCGGCAAAAACCTCTTTGCGGGGCATAAAGTCCCTCTCATTCTCCGCGGGCTCTTTCTTTTCGGCGCTAATATTTCCGCCGGCGGCATATTCGGGATAGGCGCGGCGCAGGTCTTCGTCTTCCTCTTCGTCATAAACGGCAAACGCCCCGTCTTCCCCCATTTCCAGACGGGAGGCGCGAGCTTTGTCCCTTATCGCTTTCAGAGCGGCTATTTTTTCTTCGTCGGAAGCCATCTTCACCCCTGCAACCATTTATCCTGCCGGCTTTTTATCATAGCTTAAGAAAAGTAAATTTACAAACCTTTTATATGCTCTCTTCAAAAAATTCGCCGCCGATGATGTTTTTGGCAACCTCGTAGACAAATCCGGCGCGCACAAGAGTCGCCAGGTCCTTCTGCCGGCAGGCATTCCGCTCTTCCCCGCTTTTGCGGAAAGGGCCGATTTTCTTTTTGCGGGCAAAGTTTTCGGCCGCTTTCTCCTCGTCAATTTCCGCCGCCGACAAAATCTTGTCCGTCACTTCTTCTTCCACGCCCTTTTGCTTCATTTTCTGACGAATCCAGCGTTCCGGTTTGCCGGCCGCGAGATAAGCGGAAATTTTGGCTTCCGCATATCTGGCGTCGTCAAGGTAGCCCACGCGCTTGAAACCGGCAATAATGTCTTCAATCCAGGATTCCGCCTGCCGCCGGTCAAAATCCGGATTTTCCCGCGCATGGTCAAAAACCCGCCGGCTCAGCACCCGGCGCAGGTTGTCGGCAGAAGAATCAAAGCGTTCAAGGTAATAAAGGGCGATGTTTTTTAAGCGTTCCGGCGTAATTTTCCGCTTTTGGCGGGGAGAAACCGGCTTTTTTTCGTCATTTTCCATTGCAAACATCCTATTTTCACTTGATTTTTATATAAACGGCATGTTAAACAATAAAATAGAATTTACAAGTATAAACCGTATTAACAACTATGGATTGGACCAATGATCAAAAAAATTCTTTCTATGTTTTGCGCCGCGGTACTCGTTTCCGGCCTGGCCGCCTGCGCCTCCACCGACGAAGCCGTTCCGCAAAAATACAACGAACCCCGTTTTAACGCCGACGGCATTGTCAACCTGAAAGTCAACAAAGTGGAAGTCGTTTCCGAATTTACGCCTTCCTTCACCCGTCCGAACGTTGAGCACCTGTTCCCGGTTTCGATCGAAAAAACGGCCAAACTGTGGGCGACCGATCGGCTGAAAGCGGTTGACTTTTCTTCCGACAAGCAGGCGACTTTCATCATCAAGGACGCAAGCGTAACCGAAGAAGTGGTCAAATCCGACAAACTGTTTGAAAAAGACAGCCTGAAATACCGCGCCAAGTTGTCGGTGGTTTTAAAAGTCAACGACCCCTATAATTTCTCCAGCGCGGAAACTTCTCTTGAAGCCTGGCGCGAACTGACCATCCCGGTCGACACCAGCATCGAGGACAAAGAAAGATACTGGAACAGCATGGTCGAAAAACTGTTTGAGGAATTCAACGCCCGCATGCAGATGAACATCAACAAATATCTGAACATGTATGTTGCCGATTCCGAATACATTCAGGATTACGACAAATAAATCAGGTTTGTTAACTGTAAGGCTCAGGATTAAATCCGAGCCTTTTTTTTGTGCCGCTTTACAAGCTTTAACTTTGTAGAACCGAATTAAAAATTCTTCCCGAGCGGCTTATGAGTTCACTCCGTTTGTCATGCTGAACTTCTCCATTCTGTCATGCCGAACCAGTCCAAATTTGTCATGCCGAACTTGTTTCAGCGTCTCTTGTCCCGTTTCAACTTTCTGTATTCTTTGTTCCTCCCGTTTCTTTCTTCTTCTCTTCTTTTTCTCCCCTTTTTCTTCCCTTTACTCGCGAGATCCCGAAACAATTTCGGGATGACAATAGGGAGACGTTCGGGATAACACTACCTATTACACATTTCCCGCTCTCTCCTTTGCAGTCATACTCGCCTCACACACCCGCACTTCTGCTCTTACGCTTACTCCCGCTTCTATACCTGTATTCACACCTGTTCTTGCTCTTGTTCTCGCATCCGTTTCCGCTTCCGCGCTTCAACCCCGTCCCCGGCCTCACTTCTCCCGTATTCGTTCTCTCTTCCTTTATCCCCTTTCGCTACGCTTTTTCCGCTTCTTCCTCTCCCTCAAAAAAACTGATTAAATTTCCGCTTGCCAATCGGTAGTAATTTCTTTAATATCAACCCTGCATCCGGGAGGCCGGGTGCGGAGTGTCAGAGCTCCATTCTAGATGTAATCCCTGCTTTTGAGGGAGATACTGATATAAGCACATTTTTAATGTGTCGAATAAGGTATATTGTTCTTGTACAGTTCTCTTCACTTAGGCATCTAAATTCGCTGCGGTCGCTCACGCTTTCCTTGCTCATTAAGATGTTACAAAGATTTTACAGACAAAAACAACCGGAGCAACGGTTGTTTTTGCTTAGCAATCCCGTCACCTTGGTTTTATCAAGGTGAGTTTTGTTTTAAATCAAAGTAAATAAGCAAAACAAAGGGGGGGTGATTAAAAGAAAGCTCTTGCCAACGGGCGGCAATTTCTTTAATATCAATCCTGCATCCGGGAGGCCGGGCGCGGAGTGTCGTAACTCCTCATGTAAATAAAAAAGCCCTTTAAGAGGGAGGTGCGGACATAAGTCGGTTTTTCCGGACGAATAACGCACACTGATTACATGCAGTTACGAACTCCCTCACCTTGTATTTACCAAGGTGAGTTTTGTTTTAAATCAAAGTAAATAAGCAAAACAAAGGGAGTGTTGATTAAAAGAAAGGGCTTGCCAACGGGCGGTAATTTCTTTAATATCAATCCCGCATCCGGGAGACCGGGGGCGGAGTGTAACGGCTCCTTTAGGACAACAGCAACTCCTCTTAAGGGGAGCTGCCGATATAAGCATATCTTTAACGGTATGACGAATAAGGCAGACTGCGTTCTAACAGTCGTTAACTCCCCGCCTTGGAATTTGTTCCGGGCGGTTTTGTTTTTTATCATAAACAAAATTAAGGAGTTACAAACATGAATCTAGGCAAAAAAAATCAAGAGCGAACATTATGCGCAAAATCGGTTGCAAACTGGGAGATTATCGGCGCAGCCACAACCTTTGTCTGGCACATGTTGCCAAACAGAGCGGCGTGCCGTGGCAGATGATAGATGCGCTGGAAAGAGGCAACAACGCTCAGTGGAATGCTTATTCTCTGCTGCTTGAGTTTTACGGCAAGAGTATTTCCATTGAGCTGGTTGAGCGTTCTGGCAGCGGAAAAAGCCGACCGATTGACGAAAGCGTTAAAGCAAAATATCGTCGTCAGGAACCTGTTGTGCATAACCGGGTAAACGAACAGCTTGGCGAAGATGAGGAGCAAAATCAACTAACGATGGATTTTGACTTATTTGCGGAAAGCAAATAATTTCTGCCGTTCCAAAGTCTTTGCCGAACAAATATCCCCCGGTAAACCGGGGGACTAAAATAGCTTAAACCTGGCGGTTTTACCATGTTCGTCGGTGTGGGGCAGTGGAGGCTCAACACTTTGGTTTGGCATTTAACCTCGGGCAAAACCCGGGGTTTTCCATAAGCAGACCATAAAAAAAGAACCACCGGCGGTTCTTTTTTATAGCTTCTGTCCGACAAAAAATATTTAGTTCAAAACCGCAGCAGGCTGCCGCCCGCGAGCAGCATCAAAAGTCAACACCGGCAGACGCACGCTTTCGGCAATTTTGGCCGCACCTTTCAAAATTTTGCAACTGCCGTAGAAAACCGCATGAGCAGCCTTGAGCGGCGCGGTGGCGCTGAACTCGAAATATTCTCCCGGCTCCAGCTCGGGAATTTCGCCGCTGAAACCGTCCGAATCGTCGCAGAAACTGCGGCCGCTGTCATCGGTAATGTTCCAGTTTTTGCCAAGCAGAGTAATTTTTTCGTCGGAATTGTTTTCAATGCAGAAATAGTAACCCCAGAGGAACTCCTCTCCGGCGCGGTAAGAAGAATCGACCAACTCGGAAGCGGCGGTAATTACAACGTCACCTTCTTCCATCACGATCATGTCATCCGTATCCGTCATCTGCTTAACCTTTTATTAATCTTTCTTAACCAAAGGTTATTAGGAGTCTGAATTTTTTGCAATCGAGGAATCCGATTGTTCACAAAGTTATGCACATTTTAAACGACATTTTCCGCTTTCCGCCAAAAAAACGCAAAAAAAAGCGGCTCCGGCCGCTGCCGGAACCGCCGTACAGACATACTTTCCTTTTTATCGGCCGTTTTGTGCGGCGGAATCGGAACGACGGGTGTCAAAAGCCGGCGCCGGAGTCGCTCTGCCTTCGATTTCCAGATCCGGATTAACAAAATTCATCGTGCCTTTTTCGTAAAAATAAAAATCGCGGCGAATTCGCGCCCGGTCTTTTACCGACAGTTCGTTCCATTCCTTTTCGCTGATGTTGTACGGATAAGTTTCTTTCGGAGCCAGGCTGCAGGCCGACAGCAAAGCAAAAGCCCCGAGCAACAGTAATTTTTTCATTGACAGTCTCCATAAAAAATCCGGCATCTTTTTCGTTTTTTCTTGTAGCACCGGCTGGTTAAAATGCGGTTAAAAACCGCTGCCGCACCCCGTTTCATATTTTCCGTCCCGCGGTTTCCCGTCAGCCGCATCTTCCCCCTGTCTTATCCCTCCGCAGACGAAAGACCCAACCCGGGGCGCGTCATTTTAAGCGGCAACAAAAGACCTTATCTCCCCGCAGACAGAAAAAGCTCCCGATCCGGCCTTTTTTCGTCATACAAAAAAGCGGCCCGCAAGGGGCCGCCCGCAATATAATCCGTACAAAAAATCATTCCGCCGCAACGTCGGAAGCCAGAATGTCCAGCAGCTTTTTGGTGGCGTCGCCCGCGCTGATGTTGTTGCAGATGGCATATTCGTTGGCCAGACGATCCAGCGCCTGTTCATAAATCTGGCGCTCGCTGTAAGACTGCTCCGACAGGTTTTCCCGGCGGTAGAGGTCTCTGACCACTTCGGCGATGGCAACCGGGCTGCCGGAGTTGATTTTGTTTTCATACTCCTGCGCACGCCGCGACCACATGATTTTTCTCACTTTGGCCTTGCCTTTCAATACTCCCAGCGCCTCGTCCATTACCGGCGTTTCGGAAATTTTGCGCAGGCCGACGCTTTCGGCTTTGCTGAGCGGAACCCGCAGCGTCATTTTGTCCTTATCAAAATTAACAACGATCAATTCCAATTCAGCTCCCCCGATTTTCTGGGTGGAAATGTCGGCAACTTTTCCTACCCCGTGAGCCGGATAAACGACAAATTCGCCGGAATTGAATGCAATTTTCGATGTTGTTTTTTTGTTCATGACCTGTTTTCCCATATGTTAAAAAATGCCCCTAAAATCCTTGTTTTCACAAAAACAGGGCATACTATACCATATTTCGGAGCATAAATCCAGCCTGTTTTTTTCATTTTTTCGTCAAATTTTCTATTTTGCCGGAAACATATGCGTCTGCCGCAGCGCCTCGCCCAAAACCATGGTGGCGGAAACCGCCACGTTAATCGAGCGCGCGACTTCCGTCATCGGAATGGTCAGCCGGGCGTCGACCGAATTGTGCACAGCTTCCGGCACGCCGGCGCTTTCGCGCCCGACCAGCAGAACGTCATTCGGACGGAACTCAAAATTATAATAAGGCAGCGGCGATTTAGTGGTCAGCAGGATAATTCGGCCGTATTCTTCCGGATGTCCGTAGGCATAACTGCAGAAGTCGTCCCACGAATTGTGGCGGCGGTATTTGACCAATTCCAGATAATCCATGCCGTAACGGCGCAGTGCCCGTTCGTCAAAGACAAAACCGCAGGGTTCGATGATGTCCACCTCCACGTCAACACAGGCACCAAGCCGAAGCATGGTGCCCGTGTTTTGCGGCATGTCGGGCTGAAACAATGCCAACCTCATGATGTTTTTACGCTCCTTTCTTCAGGGACGAAACAACTTCCGCATCAAAACGGACGGAAGCCCCTTCGATTTCGGCCGTTGTTCCGCCGGCACAGCTTTCGGAAATTTTTTCTTCCGTCGGCACCAGTACCTGAACTTTGATATATTCCTCATTTTCGCGCAGAGCCTGACGGAGTTTTTCGTCGTCGGTCTGCCAGCACAGACGGATGCGGTCGGAAATGTCAAAGTTCTTCTCCTTGCGCAGGTTCTGTACCAAACGGACAAAGTCGCGCGCCATGCCTTCTTTGACCAGGTCTTCGGTCACTTCGGTGTCAAGCACCACCACCGCCTTGTTGTCGGCAAAGGCTTTGCCGGCCTTGCCGTCCAAAATTTCCAGACGTTCTTCATACAGATCGGGCGTCAGAAAAATACCGGCAACCGAGATGCCGCCGTCGCCGTCTGCCCAGCAGGGAACGCCGGTCTTTTTATATTCGTTATAAGCGGCCATAACCCTGCCCATGTCTTTGCCGAGCCTTTTGCCGAGCAGCGGCGTATAAAGGTACAGCGACTGCGCCGCATAGGCACCGACGTCACCATCGACGTTGACCCGTTTGACGTTCAGTTCGTCCTTGATTATCTCGCGGTAACGGTCATTCAAAAAGTCCAGACCACTGCCGGCAACCGTCAGACCGTTCAACGGCAGACGGTTGCGGAGATTTTTTTCCTCGCGAACGAATTTTCCGGCCGAACAAAGTTCCTGAACGAAATCCATCTGCCGAACCAGTTCGTCGTCCGCCGCCACATTTTCCAGCAGCGGATAATCCGTCAGGTGAACGGAAGCTTCGGCATCGACCAGTGCCTGATAAACATACTCGGTCGTAAACGGCATCAACGGCGCCATAATTTTGCACAAATTGACCAAAACGGTATAAAGGACGTCAAACGCCTGATTGTCGCCTGCCCAGAAGCGGTCGCGGGTGCGGCGGATGTACCAGTTGTTCAAAACTTCCATAAAGGCGGCGATTTCGCTGCAGGAATGGGCAACGTCATAAGTATCCAGCCCCTTCCTGACTTCGGCCGACAGCTTTTTCAACTTGGCCAGAATATAGTTGTCCAGAAACTCGCCCGAAGTGTTGACTTCCTTGGCTTTGTAGCCTTCGGCGTTGGCATAGAGGGTGAAGAAGTAAAAAGCGTTCCAGAACGGAATCTGCGCTACCCGCGCCGCTTTCACGATTTCCTTTCCTTCCTGATCGACGGCCAGGTTTCCGCCCTTTAACACCGGCGAAGAAACCAGGAACCAGCGCAGCGTGTCGGAACCGATCTTGTCGAGCACCATTGCCGGGTCGGGGTAGTTTTTCAGCCGTTTGGACAGTTTCTGCCCGCCTTCGGCCATCAGCAGCCCGGTGCAGATGCAGTTCTTGAAAGCCGGTTTGTGATGCAGCGCGGTCGACAGCACGGTCAGAGTATAAAACCAGCCGCGGGTCTGATCCATCGCTTCGACGATGAAATCGGCCGGGAAATGATTTTCAAACCATTCTTTGTTGTCGAAAGGATAATGAACCTGCGCATAGGGCATCGAACCGGATTCAAACCAGCAGTCAAACACGTCGGAAACACGGCGCATCATGCTTTTGCCGGTAGGATCGGCAGGGTTCGGGTAAACCACTTCGTCAATATAGGGTTTGTGCAGATCGGTTACCTCAATGCCGGTTTTCTCTCGGATTTCGGCAATCGAGCCGAAAACGTCGACATGCGGATATTTCGGATCGTCCGACTTCCAGACCGGAATCGGCGTTCCCCAGAAACGGTTGCGCGAGATCGACCAGTCGCGGGCGCCTTCCAGCCATTTACCGAAGCGGCCGTCTTTGATATGTTCCGGCACCCAGTTGATTTCCTGATTGAGCCGCACCATCTCGTCGCGGAAATCCGTTACCTTGACGAACCAGGAACTCATCGCCTTGTAGATCAGCGGCGTGTCGGTACGCCAGCAGAATGGATAGGAGTGAGTATACTGTTCTTTTTTGACCAGAAGGCCGTTTTGTTTCAGCCACTGCATCACCGGTTCGTTAGCCTCAAACACCTGCTTGCCCGCATAATCGGAAACTTCGGCAGTGAACTTGCCGGCTTCGTCGACCGGGCAGACAACCGGGAAGTTTTCGTCATAAGCGCGGCAGGCTTCAAAGTCGTCCTGCCCGAAACCGGGAGCGATGTGGACGACACCGGTGCCGTCTTCGGTCGAAACAAACTCGCCCGACAAAACCCTGAACGCGCCTTTTTCCTTCAGATGTTTGAAATAAGGGAACATCGGCTCATAACCTAAGCCCACCAGTTCGGAACCTTTGAGAGTGCCGACCCGTTCGGCTTTGGCCAGCTGCTGCTTGTAACGGCCGAGCAAAGCTTCCGCCAGAACATATTTCTGACCGTCCTCTTCCATCACCGCGTAGGAAATGTCATTGCCGACCGCCAGCATCAGGTTGGAAGGCAGCGTCCACGGCGTGGTCGTCCAAACCAGAATTTTCATGCCGTTTTCCAGCTTGAACAAAACGGTGATGGCGGTATCGGTTTTATCCTGATAGCCCTGGTTAACCTCAAAGTTGGAAAGCGGGGTTTCTGCCGCCCAGGAATAAGGCAGCACGCGGAAATCTTCATAAATCAGCCCCTTGTCGTAAAGATCCTTAAAATTGTGAATGACGCTTTCCATAAACGGCAGATCCATGGTTTTGTAATCGTGGGAAAAGTCTACCCAGCGGCCGATCCGCTTGAACATGTCGACCCAGATGTTGGAATATTTCAGTACGTCCTGACGGCAGAAGTTGTTGAACTTTTCAACCCCGAACTCTTCTATCTGTTTGCGGCCGGAAACGCCGAGCTGCTTTTCCGCCGACATTTCGGCCGGCAGGCCGTGGCAGTCCCAGCCCAGGCGGCGTTCAACCTTTTTGCCGCTCATGGTCTGAAAACGGGCGACCACGTCTTTGACATAAGATACCATGATGTGCCCGTAGTGAGGGGTACCGTTGGCAAACGGCGGTCCGTCGTAAAAAACGAACTCGGCCGCGCCGTCGCGGTTATGAACCGATTTCTCAAAGGTTTTGTCTTCTTCCCAGAATTTGAGAACACGTTTTTCCAGTTCGGCAAAATCCGGTTTTGCCTGTTGTTCAGCATAATGTTTCGTCATTAATCCAACACCTTAAATTTCTGCTATATTTTTTTAAGTTTATTTTGATTTAGAAAATTTGAATTTTTATGTGCAAAAAGTATAATCCCCTTAGGGGATAATAATGAAAAAGGAACGTATCAAAAAACTGCACATAAAACAAAAACCCTGCGGTAAAACTTACGAGCCGTTAATTTAATACAACAACGCCGCCGAGTCAAGCGCTTATGTCACCGACTTTCACCGGCAGCATCTTCCCGCGGCCGGTCCGTTTCCGCAATCGGGCGAATCACCCGGCAGGGATTGCCGGCGGCCACCACGCCCGCGGGAATGTCGCGATTGACCACGCTGCCGGCGCCGACCACGCTGCCGCTGCCGATCGTCACGCCCGGCAAAACGCTGACGCCGGCACCGATCCAGACGTTGTCGCCGACCGTTATCGGCCGCGCGTATTCCAGCCCCCGGCCGCGCAGTCCGGCGTCAAGCGGATGCCCGGCGGTATAGAATCCGCAGTTCGGACCGACAAAAACGTTGTCGCCGAAAACGACTTTTGCCCCGTCAAGTATAACGCAATTATGGTTGGCGTAAAAGTTTTCGCCGATTTCAACGTTTCGGCCGTAATCGCACCAAAAGGGGGCATTGATTTCAAAACGGCGTCCGGTCCTGCCGAGCAGCCGGCGGATCAGCGCCCGCCGTTCGTCTTCCCTTGCCGGAGACAGCCGGTTATATTCAAAACACAGTTCCTTGCAGCGGCGGCGTTCGGCCAGCAGTTCTTCGTCATAATTGGCGTCATACAGCAGCCCCTGCCGCATTTTTTCTTCTTCCGTCATGTTTTTCTCCCTGTTGCTTTCAATATAACCGATAAAAAAAATCAGACAACCGCTTTTGCTCTGCACATCTTTTGCTTGAACTTTGCGTCCAAATAAGATATATTTTGTCTATAAGGGATTATAAGGAACAAAGGAAACAAGACATGGACGGCAAAAAAATCGCCCGCGGCGGCGTTACGGTAGCGGAAACGCTTGTAAAATACGGTCTGATTAAAGGATTGGGAACAGTTGCCCGCTGCGGCTGCGAAGCAAACGGTATTCTGTTGAAGGAGGGTGTCGATCTGGCACAGCATTTTTCCGGCTGTTCGCTCGGCACCCCTACTGCTGATTTTTTGATGAAAAAGACTCAAAAAGCTGTTGATATCAGTACCAAGGCTATGGAAAACGGCAGCATCTTCGTTTTGAAAAATCTGGCCGACAAGGCCCGCGGCGGATTGTCCTGAAGATGAAGTGTGCCAAAGACTATCAGGCCGTTATCAGCGCGGACGGACGGCTGGCATTTGTCATTCCCGCCGGGGAAAACGCTCCCGGACATCATCCGGAAATCTTCTATAACGGCGGCGAATCGGCGCTGCTTTACCGGTCGGCGGCAGACATTCTGGTTTTGGACAAACTGCACGAGGAAGCGCAAAAGGCACTTGGGCAGAGGCAGTCAGTCGTGATCATCGAAGCCGACTATGCCGGCGGCAAAACCGTATACGACTACGAAGCCGCGGTTTGCCGCACATAAGGACGGTTTTTCCGTCTTTTTTGCCCAAAAACTTTCAAGGCGTCAAAGGCCTTGAATTTTTTTTGTTCCCGTGATACAAAAACTTTCAGCAAACAATTATTCTGACCACTAAAACTTATACATCATGATCGCTGCATGCGTCATCATCTGGCTGTTGCTGCTGTTTGCCGATGATGACAAAAAAACAGAAAACGAATAAGCCTTTGTTTTTCCGCAAACGCTTGACAAATCTTCCCGTTCCTCAAAAAACGGCCTTTTGCTCTTTCTGGGTGAACGTTTTCTCCTTTTAAAAACCTTTTTGCCGGCGGCAGAAAGGTTTTTCTTTTGCCCTTTTCCGCCGCAAAACAGATATTGACTTTTGTTTTATTCCCTCTATTCTGGACGGCAGAATGCAGGATCTGCATTTCAGCACCTTTTAAGGGTGCGGAGCCTTCAACAGCTCTACATAATCCGGTGCATGGTATGTGGCATCGTTATTTTTCGTGCATATATTATGCACCGTTATCTTTCCCTAACCGGAATATGGTCGGGGAGCTTTTGGCGTATGTTCAGAATCCGTTTGCGGATTTAAAGGCCAAAAGGTCATGTGATTATGTGTGATGTTGAACTCTCCGACCACCTTTGCAAGGTGGTTTTGCTTTTTTATTACGGAGAAAACATCATCATGGCAGAGAAAAGTATCCCGGTAAGCGTCATCATGCCCGTTTACAACGCCGGCGTTTACCTGAAACCGGCGTTGGAAAGTCTGCTTAAACAAACGCTGAAAGAAATCGAAATCATCGCCGTCGACGACGGCTCAACCGACGGTTCGGGGCAATTGCTTGCCGAATATGCCGCCCGCGACAAAAGACTGAAGGTCATTTTCCTCAAGCGCAGCGGCGCGGCTGCCGCCCGCAACCGCGGCATTGAAGCCGCACGCGGCAAATGGCTGTGGTTTGCCGACGCCGACGACATTGCCGCCCCCGATCTGGCGGAAAAAATGTACCGCCGGGGAGAAGAGACCGACAGCGACATGGTGATTTGTCAGGCAAATTTTTTAGACGTTGACGGAAAAACGACGCCGATGAAAAACACCCTTGCCGTTAACCGGCTGCCGCCGGCGGAACCGTTTTCCCTGCCGGATGCCGGAACGTTCCTTTTCACCAACTCCGCCGTCTGGAACAAACTTTACCGTCACGATTTTGTCGTTGACAAAGACATCCGCTTCCAAAACCTTTCTTCCTGCAACGACGTTGCTTTTGGTGCGCTTGCCCTAGCCGAAGCCGCGCGGATATGCACCGTCCGGGAAGCCCTGTACAACTACCGCATCGGCATTTCCGGCAATATTTCGGCATCACGCGGACGCTGTGCCGCAAACATCGTTCTGGCGGCGCGTTATGTGCGCGATGAACTCGAACGGCGGCATTTCCGGCAACGGATCATCGACTGGTTTTATGTGCGGATCGTGCATTCCTTCGCTTATGAATACAAACAAACCGACGGCCGCTGGCAGAAACACAAATTGCTCAAACTGTTTAAAACTTTTTTGCCCAAAGCCCTCTTCAAACACCAGTTCAAAGACGAAGCACCGATAAAAGACCTGTTGTTTAAGAAAACAAAGTTGGGAAACAAACGCGTCGTCCGTCTGGCAGGCATAAAAATCGCTTATCACAAAAAGGAAAAGGCCGTTCCCGTCCGTTCGGCAAAAAGCGACCTGCATTTCCGCGGTTTTAACCAGCTGGCGTTTTGCATCCGCAGCAATCTGCGCAAACTGCCGGAAAACATCGATCTTGTCGTCGGCGTGCCGCGGTCGGGAATCATCCCGGCTTACATGATCGCCCTGTTTTTAAACAAACCGGCCTGCTCGCTCAACGAATTCGTCAACGGCTGCCGGCCGGCAAACGGCAACCGTCCGCTCAAAGAAGGAACCGTCCGGCAGGTGCTGGTGGTGGACGACTCCGTTTATTCCGGCAGCGCGCTGAAAAAGACCAGAGAAATTCTGGCACCGCTTGCCGGAAAATACGAACTGACGTATCTCTGCATTTATTCCCATCCCAAGGCCGACCCCAAACCGGACATCTTTTTTGAAACGGTGCCGACACCGCGGCTGTTCCAATGGAACTACCTCAACCATGCCGTCGCCGGCCGGGCCTGCTTTGACATTGACGGCGTCCTTTGCTTTGACCCGAGCGAAGAACAAAACGACGACGGCCCGAAATACGTCGATTTCCTGCTGCATGCGCGGCCGCTTTACATCCCCGGTTACAAAATCGCCGCTCTGGTCACCAGCCGGCTGGAAAAATACCGGCCGCAAACCGAACAATGGCTGCGGGAAAACGGCGTGCAATATGACAAACTGTACATGCTCAACGTCTCCAGCAAAGAAGAACGAATCCGCCTCGGCTGCCACGCCGACTTTAAGGCGGAAACGTACAAACGGCTCGACGACTGCATCCTGTTTGTCGAATCGAACAGCCGGCAGGCCCGGCAGATTGCGGAAAAAAGCGGAAAGCCGGTCATCTGCGCGGAAACCGACGAAATGTTCGGCAATTTCGGAGAAGTGTCATGAGCGAAGCGCCTTTGGTTTCCGTCGTCGTACCGGTTTACAATGCCGAACCGTACCTGCGGAAATGTCTTGACAGTCTGTTTGGGCAAACGCTGAAGGAAATCGAAATCATCGCCGTCGACGACGGTTCGACCGACGGTTCGGGAAAAATTCTTAACGAATGCGCCGCCCGCGACCGGCGGTTGAAAGTCATTCATCAGGAAAACGCCGGCGTTTCCGCCGCCCGCAACCGCGGCATCAAAGCCGTACGGGGGCGTTATCTGACGTTTGTCGACGCCGACGACAGAATCGACCGGCAGGCGCTCTGTTACCTTTGTTTTGAAGCGGAACGTCTGCAAACGGACATTCTGTTGTTTAACTATGCGGCCTGCGAAAACGGACTGTATCACAGGTGTCCTCTGCTTGACGAACTTTACCGCCGGTTCGGCGACCGGGCGTTTGACTACGCAGAAGGCAAAGACCTGCTCTATTACGTTCACGGCACCGCCGCCGGCAAGTTCTACCGCACACGGATGATCCGCGAACGGGGACTGGAGTTTCCTCTTTCCACCTTTATCGGAGAAGACCTGTGCTTCTGGGCGGAAGCCCTGCTGGCGGCCGAACGTCTTGCCGTCAGCGGCAACGTCTTTTATTTTTACCGCAAAGACAACGAACACAGCCTGAGCAAACGCCTTTCCGACCTCGGCGAACAACAGCTGAAAGGATATTGCGGCCTGAAGGAAAGACTGCGGCGAAAACTGACGCCGGAAGCTTTCCGCGAAGCGGACTTTTATCTGATCGACCGCAACATGGCCCTGTTCACCTGGAACTACAGTCTACTGAAAGATCCGAACCTGCGCCGGGAATTTCGCCGCCGCATGCGGGAATTTATGCGCTATCCGGCGGAATATACGCCGGAAGAACAAAAGAAATTCCGTTATCTGAAAGCGTTCAAACGAATGCAAAAACCGGCAAAAAAAACGCTTTTCCGTCACCGGCATCAGATTTTCGTTCGGGAAAAAAGAATAACGATCAGCCCTGCGGTTCAAAAATTTCGCCGCCGATAACAGGTTCGGCCGCGCCGGTGGTTGCGGGAAAACTGAGCGGCAGCCAATGCAGCCGGCGAACGGCCCAAAACGCCGCCGCTTGCGCGTCGACGGCTTCCGGCTGCCAGCCGGCTTCGACCGCGGTTTTTACCGTTACGTTCGGCAGCCGCTGCCGCAAAAAACGCATCAGGGTCGGATTTTTGGCACCGCCGCCGCAGACAATCGCTTCTTCCGGCGGTTCCGGCAGGTAAAGTGCCATCGAATAGGCAATCGATTCCGCAACAAACGCCGTTGCCGTTGCCGCCCCGTCTTCCAGCGACAATCCTGCCAGATGTTCCATTTTTTCAGCAAAAATCGTGCGATCGCAAGCTTTCGGCGGATTGAGCGCAATATATTTGTGGTGCATCAGCACGGCCAGAATCTTTTCGTCAACCCGGCCGGTGATCGCCAGCCTGCCGTTATAGTCGATATGCATACCACCGCGTTTCATCACCCAGTCGTTGATTACCGCATTGCCGGGGCCGCTGACAAAGGCTTTCATTTCCCCGCTGGTGCCGAACCAGACCACTTCCGAAGTGCCGCCGACGTCAATTACCGCCAGCGGACGCCGCATTTTGGCCGTCAGCGCCTCGTAATACACCGGGGCAAACGGCGCCCCCTGCCCGCCGGCCAAAATGTCCGCACTGCGAAAACGGGCCGCCGTTTTTATGCCGGTCAGTTCCGCCAGCTGGCGTCCGTCGCCTATCTGGTGAGTATAATGTTCCGACGGACGGTGGCATATGGTATGGCCGGCAAAGCCCAGAATGTCCGGGGAAACGCCTTCTTCGCGAACGAAATCCTTTACCGCGGCGGCGGCAAATTCGGTAAAGACCGTTTCCGCCCGGCGGATTTCCGCCGCATGTTCGGGAGAATCCGCGCGTTTTCCCAAAACCGAACGTATCTGCTCAAGCAGTTCCTCTTCATAAGGAATGACAAATGCCGGTCCCTGCCGATAAACGTCGATACCGTCGGTTTCCATCAAAGCCAGCCCCAGCCCGTCGAGAGAGGTTGAACCGGCAATTCCCAGTGTTATTACGCTTTTTATGTTGTTCATTATTAATTTTTAAAAAAATTATATCCATATTGCACTCTCTGAATTATATGCTAATATGCGTTAAAAATTCATTATAAAGGCAGGAAAAATGAGTCATTTTAAATCAGAATTTTTCAACATTATGCTTGAACGCGGTTTTTACAACCAATGCACCAACGAGGAAGGATTCGACCAATACCTTTTTGAGTGCGAACAAAAAGGCACGCCGGCCGTCGGCTATCTCGGCTCTGACCCGACCGGCGACAGTCTGCACGTCGGGCACATTGTGCCGCTGATGATGATGCGCTGGTTCCAGAAATGCGGCCACAAGCCGCTGACGCTGGTCGGCGGCGCCACCGCCCGCATCGGCGACCCCTCGGGCAAAGACAAGCTACGTCCCTTTTTGAGCGAAGAAACGCTGGCGCACAACATTGAAGGTCTGAAAAAATCGTTCGGCAAATTCTTAAAATTCGGCGACGGCAAAAACGACGCGGTGATGGTTGACAACTGGGACTGGTTCAAAGACATCAACTATCTTTCCTTCCTGCGCGACATCGGCACCTATTATTCGGTCAACCGGATGCTGACCATGGAAAGCGTCAAAAGCCGGCTGGATCGCGAACAGCCGATGAGCTTTCTTGAATTCAACTACATGCTGCTGCAAGGCTACGATTTCTGCGAACTCTACCGGAAATACGGCTGCCGCGCGCAAATCGCCGGTTCCGACCAGTGGGGCAACATTACCTCCGGCACCGAACTCGGCCGCCGCAAATACGACGTGGAACTGTTCGGTTTTACCAGCCCGATCATCACCGACTCCGCCGGCCGGAAAATGGGCAAGTCGGAAGGCAACGCCGTCTGGATCAACGAAGACAAACTGCCGGCTTATGACTATTATCAGTATTTCCGCAACATCGGCGACGCCGAAGTGGGCAAATGCCTGCGCATTTACACCGACCTGCCGATAGACGAAATCCGCCGTCTGGAAGACTTGAAAGACCAGGAAATCAACGAAGCCAAAAAGATCCTTGCCTTTGAGGCAACAAAAATCTGCCGCGGTTTTGACGAAGCAAAAGCCGCGCAAGAAACGGCGGTCAAAACTTTTGAACAGGGCGGCATCGGCGGCGAACTGCCGACCCTGGAAAAGGACAACATCACCGGCTTGTCGGTTCTCGACGCCTTTGTCGAAATCGGCTTCTGCGCCAGCAAAGGCGAAGTACGGCGGCTGATCAAGCAAAACGGCATCCGCGTCAACGACCGGGCGATCAGCGACGAAAACTACGTTTTCAGCGAAAGCGACATTGTTGACGGACAAATAAAAATCGCTCAGGGCAAGAAGAAATTCGGCCTGATCAAACAGGCCGGTTGACAAAAAACGGCGGGCTTGTTAAAATAAGGTTTCTAAAAACTATTATTAACTAATTAAAACTTCATACGTTATGACAGATGCAAAAATCGAAAAAGTGATGACCAGCAATTTGCTTTACACTTTGTTTTTCACAGACGGCAGTTCGCTCGAAATTTACAAAAGTCAATTTCGCGGCGTTTCCCGTCCGAAGGCCGGAGACATGTTCGGAATCCGGCAGGAAAAACAGACGGACGGAAGCATTGTTTCCCGGATATTTCTCAACGGAAAGGAAGTCAGGGGAAAAACCCTTTAACAATAATTCATCAACCCAATTAATTTTTTTGCTTATGTTAGAAAGAAATCTGACCGTCGCTTCCGTTGAAAAGCGGGACGACAAGTATGGAATCTGGCCGGAAATGTCCACGCCGTTTTCGCTGCCCTGCCTCCTTTTCGGCGATCGAAAACCCCAGCGCGGCGACAGTATCGTAATTGAGTGCGAAGGCGACAACATCGTCGGCGCCCTGTGGAACGGAACCCGCATTCTCGGCCCTGCCCGGCCCTAAGCCGGCAGCAAACTGCAACAAGACCGCATGTTGACAAAACATGCGGTCTTTCGCGCTTTAAAGCCCGCCGCAAAAAGCTATTGACAAGCCCGCAAAAAACGCTATATTACAGAAAAACTTGCGTTTAACACTAAAATTTTAAGAGTATAAAGACATGGCAAAAGCAATCAAAGTTAAAGTTAAAATGGAAAGCACCGCCGGAACCGGTACATTTTTCGTTGCCGAAAAAAATCCGAGAACCCATCCGGAAAAGCTGTCCATGAAAAAATACGACAAAAAGTCGAAAAAACACGAAGAATTCGTTGAAAAGAAGCTGAAGTAATTATCTGCCGAAAGATACAGTTTTTCAATGCCGGTTGTTTGCAGCCGGCATTTTTCGTTGGACAATCCGACTAACCGACAACAACAAGAAATATGACGGACAAAAAGCATTTTTTGTTATCTGTTGTCTGTATAAACAATTATTAAACAAAAAATTATGAAAACCAGTATCAATTATATTTGCGGAAGCGTTTATGTCGAAGCAACCATACAGAGAATCGCCTTTTTCCGGTTCTTCCGAATGGCAAAAAAGCAGAAACAAAAGCAAAATGTTCTATCCTCACCGAAGATAGAAAAGTATTTTCGTTTTTTGCCGATATGCAATCAAAGTTTTTTGATATGCTCATGCTGACGAAGGAAAATGACGAGGTCAAATTCGATTACGATCCCGCCTGTTCCAGCTTGAGTTATTTTACCAACAAAACGATCCAAGCGTAATCCGCAAAAAAATCAAAAACATCTTTCAAAAGAAAGATGCTTTTTTTATGCTTAGAACGAAGAGCAGGCAGACGCGGTCATTTCGGTTCAACCATAAAGGCTTGCAAAGTTTTGAACGGACGTTTGAAGTTCAAACGAACCAATACCGCTTGTGCCAGCTTGCGGAAAGTTTATCCGCATTTGCCGGACTGCCGTTCTTTTACTCCCATTTTGATATTGACACAAGGCGCCTTCCAAGGTATTTTGTCCAAAGAACATAATTATTAATTTAATCTATCATTTAAAATGAAAACTTTATTTGCATTCTTTGCGATCCTGGGGATTGCCGGCGGAATTTTAGCTTTTTGCTTTTTCTCGCCCGTAATTGCGGCGTTTGCCCTTTTCCTTTATCTGTTGGTCGGCGGAAGCTATATTTTCAGCTTTGCGCACAATCATAATTTAAGGAAAAAATGGCTGGCTCACCCCATTCTTCCGGATTCTCCGGAATTTGACGACTTTTTCTGGAAACTGACGCTCATCAATCAGGACTGGTACATTGAAGAAATTCTGCACAGAGAAGGCCTATTGCGGCTGATTGAAAAATACGAAGCCGAAATAGTACAGACTTGGCAGGATACGGAAACGGACAGGGAAGAAAAAATTGAAAGAAATGCCCGCTGTCTGAAGCGCCTGAGAACGCTTATCGCCACGCTGGACTTCAACTACGGACTGAGGCCGTATTAACCTCCGAAAGAAAAAATTATTAATTTTTTAACACCAAAACACAAATGCAGACACAAGTTTTAAAACCGCCGACGGATTCAAGACAGAAGTTACCCTTCGCAGCATTGTCCGGACTCCTTTTTACAAACACGGCAAAGAAGACGACAACATTCTGAAATATCTGGCCGTAACCGCGGACGAAAGTTATTTCGCCTTTTTCATCAACCTGAAAGAAGGCGAAGAGATGCCGAAGCTTATTTTGTTGGCGGAAAAAGGCGACAGGGTTGTTTTTGAGTTCCAACAGGGCGAAGAAAACCGTTGCTACGTCAAAGACTTCATCAACCAAACGGCGCACCGGAAACAACTGCTCCGAGGCTGATTTTTCATCTGCACCGCACCTTCCTTAAAACGGAAGGTGTTTTTTGTTGCCATAAACATGCAGTTCAACGCGTTGCATGCGTCTTTCTTTAAGTTTCCCGCATATCTTCCGCAAAATTCCCTTACGGAAGGCTGTTTACGGAAGGTGTTTTTTGTTGCAAAAAACGTACGTTGATACGTTGCATACCTTTTCTTCACTTTTTCGTTCGTCTCTCACAAAATTCACTTTTTGCTGACAAAGCGGTTGTCTTTAATATAAAAACGCCAAGGCTTGTCCTTATACTCTTCGGCATAATCAATTCCTATCCGCGGGCGGGCAACAAAAGGATAACCGCCTTTGCCTGGACTGATCCAGACGGTGTTTCCGCCAAGGTCGATGCCGTCGTGCTCGCGGTGGGTAACAGCCAGCGCCTGACAGAGTTTTCCGGGACCTGTCGTCAGGTTGGCCGGATTTTCGCATTTGCGCCGGCGCATCATCGTTTCCAGCCCGGACACCGGTTCCAGCGAACGGATCAGAACGGCGTTGGCGGTTCCTTCCGGCCCGGCCACCACGTTAAACTGATTATACATGCCGTAAACGAAAAAGACATAGGCGCAGCCGCCGGGTTTGAACATGGTTGCCGTCCGCGGCGTTTTCTTGTTCGGCCAGGCATGGCAGGCCTTGTCACAGCTGCCGATGTAAACTTCCAGTTCGGTGATCATGCCGACGGTCAGTTCGCCGTCGATTTCACTGCACAAATAGGCACCAAGAAGGTGATTTTGCGCCAGTTCAAAAGCGTCCCCCCGATAGACGGCGGAAGAGAGGCGGCGGGAAAAATCCGGTTCCATGTTTTTCCTTTCTGTTTATGTTTGCGTCGCAGAGTTTACGGCATTTTTTGTAAAAAAACAACCGTCCCTCTTTCTCCCTTTCGGAAACAGGCATCCCCGCCCGAACCGGGTGTTCCCAAGCCACACATAAGCCGGTTAAATTCGGGCCGGAAACCGGGCATTCCCCGCCCAGCAGGGATTTCTAAAACAGCTGCAAAGCCGGGGTTTTGGCCATGTCCAAAGCGCGGAACGGCGTTGTCCCGACACCTTAAGCATTCGGCCCCGGGCAAACTCGGGGGACTCTGTCAGGCATATAATAAAATTTTTTCTCATTTCCCCTTGACTTCCGTTTTAAACTTTATATATTGGTGTGCTCAATTTGATTATTTGATTATTATTAACAATTAAATTCATATTGCTTATGATTGAAAAATTACTGTTCTTTTTAATGTATTTGTGGGCTTTGGGTAATTTTACCGCAGCTTTGTCCGTTATTCTTTACCGCACCGTTAAAACCCCGCACCGGCAAAAACAATGGCATAATCTGGTTCAAGGCAGCATGTTTTTGAATATGGGCGCCGTTTTGCTGATTTCCGGCGGAACATTGCAGCATTTCTACCTGTGGCTGCTGATGACGGCAAACCTGTTTCTCGCTTCGTGGTGCGTTCGCATAATGCGCCATCGTTACGAAACGCGGCTGAAAGACCAAAAGCTGACTTTTCGGATCGTCCGGGTTAAGCACAACACGGCTCACGGAACGGTAGAAATTGACGGAATCCGCTATCGCGCTTACATTCCTCCGGTATGGGTAAAAGAACATCTGGATGAAAGCGGCCAGCTGTTTCCGGGAACTTACAAAAGATATCAGGCGCAAACGGTGCAAAAAGTGCGGTTCAAGCGTTTTGTTCCGGTTTACGGCAACGAGAACAGACCGCTGGTCGAGCTCGGCTGACATTCTTTTAAGACTGAATTTCAAGAAAGGGAGCGGCAGGAAACCGCCCCTTTTTATTTTTTTAAATCTCCGGTTTCCGCTTTTTTCGTCTTCGGCAATAACCGGCGCAAATCCGGCCGCCAGCCGATTTTATAATTGCCGCGCAAATAGTCGGCGGCCGTTTTTCCCGTCTGATCGGCAATGTTCCCGTCCGCACCGAGAGCCAGCAGCCGTTTTATATTCCGGGGGAAACTTCCGTAGCAGGCCGCGGCACACAAAGCCGTCATTCCCTCAAAATTTTTCCCGTTTAATTCACAGCCTTTTTCCAACAGCAGTTCCAGCAATTCGGAACAATGATAAAAACAGGCCGCCACCGTCAGCAGCGGACTGCCGTCGTCCAGACAGACTTTCGGGTCGGCGCCGGCACTCAGCAGTTCGTTTACGATTTCCGGCCGATTGCGATAAAAAACCGCGGCCATCAGCGGATTTTTGCGCAAATCCCCCTCACCGGCGAGCGACGCGCCGGCTTTGATCAGTTCGCGGATCACCGGCAGCGGCTGACGCCGCGACAAAGCAGCAACCAGAGGCGGCTCGCCGAATACGCCGACATGATTGACGTCGGCGCCGTCCCGAAGCAGCCGGCGGACGATCCGCAGCGGCACTTTACGGTGATTTTTAAGCGCATAATGCAACGCCGCCGTTTTGTTTTCCCGGCGCATAAGCGATTTCCACGCAAGCTTTCTCCCCGTCAGATAAACAATTCCGGAGAAAATCGCGCCAATGCATAAAAAAAACAGACAATTCCATAACTTCTTCCTCTTAAGAGGACAATTGTAACCTCCGCAGAGTTTTTTTAAAGCAAAAACTTGTTTCAGCATTTTCTTTGTGTTATCTTTTCCTTTTGTTTTACCAAGAAGCTCAACATCATGAAAAGAATCATCATTTTCAGACACGGCGAATACGACGGCAGCGGAGAGCTTGACGCCGACGGCGCAAAGGCGGTTTTCGCCCGGGCAAAGCTGATCCGGCGGGAAACGGGCCGCGCCGCAACGGTTTTCACTTCTCCGGTACTCCGGTGCAGACAGACGGCACGGGTGATCGCGCTGGCAATGGACGGGGCTGAAACCGAAGACGAGGAACTGCTGGCGGAAAATTGTTCCGACCGGGCGCATGAGTGCAAAAACAGGCTGATTGCCCTGGCCGAAAGGCAGGACGGCGACACGATCGCAACCGTTTCGCACGAACCCAACGTCAGGCGGATGTTTAACGTCGGCCTGCGTCCGGGAACCGAAATTATGTTTGAAGCGGACGACTGGCAGCAGATTTTCGACCGCCCGGCTCAAAACCTCATTTCCCGGGTTCAAAACTTTTCCGAAGAATATTTCAGAAGTTATTTCATGCCCGAATGCGGCGAAGAAGATTTGGCAAAACTGCGCTGCCTCGACTTTCTGACCGGGCGCCTGTAACAATTCGATTTTTTACAAAAAAAGAGAGAGCCGAACCGAAAAGGTTCCGCTCTCTTTTTAATTTTAAAAACAACCGTGTATTTTAACGGCGGGAAAATTTGCCGGCACGTTCACGACGACGGCGTTTTTTCGGATTTTCTCTTTCCGCCCCATTAAACGGAGGCAAAAAAGGAACAAGTTCGTTGTTGAATTTCATGTTCACCCGCCAGCCGTGCGCATCCTGAGGATTGGGATCGCCGACGCGGCGCTCTTCGCGAATCCGCATAAATTCGCCGATCGGTGCATAGTCCGTCATATCCTCAGACATTCCTTGAAGAGTATCCGGAACATAGGTCATGCGCGGCATAAGAGCTTGCGCAAGCAGCGCGTTGACCGGACCGCTGAAGGTCACTTCCGCCCCGTCGCCGTTTTCCTTGTCCTGTATCAGATACTCATAACCGCTATAAGCAGTGATGATCCTCATATACCCCTGTCCAAGCATAACCAGCGTATTGTTCATTGAACGACCGATTTCTCTCAGGGTAATATGACCGCGTTCTTCTTCTCCGTCAATGTTCCAGCGTTTGCCGTCACCCATGCGGATTTTATACATCAGAACTTTGGTGGTCTGCGTAATTTCAAAGCGGAAAAAGCTTTGGGTAAAATCTTTCTTTTCCATACAACTGTTTTTAATTGGTTAATAATTCTGTTGACAAATTCAGTATAGTCGCAAAAAACAACGAAAGCAAGTTTTTTTCATCAAATAATCGGACAGAAAATAATCATCGCCATTCAATCGACACGATTTCCGGCACGCTGCAAAAACGCACCGGCAGAATACTGGTACCGAGCCCGACCGAGGTAATCAGCCGGCGGCCGTTTTCCTCCTTCAGCCCGCGCAGATATTTCTGTCCGTAACGGGAATTGGCTATCGGCGCACCGAAACCGGGAATATAAACCTGCCCGCCGTGGGTATGGCCGGCCAGCGTCAGCACCGTTTGGGCGGGAACTTCGGGAAAAACGTCCGGCGAGTGGGAAAGCAAAACCGCAGCACCGACGGCGCCGGACAAAGCGCGGCCGACGTCCGGACGGCCGGTCGAAACGTCTTCCACCCCGCCGAGATAAAAGGAAATGCCCTGATAATCAATCTGCCGGCCGTCGTTTTGCAAAACCGTGATGCCGCGGGCGGCAAGCGCCGCCGCCATCTCTTTTTTGCCGTACCATTCGTCATGGTTGCCGAGTACGGCGAAAATACCGGCCGGAGCTTTTATTTTCGCCAGACCGGCGGCTATTTCTTCCGCCGGCATCGATACCGACCGCAAATGACCTTTGGCAAAATCGCCGCCCAAAAGCACTATATCCGGTTTTTCGGCATTGATGGCCGCCACAATTTTACGCAGCCTTTCCTTTGAACCCGGAGTCAGATGGAAATCGGAGGCAAAAACCATTTTCAGCCCCTTCATGTCCGGCGCTTCCAGCTGATAGCGGCTGACCCGGAGCAGTCGCGGTTCCACCGCAAAAACCCATATCAGCAGCAAAGCTTCAATAAGCACCAGAGCCGTCAGCAGTTTCATCATTTTTTTATTTCTTTCCCCAAAAATTCGCATCATAAAATTTGACGACAGGATAATTTTCGGCCGCGGAAATTTCTTCATACTGCGGCCAAAAGCGTTCAAAACAGGCGCGATCGATCAAAAGCGAATCATCGTCTTCGGCATTGCGCGCAAGCACCCGGGCCAGCGCCGCTTCCCTGTCGCAGCGCAGCTGATGGAAAACGACGTCTTCGGTCAGCTTCCAGATCAAAGCGTCAACCCGCTGCCAAGCATCACGAAACTCCTCTTCCGGCAGATTTCGTCCGTACAGGGCATGCATAAACCCGTCATGGGTAAAACGCACCGCCGGCAATTCGCGCTCAAGCCGCCGGGCGAAAAAGGTTTTGCCGAATCCCATATAACCGACAATCAGATGAACCGCCGCCATTTTCTATGCGCCGTCCCGCGCGGCGACCTGTTCCAGTTTGTGACGGATTTCCGCATAACGGTCGTTTTTCAGATATTTCCAACACCGTTTGAGCGTATCCGCCGCGGCAAGCGGCGAGGTCCGGTCCAGATTGTATCCCTGCTCCAGCAGCCTTTCCAGGCAGTAGTAGTTGCCGATAAACGACAAAGCGATCCCGATTCCGTAACCGACGTGTTTGAAATCAAACAGCGGATAGTAACCGACCTCGCTGTCAAACAAGCGGCAGGCGACGGCCAGTCCCAGCACCCAGAGCAGCCCTTCTTTGACCATTCCGCGAAAGAAAAAACCGAACGGTCCGATGAGTAAAAACAGCCAGCTGAACCCCGGCCTGATTTTTCGCGTTTTGCCGGTTTCCGGATTATATAGGATCAGATTGCGCAAATCCGCCGCGCTTTCCCGTTTCGTGTCCATTTTCATTTTCCCTTATGATACAAAAACACCGATATTTGAAATATTATCAGTTCTTCGTTTGCCGATCAACCGCTTTGTTGAAAAAAACGGCTGACGACGAAAAATGATGACTTTTAAAAATTTTTCGGTTATAATGCAGCCCGTGTTTTAACAAAGACTAAGACTGATGAAAAAAATTGTATCGGCGGAAGAAGCCGGAAAAATGATCCGCGAAAACTGCTCGCTGATGGTTGGCGGTTTTTTGCGCTGCGGCACCCCCGTAAAAGTTATTGAAGAAATCATAAAAAACAAAACCGGCAACCTGACCCTGATTGCCAACGACACTTCTTATCCCGAACATGACCGCGGCCGGCTGATTGCCAACCGGCTGGTTAAAAAGGCGATCGTCGGCCATATCGGCACCAACCCCGAAACCGGCCGCCAGATGAACGCCGGCGAACTGGAGGTGGAACTGGTGCCGCTGGGAACGCTGGCCGAAAGAATCCGCTGCGGCGGCGCCGGACTCGGCGGTTTTCTGACACCGACGGGTGTCGGCACGGTGGTGGAAAAAGGCAAAACCGTAATTGAACAGGACGGCCGCAAATACCTGCTGGAAAAACCGCTTCGGGCAGATGTGGCACTGGTTTACGCCGGCAAGGCCGACCGCTTCGGCAACCTGTTTCTCGACGGCACCACCCGCAATTACAATCCGGTGATGGCCACCGCCGCCGAAACCGTCATCGCCGAAGTCGACGAACTTTGCGACGAGCCGCTTAATCCGGCAGAAATCACCATTCCCGGAATTTTCATCGACTATATCGTCAAATCTAACGAGGATTAACATGCTTTCCAAAGAACAATGCCGCGAAATCATCGCCCGCCGGGTGGCAAAGGAATTTGCCGAAGGCGACGTCATCACCCTGGGCATCGGCCTGCCGACGGAAGTCGCCAATTACATTCCGCACAATATGCATGTCATTTTTCAGTCGGAAAACGGCTTGCTCGGGGTCGGTCCGCATGACGGCGCCGCCGGCGACAACCCGAAAGTTACCAATGCCGGCGGAATCGCGGTAACGACCAAACCGGGCGCCGTGTTTTTCGACTCGCCCGCCGCTTTTACCATGATCCGCGGAGGACACGTCAACGCCACCGTTCTCGGCGCCCTGCAGGTTGACGAACAAGGCAACCTGGCCAACTGGATGATTCCCGGCGCCTTCGTCCCCGGCATGGGCGGCGCCATGGACCTGGTGGTCGGCGCCAAAAGAGTGATCATCGCCATGGAACATACCAGCAAAGGTGCGCCGCGGATTGTTGAAAAATGCACCCTGCCGCTGACGGCGGCAAACGAAGTCGACCTGATCGTCACCGAGCGCGGCGTAATCGAGGTTACGCCCGAGGGGCTGGTGCTGAAAGAAATCAATCCGGCGTTTTCGCTTGAGGAAGTGATCGCCTCCACCGGCGCCCGGCTGATCATCGACGAGCGGCTGAAAGAGCTCAGTCTGCCGGAAGCCGTCTGAGCCTGCCGGCTGAAACGCAGAGTTGAAAAAACGCGGACAAGCATCGTTTTTTCATAAACTTCCACCGGCTAATGCCGATGATATTAACCATTCCGAACCTCAAATGCCCGGCTCGAAGCTGCGTAAGCCTTATGGCCGGGTCGGCATGTCTGCATCCACCTGCTTACGCAGACGTTCGAATCATAAAAAGAGCCCCCGGTCAGACCGGGGGCTTTTTTGTCTGCCGTTTACTTAACCAGACGAATAATGTCAACTTCAATGTCGGTCGGTTTCACCATATGGGTATCGACTTCGCCCTGAATTTCCACTTTGTCGTCGGGTCCGACGGTCAGGCCGTTCCAGTCGTCGTCGTCAATTTCGATTTTGATTGAACCGCTGTCATCTTTGAACATATATTCCTCGCCGCCGAGGCTGCTTTCAATATATCCCTGCAAAACGACATAGCTCTCGTCCGGCATTTCCTTGGCTTCGGCCACCGTAGCGGCATTATTCTTGGACGGGCCGGAAAATCCGGCCGACGCCGGCAGCGCCAGACCGGACAGCAACAAAACGGCTAAGGCAGTTTTCAGATTTTTCATGTTAACCTCCGTTAAAATACAATGCCTCTATAAGATATACCGGCAAAAAACAAAAACAACCGTCCTTTTGCCGATTTGACGCTTCGGTTTAAAAAACAGAAAGCCTGACCGTCCGGTTAAGGACGACAGGCTTTCTTACTTAAAGGAATCTCTCCCTTTCGGTAATGCCCGGACGCCACCACGAACTTCTGTAAACGTCCATGATGTAATCTTTGGGTTTGGTGATCGACCAGCCGTTTTCGGTGGTGTACACGTAGTTTTTACCGAAACAGCTTCTTCGGGCCGGAAAAACACATCTGTCAATCAACCCGGAAGAAGTTTCCGAAAAGATTCTTCTCTGCGCAATATCAATATATTTGTTCGTACCGGCAACGGAAACGCCGAGACGCAACTCCGTACCTTTGGCCGAACTCTCTCTGATAACGCACCATCGTAACCTTTTGCCCTTGGGGATATTGAAATATCGCCGCAAGAACACATAACTGTTAAAGAATCTTTTTTCTTTCATGTTAATAATTTTTAAAAAAAATAAAACAAAATCGTGTTTTCACGCCATAAGTATAAGACAAAACGGACAAAAAGTCAACTCGGTTTTAAAAGATAAATTTTGGACATTTTATTGACATAAAAATGACAATATTGTATCCTGAGAACAATCAACCAATGGAGAACAAAATGGCTGCAAAACCAGGAAAAAAGAAAACGAACCAAAAGATCGCCCTCGAAACCCGCATTCTGGCAACTTTCTCGCTGATCGAAATCTGCAAAACCGACGCGCAGAACATCGGCAGCGCCGACATAGAAGAATTGTACAAAAAAATTGCCGCTCTCAACGAAAAGGCCTTTGAGGACGAAAAAGCCCTGGATATCGTTGCCGAACACGGTCTGGACGAGATTGCAAGCGTCGACCACCTGAAAGAGCGCATCTACCGCAGCCGCGCGATCAACGCCTACAAACAGCTCGGCTATTTCGGCCTGGCCGGCGGTTCCGTCGACGAACACGAAATGAGCGGCGCCGAGATTCTCGCTACCCTCATGCACGAAGCAGGCATCAAGAATGCCGACGAGCTTTCCGCCGCCGCCTGCTCGGGGGAATTAGACAATGAAAGTGCAGATAAGCTGCACAAAGAATTAAACAGTCGAATGGGTTTCTTCAAGAAAAGACTGGCCGCAGACTTTGAAACCTACAATCAGCAGAAAAGCAAAAACAGTTCCGTTGAACTGATCCGCGAAGACATTGAAGAATACACTTTCGACAAAAACAAAACGGCCTCTTTTGAATTCTCCGTCCGCAAAAAAGACTATGACTTTCGTTGCGACTTGAGAGACGATTTCAAACGAACCACCAAGCCCGACTTTCTGAAACTTTACGGCACCATGCTGACAGAAGGCAAAAACGCGGCACAGGGCAGTTCTTTCGGCAGCACTTATCCGGCTTTTCGGGAAATGATTGAGAAATCGGTCGGCAAAGACGCCGCCGACGCCGAAATTGACCAAGCGCTCGGCATTTCCCCCGAAGAAGCCGCCCAACCGGGGATTGAAGCCAAAAGGAAAGCGGCCTACAAGGAAAAATGCACGGAGCTGTATTTCAAAACCGTGGCCGGCCTGTTGTCGCAAAAATACGAGTATGACCATAACCACAACACCAGCAGCAATTACCATATTTATATGCAAACGATCGACAATAAATATATTCGCGATTTAACAAACGGCCAGAACAATATTGCCGCGCTGGCTTTTCAGGATCCGGATTACAAGCAGCAATACGAAAGCAAGGCTCGGGAACATCAGTTGAACAGGGAAATGCGGGACGAAACCGCCGACATGCAGATCGTTTCCGTTCACCACAAATTCCCGATCGGCGCCGTTTATGACGTTTACGATCAAATTCTGCCGTCTTGCAGCAAAGATTTGAAAAAAGAAAAATGCAGCAAACTGGTCAACAATCGCGGCAACATGGTTTTTGTTATCGGGCAGGACATGCATCAGTCACTGGAAGCGAAAGGTAAAATGGACTTCCGCAGAAATCAGGACGCCATGATTTTTGCCGCCCGAATCAACGGTCAGGCTTTGAGAAACGTCATGTCCCAATTACCGCCTTACATGCAGGAAGGTTTTAAAAAACACGTCAAAATCGGCGAAAACGAAGAGAGCAAAGACATTAGCGTCAACATGAAATTTTCCGAACCGCCGGAAATCGGAGCCATCAGGGAGAAGCTGAACACTTCGGCCGGGCATGTCAGCGTCGCGCAAAAATACGCCCGCTACTATGCGAAAAGACCAATTCGGGATTAAGTAACAATGCCCGTGTATATCTGCGCTGACTTTAAACATTACACGGAAAATCGGAATAGACTAAATTATCCCCGTAAATCTGCGGAAAACAAATTTGCGGCAGAACCGCAAAGGCTGCCGTTCGTTTGTGCATGTCAATGTCGCGCAAAAAATACGCCCGCTATATATGAAAATCGAAACTATCATCAAGAGGGCTAATGCCGCTGCCACGCACATCGCACGCCTCAAAAGATACCCGTTGCCGACGACTGCTAAAACGGCAAATGTTGTTGTCGGGCCGACATTGCTCCGAAATATGCCCGTGATCAATTGCCGTTAAAACAGCCTGCGCCGCTGCGGTAATGCGACACTCAAACAAGAAATCAAACTATACGGAAACTCAAAAACAACCGCCATCGGACAGTTCAAAATTTGAGTTTCCTCAGTTTTCTTTTTTTGTTTCGGCATTTTTTCCATATTCTATCGACAATGTCGATTTCCAACCAGTCAAGCAGACGGTTGAGTTTTTTCACAAAATCTGCCGGCTTTGTATACAGGACACAAGAAAACGTTTGCATATTTGATTGCAACTGCCAGTTTTAGTATAAAGACATTTTGCCGACGTCTTTTATAGAAATACTGCCCATGTCGTATATTACCGATCCCTCTCCTTTCTCTGCTTCATATCTAATCAAGAAAATCATATCATAAACATAGCCAGCTTTTAACCTGTCGATATATTTGTTGACAGACCCTATATAAGGAGCCAAACGCTTTAACACATTAGTCGGCAGCAAATCAACGTATATGTTGCTGCCATGATCATTCTGCTCAGTTTCCAATAAAATTTCGAACCGTTCTCCGGAGAACGGTTGTTGATTTTAAGTTCTTTAAGACATTTGCACAAAAATTTATATTCATCAAAAACTATTTTTAACACCTTGGATATGCAGCGGGCAATTTCGCCGCCAATCCACCGATGCCTGTTTTTCTACCGGACATCAGCAAAAATTTTACGCAAAGCAATATAGGATTTCAACATGCTAATATCATTCATGATAGCATCATCATTAGCTATACTATAGTTTACGCTGCTTATTCCCTTTAATGGCGGATTTTTCCGTTTTCTATCACAAAAATGCAATTTTCTTGAAAACTATTGTATATTGTTTTACAAAATATAACTTTAAATAAGTCGTTGCTCAACTGCCGGAAAATACTTACAAAAAAAGTAACCCACCGGCTAAGCCGGTGGTTCTTCTCAAGCGGGTGTACCCCTAATGGTGCCAGCGAACGCCTTAAGGGCGTATGACGGTCTGACAGGGCGAAGATTACTTGCTACCCGTAAACGGGTCAAAATC
>CABUBU010000012.1 GCA_902489795.1 uncultured Azospirillum sp.
AGGCGTCGCCGGCCGAACCGGAAAGCGCCCTGGCCAAGATGAAGGCCTTTGTCCGCAAAGCCGTCGACTGCTGCATCGAATAAGTAAAACGCAAACGCTCAAACCGGTTCGGAGAGGCTTTTCTTTGAACCGGTTTTGTTATTGAAATATTAAGCATTATGCTGTAACCTAAAGCCGATTTGTGCAAATTCTAATAATTCTGGAAGTCTGAAATGATTCATAAAAGCAAGTCCGAAAACCCTTCTTTGGAAGAAAACGAAAATTCCTGGTTCGGCAGCAACCTGTACCGGTTGATGCTGGTCGTAACCGTTGTCTGGTTCGCGATCGTGCTGATTTATATTACCCAGTTTTTCGGCTGGTCGAATTTGTTTCTGATGATGCCCGACGAGTTCGGCGGTTTTCTGGCCGGGGCAACTCTGCCGCTGGCGCTGATCTGGGTTGGTATGGCTTATGTGGATCGCAGTGCGGCCTTTAAAAAGGAGGCCAAGTTTTTGCGCGCGTACATGAATCAGCTGGTCTATCCGGAAGAAGGCGGCGCCGCCACGGCCAAGGCAATGTCGGAGGCGATTCGCTCACAGGTGTCGGAATTGCAGGAAGTGACCAAACTGGCCATGAGCCAGACCTCCATGATCAAAAAGGAACTGGATGAACGGGTGGACGATTTCGCCAGTCTGGTGCGGGTGCTCGACAACTACTCGACCAAGAGTATCGTCGAACTGACCAACGGCGTCAAAACCCTGACCAAGAGCTTTGACGGCGTGACCGACAAAGCGTTTAAAACCACCAAAGACTTAAATAGCTGCATTGCCGAATTTTCAAGCGTTGCCACCCGGCTGCAGGGAGATATCAACGGCATTGTCGACAACCTGCTGCCCGGTATGCATGAAATTAAAAATTCTGCCGACGTAATCCAGTCGGTGGCCGAAAGCAGTTCCCGCCAGATTATGGAAGCCAGTGAAAATATTAAATCCTACGGCAGCGTTTCGGAAGAAAACTTCAATTTGGTTTACGAAAAGATTCAGGCTCAGGGCAAATATCTGGAAAATATTACCAATCAGGCTGTGGAAAGCACCAGGGCGGTCGGCGAAACCTTCCGTTCGGTGGCGGCCGAGATAGACGAATTGATCGAAACCCGCGGGCAGAAAACCGTTGAATATGCCGAAAACATGGACAACAGCATTCAGGAGGTTTATCGCAAAATTTCCGAACATAGCGACCTCTTTGTTAACGAGGCGGAGAAGATCATTGCCCAGACGGCACTGGTGGAAGACAATATTTCCTCTCAGGCAAACGAACTTAAAAACATTGCCGACACGGTGGCAGAAAGCTTGCGGTCGGCCGAGGATGCACTTAATTCCGGTTTTGATGACCTTGACGAGCGCAGTTCCAAAGCGGTTGAAAATCTGCGCGAAGTGGTCGATACGGTAAAAGTCAAAACTGAAAACCTGATCACCTTTACCGACAGCGCCTGCGACAAGATCAACGCCGGCAGCGACAATATTGCCGAACGTTTTAAAGAGCTGCAGGGGATCGGCGGCGAAATCGGTGGCGACCTTGATGTTGTGGGCGGCAAATTTGCCGAGGGAATTAACGGCATCAGAAAGTCGATTGACGAAATGATGCAAAACTTAAACGAAGTCAACGACGCGATTGCTGCACAGACCGAACGATTGAACGAAACCGGCAACATGGCGGTTGCCCAGAGCCGTTTGGCCGAAAGTTCGCTGGCCGAACAACATGGTAGCATCAATGCTTCACTGACAAAAATCGAAGAAATCAAATCCGAACTCAACCGTCAGATCGAAGAGCTTTCGACCGCGGCCGGCCGCATTGCCGGCGAGGCGGGCGAGACCGTTGACCGGTTGAAGGAAAACCTTTCCGCTTCGCTTGAAGCTTCCGGCAAAGCGGCCGAGCAGACGCGCAAAATCAATGACAGTCTGGAAGCGGAAGTCCGGCGTCTGGACGAAGCCGCGGATGCTGCGGCGCAAAAAGTTTCCGGTCTGGAAAGCACCGTTGCCGCGCAAAGCGATCATCTGCGCAGCCTGATCGGTGATGTGGACGAACGTACGGCGCAAATTGCCGCGATTATGGAAAAACACGAAAACGCAGTCAACGAAGCGACCGGCGGTTTCTCCAGACAGTTTGCCGAAATCGTCGCCACCTTTGAAAGTCAATCGGAACTGTTTAACTCGGTGGCCGAAAACACGGCCGGCGTCAGCCGTTCCATCCGCGAGCAAATCGCCGCCGTCGGCGAAAGCGCGGACAGCGTGTTCGCCAAGATGAGCGCGCTTGAGGACGAGGTTGCTCGCCGAGGTTCCGACGTAGCGGACAAGTCTAACGTCGCCATTGATAAACTGAGCGAAATCGATCAGGCTATTGCCGAAAGAATTCGCAAACTTGACGAAGATCTGGAAGATGTTTCCGCCCGCCAGAACCGGATTGCCGAAAGCATTGCCGCCGGTCTGGAACAGTTCGGCGAAGCTGTCGATCGTGTCAGGGGCGGCGCCGACGAAGCGGCTGCAGCCATTGTTGACAGCATGAATAACGGTGCCGGCGAACTCGGACAGATTATTGAACGGGTTAAAAACGAAGCCGGTGCTGGCGCCGAAGCGATGGTGGCAGGCATGAACGACGGTGCTGACAAAATTGGCCGGATTATCGAACGGATCAAGAGCGAGGCGGGTGCCGGAGCAGAAGCAATAGTGGCCGGCATGAGCGACGGTGCCGACAGAATCGGCCGGATCATTGAGCAGGCCAAAACCGGTGCCGACGAAGCGGCGGCAGTTTTCGTCGGCCGCATGAACGACGGTGCGGGTGAAATGGTTCGGGCGGCTGAACAGATGAAGGAAACGGCCGAAAGCGCGGCTTCTGTCATTGCCGACAGCGCCGATAAAATTAAAGGCGTTCATAATGAATTCGGCACCGAGTTTACGGTTCTGGCCGGCCAGATGGACGGTTACGCGGACAAAATCGGGCATTCGGCTGAAGAAATTGCCGTCCGCGGAACGGAAATCAACGAACGTTTCAGCGGGCTGGTTGAGCAGATCAATGCGGAAAGCGCAAAAGTTGATGGCATTTTCAACACTATCGGCGAACAGATTCGTGTCCAAAGCGATGCCATCAACGACAATTTCGGCCGTCAGCGCGAAGACCTGATGGACGTCGTCAATCTGGTTAGCGCACAGACCCGTCTCGGTGAAGCGGCTTTGAACGAACAGTACAAATGCCTGATGGACGTCTCCGACGCAGTTTCTCGCAAAATGACGGGTTTAAGCGATCAGTTTAAAAAACATACCGGCGGACTGCAGGAAAATGCAGCCGCCATGTCGGCGGAAATTTCCGCACTGGCGGATCACCTGTTGCAAATCGGCAGCACCATGGGACAGACCACTCAGAATTCAATTGCCGGCATAGAGCAGGTCAATCAGGCGCTGGTTCTGTGTTCGGATAATCTCAACCAGGCGACCGACAACGCCGCCGCCAACATGAACAGGGTGACGGAAGACTACCACCTCTGTCTGAACAGTTTCGGCACGGTTACCGAAGAAAGCAACCGTGCGCTGAACGAAGCTGCCGGACTGATTGCCGCGCAAAACGACAAGATGACGCAGATTGCCGAAGACACCAAAGCTCTGACGGATTATTTCAACAATCTGATGAACAACGCCTCCGAGCAGCTGATTGATAAGGCCAACGTTGCCCATGATCGGATTCGCGAACTCGGCGAGGGGCTTCAGCAGTTGGGCAGACAGCTGGAGGAAACCGCCGGCGGCAGTGCGGAGCATTTTGCCGCTTCCGGCGAAAAACTGCGCTCTGCGGTTGCCGAAGTGATGGCAGATGCCGAACGCGTTGCCGGGGAAGTCCGGATTTCGCACGAAGCCTTTAAAGAGCAGTCGGACAATCTGAGGGCAACCGCCGATGAAACGCTGACCAAAGTCAGCGAAGTGATGGGCAGTTTCAGCGGCAGTCTGGAGGAATTTACCGCCAAGAGTAACGCGATTGTCGACAGCACCAGCAGCTTTAACGGCGTGATTAAAAAGCAGATCGAACTGCTTGACATCGGTGCCAAGCAGGCCGGCAGCGAACTGGCGGACATTGAGAAGCGCTACCGCGAAATGAAGGTTGAAAACTTCCTCAAAAACGCGACTTCCATTATCGAAAAACTGGAAACGCTGGCGGTTGACATCAATATGATCTTTAATCCCGAGAGCCAGGACAAACTGTGGCAAAAATATTATGAAGGCGACACCGACGTCTTCGTCCGTTATCTGTCGCGCACCATGAGCCGCAAACAGGTGGTGGCGATCAAGGAGGAATTTGAGAAAAATCCGGAATTCCGCAAGATGGTCAACGCCTATATGGGCGAGTTCGAGGAACTGATCAACCGCGCCCGCGGTTGCGAAAAGTCGGGTATTCTGCTGTCGGTTATTTCCGGTGCGGACATCGGCAAAATCTACTATGTTATCGCCCGGGCCTTGGACAAGCTGAATTAATCTTATGAAAATACTCGATTTTGACAGTCAGGTGTTTTTGGCGCCGATGGCCGGTATAACGGACCGGCCGTTCCGCGCATTGACGGCATCTTTCGGCGGCGGCAACATTGTTTCCGAAATGGTGGCGGTTAATGCGCTGGAGCGCAAGAACGCTAAAACCTGCCGCATTGCGGACGTGCGCGACGAGCCTTATCCGGTGGTTGTGCAGCTGGTCGGCGGCGATCCGGCTTTGTTTGCCGAAGCGGCAAAGCTGGCGGCCGATCTCGGCGCGCACAGCCTGGACATCAACATGGGCTGTCCGGTAAGGAAAATCGTCAACAACAACTCCGGTTCGGCACTGATGAAAGATCCGCTGCTGGCGGCCAAAATCATCGAAACGACGGTGGCGGCAACCCCGCTTAAAGTCAGCGTGAAATTCCGTAAGGGATGGGATCATGACCATGTCAACGCGGTTGAATTTGCCCGCATGTGCGAGGAAAGCGGCGCCGCTTACGTGACCGTTCACGGCCGTACCCGCAGCGATTTTTATGCCGGTACGGCGGATTGGGACGTCATTGCCGCGGTAAAAGACGCGGTTAAAATTCCGGTGGTTGCCAACGGCGACGTTTCCGACACGGCTACCGCGGCGAAAATTTTGCGGCATACCGGTGCCGACGGGCTGATGATCGGCCGCTCGGCTCTCGGCGCGCCGTGGCTGATTGCGGATATTGACCGCTTTTTAAAAACCGGAAAAGAACCGAAAATGCCGGCCCCCGGAACGATAAAAACGGTGCTGATCCGGCATATTCGCGGCTTGTGCGATTATTATGGCGAACGGACGGCGCTGCAGCTCTCGAGAAAATATGTCTGTTGGTACTGCAAAGGGTTGCACGATGCCAAAAGGTTTCGTGAGCAGTATACGAAAATAGGCAGTCTGGCAGAAGCGCTTGCGGCGGCGGAAGCTTATTTTGACGGTTTGGAGAAAGACATAACGGAGGAAGAAAGATGAAAATCATCGTCGGCGGCGCCGGCAACGTCGGCAAGAGTATCGTCGCCTATTTGAGCCGCGGCAACAACGACGTGGCCGTGGTTGACGAAGACGAAAGAAAGTTAAACGAAGTCGCCCGCGAATGGGACGTGATGCCGGTTTTGGGTTCGGTCGCCCACCCTGACGTGCTGCAAAAGGCGGAAGCCGGCAAAAGCGACCTGCTGATTGCTGCAACCGAAAGCGACGAAGTCAACATGATTGCCTGCCAGGCGGCGTATTCGCTGTTCAATGTTCCCCGCAAAGTGGCGCGCATCAGCGCCCGGGTGTATCATAAGGCGGCCTGGGGCGGCTTGTTCGGCGACCACGACATTCCGGTGGATCTGGCGGTTTCCCCCGAATATGAAATTGCCGGCGCAATCAAACGGGTGCTTCAGTTTCCGGGCATTTCCGGAATTTGTCCGTTTGCCGGCAAAAAGCTGATGCTGCTGTCTTTCCGCTGTCCGAAAAAGTCGCCGCTGCTGCAAATTCCGCTTGACCATCTGGAACGGGCAGAGCCCGATCTGCATATTGCGGTGGTCAACATCATCCGCAGCGGACGCGGTTTTATTCCCGGCAGCGATGACACTTTCCACGCCGGCGACGAAATCAACCTGCTGGCGGCGGCGGATGAAGTCGAAGACGTCATTCGCGCTTTCGGTCTTGAGCGCAAGGACAACGAACGTGTGCTTATTTTCGGCGGCAATCAGATTGCCGAATATCTGGCGGAAGCGCTGGAAGAAGACGACGGTATTGCCGGCTGCCGGGTGATTGACGAAGATCCGCGCAGCGCCGCCCGGCTGGCGGAACATCTGAACAAGGCGGCGGTGTTTAACGGTTCGGTCATGAGCGATGTGGTGCTTGCGGAAGCCGGCATTGCCGATGCCGATGCGGCAGTCGCGGTCACCGGCGAGGACAAGGATAACATCATTGCCGCGATGATTGCCCGCAAAAACGGGGTGGAAAACACTTTTGCCCTGGTCAATTCGCGTTCGGCCAACACTCAGATGATCAACGTCGGTGAGAATATACTGATCGACCGTACCACCATTACCATCTCCGCTATTTTGAAGGAACTGCGCAAGGTGCGGCTGAACAACGCCTGCACGCTGGGGCTGTCAGGGGAGGTATGGGAAATCGCTGTTGACGGCAATTCGACTTTGATCGGTTCGACTTTCGCGCAGCTTGGGCTGCCTAAGGAAAGCCGCGTTTGCGCCCTGATCCGCAAAGGAGAAAAGAGATTTTTGCCTGCGGCGGACGAACAGGTGGAAGAAGGCGATGTGCTGATCTTTTTTGTCGCACCGTCGTCAATTCGCCGGGCGGAAAAAATCTTTGCATAATTATCCCCTTGTTTCATAACAGCTCTTTACTATTTTTACAAAATAGAGTTACAATCGGACAAACGACAAACAATAATAAAAAGGAATATAAGACAATGTCACAAAAAGTTCAGGAAGATTTTTTAGGCGATATCCGGAAAAACGAAATTGCGGTAACCGTTTTCCTCATCAACGGCGTTAAGCTGCAAGGGGTCATTACCTGGTTTGATGATGCCTCCATCCTGTTGCGCCGCGACGGACATACCCAGCTGATTTACAAACACGCGGTTTCGACCATCATGCCCGGGGTGGCGGTTGACATTGCCGCCAAAGCCGACAAAGAGTAAGTCTTGGCGGAAAACATATTTGAAATTCCTGCGGTAAAAGCCGGCATCGTTTATCCGGAAACGCCGGGCGAAAAGACTTCCCTCAATCCGGAACAGCGGCTGGAGGAAACCGTCAGGCTGGCGGCGGCGATCAATCTGAATGTGGTTTTTGCCGAAATTGTCCGGTTGCGGCAGATTCGCCCAGACGCCTATTTCGGCAAGGGGGTGATCGACCGTTTTTGCGAAGCGGCCGCCGCCGGCGGGGTCGAACTGCTGATCGTCGACGCCGCGCTGACTCCGATCCAGCAGCGCAATCTGGAAAAGGCGCTTGATCTGAAAGTGATTGACCGCACGGCGCTGATTTTGGAAATTTTCGGCGAACGGGCGCAGACCCGGGAAGGTTCGCTGCAGGTTGAGCTGGCACATCTGACCTATCAGCGCAGCCGGCTGGTGCGCAGCTGGACCCACCTGGAACGTCAGCGCGGTGGTGCCGGCTTTCTCGGCGGTCCCGGCGAAACCCAGATTGAACTCGACCGCCGCATTATAGACGAGAAAATCACCAAAATCAAAAAAGCGCTGGAAAAAATCAGACAAACCCGCGGCCTTCAGCGTACGGCGCGAAAGCGAGTGCCGTATCCGGTGGTGGCGCTGGTCGGCTATACCAACACCGGCAAGTCCACGTTGTTCAACCGCCTGACCAGAGCCGGCGTTTTTGCCGAAAATCTGCTGTTTGCCACTTTGGACACCACCATGCGGCGGCTGACGCTGCCCTCGGGACGGGAGGTTATTCTTTCCGATACGGTCGGTTTCATTTCCGATCTGCCGCATGAGTTGGTAATGGCTTTTCGCGCCACGCTGGAAGAAGTGCTGGAAGCCGACGTCGTGGTTCAGGTGCTGGATGCTGCCAACCCCGGCTGCAAGCAGCAACGGCGGGACGTGTTGACGGTGCTGGCCGGTCTGGGACTGGACAAGATTGAGTATCAGCAAAACTATCTGGAAGTTTACAATAAAATTGATCTGGCGCCGTCTTTTGCCGCCCCTTCCGCCAATGCGGTGAAAGTGTCGGCGCTGACGGGAGAAGGCTGCGAAGAACTTTTGCGGAAGCTGGATGATGTTTTGGCGGCCGGCAGCGCGGTTATTGACGTGAATATACCATCTTCCGACGGCAAAACCATTTCCTGGCTGCATCGTAACGGCGAAGTCCTGTCCTGCCTGCCGGGAGAAGAATTTTTGAAAATGTCGGTGCGTTTGGACGCGGCCGCGCAGAGCCGGCTGACCGCGCTGTTGAAAAACGCGGCCGATTGAAAAACTGTTTTTTGCTCCTATATCAATGCGGAAACGTTTATTTGATACGGGAGAAACGATATGCTGGTTTTATTGTGCGCTTTTATTCTGACAGCCTGTTCCTCTGCCCCCGGCTATAATGAGCAGCTGGAAAGCTGGGTAGGCGTGTCGGAAGAACATCTGGTGGACAACTGGGGAATGCCGGACAGTACCTTTACGCTGGACGCCGACACCAGGGTTCTGACTTATGTTGAATACGACGGAGAAGGGGATCGGGAAGTTTATTCCGAACAGATTTATTATCCGGCAATTTCCGGGCAGAATTTTCCCGGTCCGAACCCGGATGGGGAAAATATTGAGTATTGCAAAATTTCCTTTACCGTCGACAACAGCGTTGTCACCGGTTACAATTTTAACGGCGACGACTGCGTGGGAAAACTGCTGCCGGGCGGTTCAAACTAGTACGCAGGCGTAAAGAACGGCAAAAAAATGCATGACCGTGCCGGCAAGCACCATCAGGTGCCAGACGGCATGGGTGTATTTTTTGCTTTTCCAGACGTAAAAGAAAACGCCGAAAGTGTAAAACAGACCGCCGAGGACGAGAAACAGCGCGCTGACGGCGCTGATTGCGGCAAACAGCTGCCGGGAAACGAAAATGATTGCCCAGCCCATGATCAGATAAAGCGAAATCGACCACAGTTTGGTGCCGCTGCCGGAAGTGACGATTTTCAAAACCGTGCCGACCAGCGCCAGACTCCAGATGACGGAAAAAACCGACCAGCCGATCGGCCCGCGCATGTTGACCAGCAAAAAGGGCGTGTAGCTGCCGGCGATCAGATAGTAGATGGCGATGTGGTCAAATTTTTTCAAAACTTTTTTCACCCGCGGATAGGGCACGGCGTGGTAAAGGGTGGAGGCCGTGTAGAGCAAAATCATCGAAACGCCGAACACGGCGGTGGAGGCGACGGTCCAAAGGTCGCCGTATTTTGACGATAGGCTGACCAGAACCGCCAGGCCGGCAACGCTGAAAATGATCCCCAGTCCGTGGATGGCGCAGTTGCATACTTCCTCGCCGAAAGTGTAGGGACGGACAGCCGACGGTGTTTGCATGTTAAAAAACTCCTTTTTTTGCTCTCTTGTTTTTCTTTCTCGTTTGTTTGTTGCACCTGTTGTTGCATCTTTTGCTTTTTCAACCGAAATCGCAACCGTGATATTAGATAAGACGGACAGATTGAAAATCAAGGGCGGCGGATTAACAAAAAACTAAGTTTTGCCGGATATACTGTCGGCATAATTTATGAAATGCGAGGTTTGTCATGTTACTCAGTCAGATATTGGCGGGCGTTCCGCTGGCGGAAAAGCTTTCCGGCGATGCGGAAATTTCCGCGGTCGAACTCGATTCGCGAAAAACGGTGCAGGGAGCGTTGTTTATAGCCCTTAACGGAAAGAATTCCGACGGCAGAAAATTTATTCCCGACGCATTGGAAAAAGGCGCTGCCGCGGTTTTGTACGACGGCGATTATACTCCTCCGGCAGCTGACGGAGTTTTGTTCATCAGGGCTGACGGTGACATGCGGCAAAATATTGCCCGAGCGGCGGCCAATTTTTATAAACCGATTCCTCCGTACATTTCTGCTGTTACCGGAACCAACGGCAAAACCTCGATTGCTGACTTTACCCGTCAGCTGATGAAGAATCTCGGCTATTCCGCGGCCAGTATCGGCACTGTCGGCGTGGTTTCCGACGTGGCGGAAAATGCGGAAACGCTTACCACGCCGGACAGCGTGACTTTGCACCGGATTTTGCGCGATCTGGCGGTCAGGGGCGTCGACTATGTTTCGCTCGAGGCCTCAAGCATCGGCATTGAACAATACCGGCTGGACGGGTTGAAAATCAAGGTGGCCGGCTTCACCAACTTCACCCAGGATCACCTTGACTATCACCTGACCATGGAAAATTATCTGAAGGCCAAGGAAGAGCTTTTTTTCCGGGTAATGGAAGCTGACGGAACCGCGGTTTTGAACGCCGACATTCCCGAATTTGCGGAACTGGCGGAAATTTGCCGCCGCCGGGGAATTAAAGTGGTGTCTTACGGCCGTCACGGCAGCGATTTGAAAATATTGTCGCGGGTGCCGCATGCGGAGGGACAAACGCTGGAAACGGAAATAGAAGGGCATCCGTATCGGCTGGAACTGCCGCTGATCGGCGAATTTCAGGCGATGAACGTGCTTTGCGCTGTCGGCATGGTGATTGCCATGCATGGTTTTTCCGGCAAAATCATAGACAGCCTTCCGCATTTAAAAGGCGCGCCCGGCCGTCTTGATCTGGCCGGCCGGCTGACAAACGGCGCGGCGGTTTACATCGATTATGCCCATACGCCGGATGCGCTGGAAAACGTGCTGAAAACCATGCGCCATCATACGGCAGGCAAATTGTGGGTCGTTTTCGGCTGCGGCGGCGACCGTGATAAACTCAAGCGTCCGATCATGGGCAGAATAGCCCGCGAACTGGCGGACAGGGCGGTGGTGACCGACGACAACCCGCGTACCGAAGACGCGGCGGAAATCCGTCGGCAGATTTTGTGCGAGTGTCCCGATGCCGCGGAAATCGGTGATCGGGTGGAAGCGATCAATTATGCCGTTTCCCGTCTGGAAAAAGGCGATATGCTGGTTATTGCCGGCAAAGGGCACGAAAACGGTCAGAAAATCGGCGACAGGATTATCCCGATGAACGATTTGGAAGAAGCGGCCAAAGCGATTGCGCGGCTTTCCCGCTGAAGTTTCCCCTGCCGGTTGTAATGCCCGGGAAAGATTGCCTGTCTTTCCGGACAATAATTTCCCTGCCGGTCAGAGCGCCGGCAGCGTTACGGCAAGGCGTCTGACCGCTGTTTCTGCCGCCGGCTTCCCGATCGACGACAATGCCGGCAAAGGTACGACAAAGCACTTTTCGCTTATGCCGCAGCATCCTGCTGCTCAAAGCGTCTGACTGCCGTTTCTGCTGCAGATTGCCAGATCGACGGTAAAACCAACTGTATGATGATAAAACGCTCCTCGTTTTTTTTGCTGACAATTTTCCGAAAGACTTGAAAAAAACGGCTGCAATCTGTTGATTTGCAACCGTTTTCCTTTTGAGAATAACTATAACAAAAAAAGGAACAATTTTTTGTTATACAAAAGCACTATATTATCTTTTTTTATAAAAGTCATCTAACTTGTTATTTTTAGGAACAATTTTTTAAATCAGAAAAATCTGATGTTAACTTGTTGATGTATAACAAAAAATTGTTCGTTTAAATCCAACGGGGACATCGAAAGGATAACAGCCGCGGCAGCAGCGGGGATATCTGCCGTTTTTTCTTTCGGTAAATGTTCCCGTCTTTTTCTTCTTTTATAAAACGCGCTCAGAGGGATAACCGGGCAAAAACGGATATTCCCGGTGAACATGAGACAGAAACGGTTGCGAACATGTAGTAGTTTGATCACGATTAAAAACGATAAGCGGCGTTGTTCGTCCGCTAAGCATTCGGTTACCGGTAAATCGGGAGAAATTGTAGAAAACGTAATAGAACTCCCTTGGTAAACCGGGGATGAAACAGCAGCAAATCTAATAGCTTGATCATGATCAAAGGTGCGGGGCAGAGCTGTCCGGCCACTATAACGTTAAGCTTCCGAGTAAACTTGGGGTTTTCTGCAGGAAATGTACAAACTTCCATTAGCTGACACAAACAGGATTAACCGTTTCCAAGCGCAAACGCCCGGCTCAAAGGCTATGCGGGCAAGCCGGTCATCCGGCTGGGCCGGATCTCTGCTTCGGCCTGTTTGCACAGACATTCAAATCATAAAAAAATCTGTCTCCGTCGGGCAAAGCCGTTTTGGGGTGCCCGGAAAACTACCGGCTATGCCGGTGGTTCCAAAAAGCTTACAGCTTTGCGTACGAAAAACTCCTTTGCTCTTTCCGTAAAGACGGTCTGCCCGCTGTCTTGGAAACAAACATTAAATAAAATAGATGGATCAGGAAAGCTTATAACTTTTTTCCATCTCTTCAATTTTACATTCATCCTCTTTGACTTTTCCTTTCTTCCTTTTTCCATCTTCCGTTTTTCTGTTCTTCGTCTTGGTCTTTTTCTGTTTTTTATTTTTTTCATTCTTCCGTTTTCCTCTTTTCCTATCCATCTGTTTTTTCGCTCTTTGTTTTTTATTTTTTTCCCTTTCCGTCTTTTCCTCCTATCCTTCTTGTCTTTTCTTCCTTTTTCTTCCGTATTTTTTATATTTTGTTCTTAGTACAGAGATTTCTTTGTTGTTGTAGTAAGGATGGTCTGGTAACAATCTTAATAAAAACAAGGGTGTTTTTTGTGAACACATATGCGATGGATGGCGTACACGGTGGGGAATTCCAAAATATCATGTTATCTTAGCGTTGAAATATTGTGCGAAAGCACTGAAATATTGATAGAGGGGATACGTTTACGGAGGTTATCGGCCGGAAGCGGTAGGCATACTTGAATAAGATGCGGATGGAAATGAATGGGGGATGGAGGCGGAGGTCTGTCCGGCGGAGATACCGCCTGAATATTTCATAAGCTCAATTATGGGCTAAAAGTGGTTTGTCGATATATGAAAGGTGGAAAGATACGAAATTTCGATATTGCAATCGGGAATTTTGGTGTTGAGGTTACTGTGTTGATACAACCGGAAAAATTTCAAAAAAAACAGCCGGGTATGTTCGTAACCGATTAAAAGAAGACGCGGAGTAAAGTCGGTTGACAAAGGATTTTGCCCCGTTTACGGGTGGCAGGTAATCCTCGTCCTGTCAGACCGTCACATGGCCTTCAGACGCTCGCCGGTACCTTGCAGGGAGAAGACCCCGCATACGAAAAACCCCACATTATGCGCGGGGTTTCTCATTTTGCGTTTGTATTGCCCGCCGACGCTATTTTTTGGCAGCGATGATTTTAACCGCTTCTTCCAGCGTCGGTTCCTTGTCCTTGAACTCTTTCGGCAGGGCGTAATTGGTCTTGCCGCATTTCAGGTAAGGACCGTAGCGCCCGTTGTTAAGCGTGATTTCCAGTTTGCTTTCCGGATGGGTGCCGATCACTTTCGCCGGCGTTTTTTCGGCGGCGCCTTTCAACAGCTCTTCCGCCCGTTCCAAAGTGATGGAAAAGACGGTGTCGTTGCCGTAAAGTGATTTGGATTTGTTACCCTGTTTCAGATAGGTGCCGAATTTGCCGATGTTGACCTCAATGCCGTTGCCGAGCTGGCGGGGCAGGGAGAGCAGAACCTGTGCCTGCTCAACCGTAATCTCTTCCGGCGCAATCCCTTTGGGCAGCGAGCAGCGTTTGGGCTTGACCTTGCCTTTGGGGTCGTCTTCGCCAAGCTGGACATAGTGTCCGTAAGGACCTTTTTTGAGATATATCTTCTGTTCGTTCATCTCCCCCAGAACCTTGTCTTCCGGGTTGGGAGCTCTGGTGGCAGCGTTGGCGGCGGCAGCTTCCTCTTCGGCGGTAGTGTCAACCAGCTGCTGGGTGTATTTGCATTCCGGATAGTTTGAGCAGCCGATGAAAGCGCCGAATTTGCCGAACTTGATGCCGAGACGGCCGGTTTTGCATTCCGGACAGCTGCGCGGATCGCTGCCGTCTTCCCGTTCGGGGAACAGGTGTTTGGCCAGCACTTCATCAATCTTGTCGATCACTTCGCTCATCTGCAGCGGCGTGACGGCGTCGATGTTTTTGATAAATTTGGTCCAGAAACCGGTCAGCAGCTTGCGCCATTCCATTTCCCCGGCGGATATGTCATCAAGGAATTCTTCCATCTGCGCGGTAAAGTCATATTCGACGTATTTGTGGAAGAAATTTTCAAGAAACGCAGTGACGATTCGTCCGCGTTCTTCGGGGATAAACCGCAGTTTTTCCACCTTGACGTATTTGCGTTCCTGCAAGACGGCGATGATGGTTGCATAAGTGGACGGCCGGCCGATGCCCAGTTCTTCCAGTTTTTTGACCAGACTTGCTTCGGTAAAGCGCGGCGGCGGCGCGGTAAAGTGCTGGTCGGTAAAGATTTCGCCTTTGGTTTCCTTTTCGCCCGCTTCGACGTTCGGCAAAATGCGGTTTTCGTCGTTTTCCTCTTCGTCGTCGAAACTTTCCTGATAAAGTTTCAAAAAGCCGTCGAAAGCGATGACCTGGCCGTTGGCGCGCAGCGTGATCTGTCCGTCGGCGGAAGTTGAATCGATGCTGACTTTGTCGAGCACCGCCGGGTTCATCTGGCAGGCAACCGTACGCTTCCAGATCAGTTCATAAAGGCGGTGGGCATCGTTGTCAAGCTTGGTTTCCATTTTTTTCGGCGTGTTGGTAACGTCAGAAGGTCTGATCGCCTCGTGCGCTTCCTGCGCGTTTTTGGATTTTGTTTTGTATTCTTTTGGTGCTTTCGGCAGATATTCGTCGCCGAAATATTTGACGATGACGTCGCGGCAGGCGGCGATTGCTTCTTTGGAGAGGTTAACGGCGTCGGTACGCATATAAGTGATCAAACCGTCTTCATAAAGCTTTTGCGCAATCTGCATGGTTTTCTTGGCGGAAAAACGCAGTTTGCGGGCGGCTTCCTGTTGCAGGGTAGAGGTTGTGAACGGCGCTGCCGGATAGCGGTTGGCCTTTTTGCGTTCGACGTTGGCCACCGCAAATTCCTGCGCTTCGATTTTGGCCTTGGCGGCGAGCGCTTTTTCTTCCGTATTGATGTCGAACTTTTCGAGTTTTTTGCCGTCAAGCACGATCAGCCGAGATTTGATCAGCGCCTGTTTGGAGGTGAACAGTTCGGCGTCGATCGTCCAGTATTCTTCGGGTTTGAAGTTCTCGATTTCGATTTCCCGCTCACAGATCAGGCGAAGCGCAACCGACTGTACCCGGCCGGCGGATTTCGACCCCGGCAGCTTGCGCCACAAAACCGGCGACAGGTTGAAGCCCACCAGATAGTCTAGCGCGCGCCGCGCCATATAGGCGGAAACCAGATTGTCGTCAATTTGACGCGGGTTTTTGATGGCTTCGGTTACCGCTGATTTGGTGATTTCGTGAAAGACGACGCGTTCTATTTTTTTGTCTTTGATTTTGCCGCGGGCTTTCAGTTCTTCCAGAATGTGCCAGGCAATCGCTTCTCCCTCCCTGTCCGGGTCGGAGGCGAGGATAATGGTGTCGGCGTCTTTAACCGCCGCGATGATGTCGTTTAAGCGTTTTTTGCCGCCCGGGCTCAGTTCCCAGCTCATGGCAAAATCGTGGTCCGGCTGTACGGAACCGTCTTTGCTCGGCAGATCGCGGATATGTCCGAAGCTGGCAAGCACCTTGTAGTCGGAACCGAGGTATTTGTTGATGGTTTTGGCTTTGGCCGGAGATTCTACGATAACTAACTTCATCTTCTTACTTTCATGTTTTTGCCGGTCAGGGCAATTTTGTTGCCGGGCAGGCGGATGATTTTGTCTTCCATTTCCAATTCGATCAGGAGCATTGCCACGCTCGGGGCGTCGAGTCCCGAACTGCGGATGATTTCGTCCGTGTCCGTGCCTTCCGCCGACAAATACGCCAAAATCGAATTTTTATCGCAATTCTTTACCGGTGGAATATCGGCAGTTTTTTGCAAATTGTCAAGGGGCTTTGTAAATAAATCGCATTCGCCGCCGTCGGCCGGCCGGAGTGGTTCCGGTCTGATTTTGCTGTTTAAAACATTCAGAATGTCGGCGGCGTTTTCCGCCCACAGCGCGCCGCGGCGCAAAAGCGAATTGGGGCCTTCCGAGCGCGCTTCCCCGGGTGATCCGGGGATTGCGAAAATCAGCCGGTTGCGGTCGGCGGCCATGCGGGCGGTAATCAGCGAGCCGGATTTTCCGGTTGCTTCCGCTACCAGCACGGCTTCGCTCAAGGCGGCAACAATCCGGTTGCGGCGGGGAAAGTTACCGCTTTGAGCATTGGTGCCCATAGGATATTCCGATACCAACAGCCCTTGCTCGCCGATCTGATGATACAGTTCTTCGTTTTCCGGCGGATAGATCCGGTCAATGCCGGTGCCGAGCACAGCAATCGTCGGTCCCCGGCGTTCTTTGGCATACATGGCGCCCTTGTGTGCCGCGGTGTCAATTCCCCGTGCCATGCCGGAAACGATCAGCACGTTGTTTTCAGTCAGTTCAAAAGATATTTTGGATGTCAGCTTGCGGCCGATGATGGTGGCGTTGCGGGTGCCGACCACCGCCACTGCCGGCCGATGGTTTAAAAGTGCGGTGTTTCCCTTGACGTAAAGCAGCGGCGGAGCATCGTCAAGTTCCGACAGTTTTTGCGGATAGCGGGGATCGGCGGCGGAAAGAACGACGGCGCCGAAACTGCGGACACGCTCCAGTTCTTCTTCCGCCCATTGCCGGGACGGCACCTTTTTTTTGGCGGCGGTTTCCCGCAAGGCTTCTTCCGCCGAGCCGAAGCGGTCAAGCAGCCGCTTAAAGCCGACCGGTCCGATCCCTTCGGTGTTGATCAGCTGCAGCCGGGCTGCGATATCGTCGTCTGCGGTCATTATTTCTTTGCGCTTTCCGCTGTGTCTTGACTGTTTTCTTTTGTATCATCGGTCGTTTTATCTTTTTTGCCGAAGGAAATTTTGCTTTCTTCGCCCTTGATCAGCCGGCGGATGTTGGCATGATGGCGGACAACCACCAGCAGAGCGACCGCGGTGAAAAAGACGCTTTCGACTTCGCCGGCGTAGAAATAGGCGTAAAGCGGCGTCAGCACCGCGGCGGCCAGCGCCGCAAGGGAAGAATATTTAAATAAAAAGGCGAAAACCAGCCAGGTGGCGAGCGCCATCAGCGCAATCGCCGGGTTGATCACCAGAATGAAACCGAAGGTGGAGGCCACGCCTTTGCCGCCTTTGAATTTCAGCCAGACCGGGAAATTGTGGCCGATGATGGCGGCGGTGCCGGCGTATAGGGCGGCAACCAGGTTGGTTGAGGTGAAAATGCCGGCAAAAAACATGTCTTCGGCCGGCACGAAGCGAAGCGCCAGCCAGGCGGCAAAACCGGCTTTGGAGGCGTCGAGCAGAACCGTCAGCAGGGCCAGGTCTTTGCGTCCGGTGCGCAGCACGTTGGTGGCGCCGATGTTGCCGGAGCCGATTTTGCGAATGTCGCCGAGACCGGCCAGCCTGGTGACGACCAGACCGAAGGGAACGGAGCCGAGCAGATAGCCGCCGATAATGCAGATGATGAAAGTTTCCGTCATGACAATGTCCTTCCGTTGTTGATTTTACCTTTATGTTTAAAACAGTTTGCCGCCGATTTAAACCCTTTTTTGCCGCTTATGCAACGATGCCGGCGCATGTTCCCGCTTGACAAGAAGACAAAATATGTCAAAATAAAAAAATCAGTAAATTTTTTTGTTCATTACTTTGTCGTTTTTTTGACGGTCTTTTCTTTTTTTATGAACTTTTTCTGTTAAACTTAAAATATATGAATATGAAAAAGAAGATGATCCTTTCCGTCACGGCGTCTTTCGCCCTGTTTTCAACCGCTGCCTGCGCAGTCGGAACAAGCGTTGCCGACCCGGCAAAACAGATGCTGCCGGCTTATGCCGCAGCCGTAAGTGTTTTTCCGTCGGAACATAAAGTTCCCGCCCCGGAAAAGGAGAAAAATCCCTTACCCGTCTTGGGCGAGATGATTTTGGTAAAACCGCTCAAAATCAAAGATCTGCTTCCGATTTACCTGAAAAAGAAAAAATGGTAATTTCCGAAGCTGAGAAAAAATGCCCCCTGTCTTGACGGCAGGAGGCGTTTTTTTTGTATTGATGCCTTACAGACTACCTCCCTTTTAATGGGGGTGAATGCTCACGACAACGATGCTGTAAGAAAATATAGAAAAGGCACCCAAAGGTGCCTTTTCTATAGAACCTCCGGTTTACCGGGGAATATCTGTTTGACAATTAATAACTGCGGGCGTAAATGACGTCGACGGTGGCGTCTTTGGCGCCGGTCAGCAGACATTCGCCTTTGCTGCCGCTCTGGTCGAAAGGAATGCAGCGGATGGTAATTTTCAGCGCTTTCAGCAGTTCTTCCGAGTTCGGGTCGCCGCTCCATTTGCCGCGGACGAAAGTGACCGCGTTTTTGTCGCCGTCTTTGATAAAGCGGTTGGCGTTGGCAAAATACTTTTCAAATTCCTCGTGATTAACGATATCCGTGCGGATATTGTTTTCCAACCGGTTTTTGGCGCGTGCGAACATCTCGCGCTGGATGTTTTCCAGCCGCTCGGACAGCCCCTGGGCAAACTCTTCGCGGGCAATGATTTCCTTGCCTTCCGGTGTGCCGAGTTGCAAACGCTCTTTAACCATTACCTTGCCGCCTTCGGCGTCGCGCATGCCGATTTCGCAGATCACCGGCGCTCCTTTGCGGGTCCATTCCCAGAACTTGTCGACGCTCGACTTGTTGCGGTTGTCAACTTTGATCCTGATTTTTTCGCCGAACGGCGTCAGACCTTTCAGCGAAGCTTTGACTTCCTCAATGTAGGCCATGACCTTTTCCCGGTCGGCTTCGTTTTTGATCACCGGCACCAGAACAACCTGATAAGGCGCGATCCGCGGCGGAACCGCCATTCCTTCGTCGTCGGCGTGGGTCATGATGAGGCCGCCGATCAGACGGGTGGAAACGCCCCATGACGTGGTGTAGGCGAATTCCTGCCTGCCTTCGCTGTTGACAAAGCTGATGCCGGCCGATTTGGCAAAGTTCTGGCCGAGAAAGTGGGAGGTTCCCGCTTGTAGGGCCTTGCCGTCCTGCATCATTGCTTCAATGCAGTAGGTGTCGACCGCACCCGGAAACTTTTCGTGCTCCGGTTTGCGCCCGGTAATGACCGGCAGCGCCAGAGCGTTTTCTGCCACGTCACGGTAAATTTCGAGCATCTGTTTGGTTTCCGCTTCGGCTTCGGCGGCGGTGGCGTGTGCTGTGTGTCCTTCCTGCCAGAGAAATTCGCGGGTGCGCAAAAACAGGCGCGGCCGCATTTCCCAGCGCACGACGTTGGCCCACTGGTTGACGAGCACCGGCAGGTCGCGGTAAGATTTGATCCATTTGGCAAAAGAGTCGGCGATGATGGTTTCCGACGTGGGGCGCACGATCAGCGGTTCGTCAAGCGGCGACTGAGGAACCAGTTTGCCGTCTTCCGCGCCGAGACGGGAATGGGTAACGACCGCCATTTCCTTGGCAAATCCCTCGACGTGGTCAGCCTCTTTCTGGAAAAACGAAAGCGGAATAAACATCGGAAAGTAGCAGTTGTCATGCCCGGTTTCTCCGAACTTTTCGTCAAAGATGTTGCGGATGTTTTCCCAAATGCCGTAACCCCACGGCTTGATCACCATACAGCCCGGCGAAACCGAGTTTTCTGCCATTTCGGCGGCGGCGACGACGTTTTGATACCATTCGGGGTAGTTTGCTTCTCTGGTGTTTTTCAATGCCATTTTAGTTTATTCCTTGTTCGTTGGTTTAATTTTCTTTGTAAAACGACATGAACTTAGCAAATTTTATTTTATTTGTGAATAGCAAATGTGGTATAAGCACCATAAAATATAAGGGAAAATTTGTAAAACGCGGCATAAATGCCGTAACATGCGGCACGAATACGTCAAAAAACCGGGCATGCGCCCGGTTTTTTGTCCGCGGGAGAAAAAATTACAAAATGTCGTCAATTTCGCGTACCGCCTTGCGGTTTTCGCGGCTGGCCCTGATCGCTTCCTTAAAGCTTGCGCGTTCGTTTCTGTTTTTCGTCATCTGTTCGGAAACGGCCTTGATCTGCGCGGTTGCCAGATCGCGGTTGGCGTTGGCCTGCGCGGTCAGCAGTTTTTTCTGTTCTTCGTTGAAAGACGACTTGCCGATTTTCTTGATCGCCTTCTGGTAGTCGTCGTTGATGTCTTCAAGCTTGTCTTCCGCCCAGTCGCGGCGATGGTCTTTGGCGCCGGCGTCGGCCGCGCAGACGAAAATGACGGCGGGAACGAGAGCGGCGGCCGCCAGTCGGTAAAACCTTCTGTTCATGATTGAAATCCTCCGGTTAAGGGTTAAAAACTGTAGCATTTTCCATATAATCGGCAAACGCCGGCAGTCAAGGCCGGGGCAAAAAATAACTTGCCTAATCCACAAATTTGTAGTAACCTGAACAATGCAGCCGGGAAACGGGCTGAGGTTTAATGTTTTTAACCTGTTTGTGAAAAGGATTACGATTATGGCAACAGGAACGGTAAAATGGTTTAATAAGAGAAAAGGTTACGGATTTATCACTCCGGACGAAGGCGAAAAAGATATCTTTGTTCATATTTCGGCGGTAAAAAGCGCAGGGCTGAGAACGCTGAACGAAGGTGACAAAGTCAGCTACGAAACGATGACGGAAAGAGACCGGATTGTTGCCGGAAACATCAAACTGCTGTAGTCTTTAACCCGACAAAACTTTTTAAGCCCTGCCGTGTTAAAGCAGGGCTTTTTGCTGATTTGTTGGCAAAATATTAACGATTGGCCGCCTATAATGCCGGCAAACATTAAGTTAACCAAAATATAAGGAATAGCAAATGTCAGAAAAAGCGATGGAAATTTATGACCGGCTGGTGCCGATGGTTGTTGAACAGACCCCGCAGGGCGAACGTTCGTTCGATATTTTTTCCCGGCTGCTGAAAGAGCGTATCGTTTTTCTTACCGGACAGGTTGAGGACGACATGGCTTCGCTGGTATGTGCCCAGCTTTTGTTCCTTGAAGCCGAAGATCCGGACAAGGATATTTTCCTTTACATCAATTCTCCGGGCGGCGTCATCACTTCCGGCATGGCCATTTACGATACCATGCGCTATATCAGCTGCGACGTCAACACCCTGTGCATCGGTCAGGCCTGTTCGATGGGGTCGTTCCTTTTGGCCGGCGGCGCCAAAGGCAAGCGCTTTGCGCTGCCCAATTCGCAGATCATGATCCATCAGCCTTCGGGCGGTGCCAAAGGGCAGGCGGCAGACATCGAAATTCAGGCAAAACTGATCCTTGACATGCGCCGTCGCTTAAACAACATCTATGCCGAAAATACCGGACAAAAGCTCTCGGTGATTGAAAAAGCGATGGATCGTGACAATTTTATGACCCCGGAAGACGCTTTGAAATTCGGCCTGATTGATCAGATCGTAACCTCCCGAAAAGAAATTGCCAAATAAAAAGGACTGAACAAATGAGTGAAGACAACGGACATAAAGACGACCAGATCTGCTGCTCCTTCTGCGGAAAATCGCAGTCGGAAGTCAAAAAGCTGGTAGCCGGACGCGGCGTTTACATCTGTGACGAATGCATCGATGTCTGCATCAGCATCGTCCATGACGAGATGAACGAAATGGAAAAAGAAAACGGCGGCGAGAAAAGTACCGGCAGCACCATGGAAAAACTGCCGACGCCGTCGAAAATAAAGGAATTCCTCGATCAGTACGTGATCGGGCAGGAGCATGCCAAAAAAGTGCTTTCGGTGGCGGTTTACAACCATTACAAACGTTTAAACAGCAACTATAATAATTCGGACGTGGAAGTGTCCAAGTCAAACGTCATTCTGGTCGGCCCGACCGGCAGCGGCAAAACGCTTTTGGCCCAGACGCTGGCCAAAATCCTCGACGTACCGTTTGCCATTTCCGATGCCACCACTCTGACCGAAGCCGGCTATGTCGGCGAAGACGTCGAAAACATCGTCTTAAAACTGGTGCAGGCGGCAGATTATGACATCGAGAAGGCGCAGCGGGGCATTGTTTATATCGACGAGATTGACAAGATCAACCGCAAGGGGGACGGTCCTTCGATTACCCGCGACGTATCGGGCGAGGGCGTTCAGCAGGCGCTGTTGAAGATCATCGAAGGCACGGTTGCCAATGTTCCTCCGCAGGGCGGCCGCAAACATCCACAGCAGGAATTTCTGCATGTCGATACGACCAACATCCTGTTTATCTGCGGCGGCGCTTTTGCCGGAATTGAGAAAATCATTAACCGCCGCAGCCAGAAAACCTCTATCGGTTTCGGCGCCAAAGTGGCAAGCAAGCAGGAAAAACCGGTCGGCGAAGTCATGAAGGACATTCAGCCCGAAGACTTGCTGAAGTATGGGCTGATTCCGGAATTTATCGGCCGCCTGCCGATTATCGCTTCGCTGGAAGACCTGGACGAAAAGGCGCTGGTCAATATTTTGACCGAGCCGAAAAATGCCTTGGTCAAGCAGTATGTTGCGCTGTTTAACATGGAAGACGTCAAGCTGACGATTACCGACGACGCGCTGGCGGCCATTGCCCGCAAGGCGATCGAACGCAAGAGCGGCGCCCGCGGTCTGCGTGCAATCATGGAAGAAAAACTGCTGGAGCTGATGTATGATATTCCGGACAAAAAGGAAGTGGCGGAAATTATTATCGATGGCGACGTGGTCGACGGCAAAAAGACACCGATTTTGATTTATAAGGAAGCCAAAAAAGACGCTGTCGGCGCGGAATAGGACAGCGATATAAAAGAACGGCGGAAATTTTCCCGGAAAGGACGGATTTCCGCCGTTTGTTTTTTTAAGCCCTGCAACATCGGTAAAATAACCAAAAGGATAAGGAGAAAAAATGAGTTACCGCTTGTTTTTCAGCCCGACCGGAGGAACGGCGCGTGCAACCGAACTGGTGTGCGGCGCCATGGAAACTCCGTTTGCTGCGGTTGATCTCACTTTGCCTGCCGCCCGCGGACAGCATCATTGGTTTGCCGCCGACGATCTGGTTGTTTTCGGTCTGCCGGTTTATGGCGGAAGATTGCCGCAGGTTCCCGGTTTGTTTGACGGCCTGCGGGGAGAAAACACACCGGCCGTGCTTTGCGCCTGTTACGGCAACAGGCATTATGACGATATGCTGCTGGAATGGAAAACGGAAATGGAAAAGCGGGGCTTCGTCTGCATTGCCGCGGCGGCGATTGTCATTCCTCATGTCTACAGCGGGGTGCTCGGACACGGACGTCCGGACGAGGCGGACTTGCCGGCAATCAGAGAATTTGCCCGTGCGGTAATGAATAAGAAGGACAAGACATCGGTTGCGGTGCCGGGAAGCTTTCCTTATAAAAAATGGGAAAAGCCGTTCCGCACGCCGGAGAAAACCGCCGGCTGCGTCAAATGCGGCCTGTGTCAGAAGGTCTGTCCGACGGATGCGATCAACGACGACTTTGTCGGTGACCCGGCTGCCTGCATACAATGCATGAAATGCGTCCGCGTTTGTCCGGCTGGCTGCCGGCAGATGGATATGAGCGCGGTTCGCGCATATCTTGAAAGCAACTATTCTGCCCGCCGGGAAAACGAATTTTTCCTCTGAACGCCTTTTGCCGCCGGAGTTTTGCTGATTTTTCCTCCGGGCGATAGCGCTGTCGAAACCCTGCTTTCTTTTTCTCCGGGTGGTTCCGTTGCCGAAATTTTGCTTCCTGCTGCCGCACGAAGCATGTAGGCTGCAACAGTGTCAGCCTTTTTGTCTGCTGCCTATTTTATTGCCGAAACCCTGTTTCCTTTTCCTCCGGGGCTTCACTGCCGGAATCTTGCTGTTCTTTCTCCGTGTGATAGCGTTGTCAAAATCTTGCTTCCTGCTGCCGTCTTAAATAAAGCGCAAAAAGCGCGAACCTGCGCAGTTTTCGTTCAAGGTAACCGCTTGCGGGAGAGAGATTTTTCGTCTGAACGTCCGGCGGATGAATACTTTATGTTCATTTTGGTACCGGAACCATTTGTTCCGGAGCGTTTCCCATCGCTGCCGCTTGTCCGAAATGTCGAAATTGCCGTGATGACATCTGCCCTTTTGCCTGCCGTCGCTTGTCCGAAGCGCAAAAGCCGTTTGTCTGGCTTAGTTTTCCGTTTGTTTCCGCTTGCCAAAACGAACGCCATTTTGCCTGCTGCCGTCTTATATAAAGCTCGAAAACTGCGATCCTGTCGTTCGTCTGTATGCCTGGTTGAAATACGAATTAAAATGTGCAAGCGGAAAATATATAAGGTGATAAAGAGGAAAGCTGTTTGTTGCTTTATGTTCCGAACGCGATGCACTCCGCATTGACAGGCTGATGAGGAGGTTTCGCTTCCCGTCTGCGCGTCTTTGCAGAAGGGCGGGGAGTGTGCAAGCGGCTAAAGCCTTTTACGTTACTTTTGTCCGTTGCCGTTCTTTGGATCTTTTCCCGCAAACGTTATGTTCCTGCCGTTTGGGGAGGAAAAACGTTCAGCCCAATTTTGACCTGCTGACGATAAATTCGGTAGTTTTAAAAAAATGTTTTTCTGTCGTCCGGGATTTGATGAGGACGTAATTTGCAACGGTTTGCCTTTCTTCTCCCGACAGAGCATTATCGCTGCCGGTTTTCGGATTTTTGCAAGACGCCCGTTTGTGACGGTTTATTTTTTCCGTCCTTGGCAGGCTTTGATAATGCCGGTTTTTCTCTATTTCTGAATTTTTTCGTCTGAGACCGCAAATTTTTTAACCGTTCTGTTTTTGCCGGCGGTAAAAAACAAGTTTTGAGCAGATTTTTCAACAGATTTTCATCTCTTATCGGATATTTGAGAATTTTTACAGATGTTTTTGTGATCATGAAACGCCGGCAGATCCGCTCACTTGCGGCAAAATATCCGGCAATTTGTTCCTTCGGCCGTCCGACGGCAAAATGCAGTTTGCCGAAAGCAAACGCCGTGCAGAAAAAAAATCCGACAACCGCCGGGCTCAAAAACGCTTGCTCAAGGATGAAAAAAGACTCATGATCAAAGATCATAAAGGCGCTAACTGATCAAAAGCGAAAAACCGCTCAAAACATCGATTGTCAGCTTCCGTTCTTCGTCATTCAGAATTTTTTGCAGGTAACAGAGCGGGGCATATTGGGAAATGTTTTCCGGCATGCCGCCTTCCAGCACCGTCTGCATGGCCGATATTTTGTTTTGTGCCAGCGGACTGTCGCTTACGGCGGAAATGATGATTGCCTGCCGGGTACTGCTGACTTTTACCGTTCCGCCGCGGACAATGACTTCCGCCGCGCACATGCAGGCCAGCATAACGGCGCGGTTAAACGGACTGTTGATGATTTTGATGTCTGCTTTGACCGGATGGTTGAGGTTCAGTGTCCGCAGATAGTCTTCGGTCACCTTTTTGACGGTTTCGATGTTTTCCAGGTTGGCGTTGGTCAGCCCGAAAGCCATGCGGAAAAATTTCAGCCGCGCGGTCAATACCTCCGAACTGGTTTTCAGGGTGTTTTTGATTTCGTCGATAAAGTCGTCGTCGTCGTCTTCCAGCAGTTCGACCGCGTTGGCAAAGGCGCCGATATTGCCGATCAGGTCATGGCTGATCCGGGTGCAGATCAATTCCGAAATGTTGATTTTGTCTTCCATTTTGCTTCTTAGAAGTTATAGAGGTTGGTGTTCATGTATTTTTGGTCTTCCCGCGACATCCGGGTATAGTCAAGCTCTTTGAGCATCGGATCTTCCAGCAGCAGAAAACCGGTGGCGGCTTTCATGTAAGGCTTGTTGCCGCCCATCCCCCAGATGACGTCTTCACGGTTGTCCGGCACGCCGTATTTCTGGTTGATCTTGCGCCAGAAGTCGTAAACCTTGATGTCCCGCAGATACTGCACTTTCTGGCTGCTGCCCTGAATTTTGCGTGCTGACATGCTCTTATAAACAATTTTGTAGATTTTGTTGTTGGTAAAATTGCTGGTCAGGCTGATGCTGATTTCCTCCTGCGTGTCATATTTGACGAATTTTTCGCTTTCGACATACTGGTGGTTATTTTCTTTTGCCGCCTTGACCACGCAGCTGGCCAGCCGTTCGTAACCGACTACGCCGGCGTTGCGGCACTGTTCCTCAAAACGCCATTTGATAAAATTGGGAATTTCAAATTTCTGCGAAACCTTTTTAAAACCGCGCTTGGCCATGGTCGCTTCCGCCTGCGGCAAATTCATCCTGAGCATAATGCCGGAGATGTCAAAGACCGAAGCGTTGGAGCGGCGGTTGCCGTTTTTGGAATTTTTGACCATGCTTTCAAGGTTGATGCTGCCGACGCTGCGGCCGTTTTTGCCGCCGTCTTCGTCTTCTTCCTTGGAAGAGGAAAGGGCGGTGTTGGCCAGTTTTTCAACCCAGGTTCCGGCCAGCGGAGAGCTGCCTTCGTCCTCTTCTTCCCCGGCCGTTTCCCGGATGGCGTCTGTCAGCGATTTTTGCGTTTTTCCTTTGGCGGCACCTTTTCCGGCGGTTTTGTTTGAAAGGGCTGCCGGTTTTTGTACGGCGGGTGCCCTCAGTACGGTCTCTTCTTCCGGCAGCGCTGCCTCAATGCTTTCAAATTCGGCGTCGCTGATAGCTTCCGGTTTCATCACCACGCCGCCCTTGACCGACGGCGCAATCGAAGTTTTGGCCGGCACCGTGGGTTTCTTTTTGGCGGCGGTGATTTTCGGCGCCGGTTCAAACAACATGGCGTCCATTTCGTCAGCCCGGGCGTTGCAGACGAAAAAGATTGAGAAAACAGCAAGATAAAGTAATGTTTTTTTCATTGTGTCAGCCGGTTTGTGGTTTCTTGTCAAAATCTTTTTCAATATTACGTTTCAGATTTTTTTCAATATTATATTTATTTTCCGAAAATAGCAAACGATAATTTGCAAAAAATCGGCGCTGCGGCCGGCGCCGTTCAAAAGCCGCTTTACATTTTGCCTTCCGCGGGCTATAAAACAGGCATGTTTTGACAAGGAAAGAGGAAAAAGATGGAAAACAAACCCGTTCATGTCATCGGCGCCGGGCTGGCCGGTTCCGAAGCCGCCTGGCAGCTCGTCAGCCGCGGTGTGCCGGTCGTTTTGCACGAAATGAAGCCGCAAAAATATTCTCCCGCGCACCGGGCTCCGGGGTTTGCCGAACTGGTTTGTTCCAACTCGCTGCGTTCGGACGACGATCAGCACAATGCGGTCGGACTGCTGCACCGGGAAATGCGGCTGGCCGGCTCTCTGGTGATGGCGGCGGCCGATGCCTGCAAAGTGCCGGCCGGCGGTGCCCTGGCGGTTGACCGCGACGCTTTTTCCGATTTCATTACCCGCCGCCTCCGCGCCCATCCTCTGATCGGCGTGGAAGAAGGGGAGGTTTCCGCGCTGCCTCCGGCCGGTTGGGGACAGGTGATCGTCGCCACCGGTCCGCTCACTTCCGAGGCATTGGCAAAAGACATTCTTTCGCGGGTTGACAGTCAGGCGCTGTCGTTTTACGACGCGATTGCGCCGGTGGTGTTTAAGGACAGCATTAACATGGAGGTGGCGTGGTATCAGTCGCGCTACGACAAAGGGGACGGCCGCGACTATATCAACTGTCCGTTGTCGGAAGACGAATATTATCGGTTTGTCGATGCGCTGCTGGCTGCGGAAAAGGCAGTTTTTCACGATTTTGAAAAGCCGAATTATTTTGACGGCTGTCTGCCGATCGAGGTGATGGCGGAAAGAGGCCGCGACACCCTTTTGTTCGGTCCGATGAAGCCGGTCGGGCTGACCGATCCGCATACCGGCCGCCGTCCCTATGCGGTGGTGCAGCTGCGGCAGGACAATTTTGCCGACACTTTGCGTAACATCGTCGGTTTTCAGACCAAGCTGAAATACGGCGCGCAAAAAGAAGTTTTCCGTATGATTCCGGGGTTGGAAAATGCCGAATTTGCCCGTTTCGGCGGCATTCATAAGAATACCTTTATCAAGTCGCCGCTTCTTCTTGACCGCGAACTGCGGCTGAAAACACAGCCGAATATTCGTTTCGCCGGACAGATTACCGGCTGCGAGGGATATGTGGAGAGTGCCGCGGTGGGGCTGATGGCGGGCTATTTTGCCGCCTGCGAAGCTCTGAAACGGCCGGTTCTGATGCCGCCGGCGGAAACCGCGTTCGGCGCCATGCTGGGGCATGTGACGGCGTGCGTCAACATTGAGGATTTTCAGCCGATGAACATAAACTTCGGCATTTTTCCGGAAATCCGCGGCGAAGTGACGGCTAACGGAAAGTTTAAAAAAATCAAGGGGATCGAACGCAAAAACGCCTATTGCCAGCGGGCGCTGGCGGCGGCGGAAAAATGGGCCGGCAAGACCGGCGGGGCGAAAATAGCTGTTGATTTTGCTTCCCGATTGACCTAAATATAGTGAAGAAACAAACGGAAGAATTTAGACGTTATGAAAGATTTGAAAAAAATAGTCCGCAGTAAAATCAAAAACGGCAGCGGCTGGACGGTTTTCTGGGGAATGCAGTTTCTGCCCAAAGCCAAACGCGAGGCGCTTTATACGCTGTTGGCCTTTGTCCGTCATCTCGAAGACGTGGTCGAAAGCCCGGTGGCTCTGGCCGAAAAACAGGAGATTTTAAGCATGTGGCGCGAAGAAATGGACAACATTTTCGAGCGCAGGGTGCCGGCCACCGACATCGGCCGCCGCATCTATAAAAACTGCATGCGTTTTAAATTGCCGAAAGCGGAGTTCTTGAATCTGGTCGACAGCATTTCCGCTAACATCGACAACCCGCTCAAGGCGCCGACCTTAAAACAGCTTTCCGGCTATTGCCGCGGGGTCGGAGGAATGACCGGCAGCCTGTCGCTGAGGGTTTTCGGCTGTACCGACGAGCAGACGATCAGGGAACTTTCGACTTCCCTCGGACTGGCCGTTCAGATTACCAACATCCTGCTCAACGTGAAGGAAGACGCGCAGAACGGACGTTTGTACATTCCTCAGGAATTGTTGGAAAAAGCGGGCATCTCCGCCACCGATCCGAAAAGCGTGGTGGTTGACAAGAATTTGGCGGCGGCCCGGCAAGAACTGGCCCGTATTGCGGCCGAAAATTACCGCAAGGTTTATGAAATTTTGGAAAAACAGGAAAAAACGACCGCCCGTCCGATCCGTTTGATTACCGATCTTTACAGGAAATATTTTGACATCATGGAAAAACGCGGCTGGGAAATCATTTCTCCCAAGCCGCGCGTCAGCAAGTGGTGCAAGTTAAGGATTTTGCTCAAAAACCTGCTGTCAGCTTAATTTCAGTACTTCCGCCACCAGTTTGCGGATGCCTTCGTTAACTTCGGCGATCGAATGCGCCAGCATATAGGCCGGCGTGGTGACGATTTTGTGGGCATGGTCCGCGCAGATGTTTTCCACTTCGCAATTTTGGTGCCGGGCGCCGGTTTTTTCGATTTCGGCCGCCGTTTTCGGATCGTTGCCGATGGTAACGGTAATGCCGTGGCGGCCGAGCACGCGGGCAACCAGCGCCGGCGCAATGCAGATGGCGCCGATCGGCATCTGCTTTTCATAAGCGATGACAAGCGCCTGTTCCACGTCGTGATTGACATCGCAGGCAGCGCCTTTGACCGCAAAGTTGCAGAGGTTTTTGGCCGCGCCCTGTCCGCCGGGGAAGATTACCGCGTCAAACTGATCGGGGTTGAATTCAGCCAGACTTTTGATGTTGCCGCGGGCGATTCTGGCCGCTTCCGTCAGCACGTTGCGCGATTCATCGGGTTCGGCCGCTTTGGTATAGTGGTTGACCACCATCGGCTGACGGATGTTCGGCGCAAAGCACTGGTAGCTTGCGCCCTGAGCGGCAATATTGAGCAGCGTGCAGGTTGCCTCGTGGATTTCGCTGCCGTCAAACACGCCGCAGCCGGCGAGTACGACGGCAATTTTCTTTTCGGAAACAGACATTTTCATCCTCCTGTAGGTTAGAACTTGGCTTTGTCTTTAATTTTTATATCCGCCGGGGCGGAAAATCAACGTTTATTTCGCGGCCTGCTTTCCGGCGGCGTATTTGTCGCCTTTGTCCATGCAGAAAAACCATTCCTGGCATTCGTCGTTGCCCTTTTGCTCTTTGATCCGTTCGTTCATGCCTTTTAATTCCGACGGACAGCCGAGCAGAATGTCTTTTCCCGGCTGCCAGTCGGCCGGAGTGGAAACGCCGTAACGGTCGGTTACCTGCAGGGCTTCGATTACCCGTTTGATTTCGTCGAAATTGCGTCCGGTGGTCTGCGGATAGTACAAAATGGTGCGGATGTATCCTTCGTCGTCAATGATAAAGACGGCACGCACGGCTTTGGTGTCGCTCATGCTCGGATGAACCATGCCGTATTTGCGGGCGACTTCGGCCTTGATGTCGGCGATGATCGGAAAGTCGACCGGCTGTCCGTCGTATTTGCCGAACCGGATGTTGTCCTGAATTTCCTTGATCCAGGCCAGATGCGAGTTGTTGCTGTCGATCGAAAGTCCGATCAGTTCGGCGTTGAGACTGTGAAAATCGTCGCGCATGGCTGCAAAAGTGGCAATTTCCGAAGTACAGACCGGCGTAAAGTCGGCCGGGTGCGAAAACAGAACCACCCATTTGCCCCGGTAATCGTCGGGAAAGTTGATTTCTCCGGTGGTGGTTACGGCTTTGAATGCCGGCGCCTTGTCGCCCAGAGCCGGCATGTTGACGGTGACTTGTTCTTCCATTTTTTCTCCTTTTGTTGATAACATCGATTTCTCATGCAATATATGATCGGGTCGTCCGCTTTCAACCTTTTGGGCCGCCGGTCTTAATCGGCCGTCTGAAGTTTTCTTGGTAAAAAAAAGCAAAATATAGATGACAAACCAATTTAATTGGTTAATATAAGGCCACATCAAAGTTGCAACAAAATGTCAGGGTGACAGATGAAACCTTTATATAAACGTATTCTGCTGAAGCTTTCCGGCGAAGGCCTGATGGGCGACAAGGCGTTCGGTATGGACGACGGCGTAATCCGTTCGCTGGCCGCGCAAATCAGGGAAGTGCGCGGGCTCGGCGTGGAAGTCTGCCTGGTTGTCGGCGGCGGCAACATTTTCCGCGGCGCCAAAGAAGCTTCGAAAGGGCTGGACCGTTCGGTTGCCGACCAGGTCGGCATGCTGGCTACCGTCATGAACGCTCTTTATTTGCAGAACGCTTTGGAAAAGCTTGGAATTGAGGCGCGGGTTCTGTCCGGGCTGAGCATTCCCGAAGTTTGCGAGGACTACATTTACCGCCGGGCACTGCGCCATTTGCAGAAAAACCGGGTGCTGATCTTCGCCGCCGGTACCGGTTGTCCCTATTTTACCACCGACACCGGCGCCGCCCTTCGCGCTTCCGAGATGAAATGCGACGCACTGCTGAAGGCAACCCAGGTGGACGGTGTTTATGATACGGATCCGAGACAAAACGCCGATGCAGTCAAATATAACGAGGTAACTTATGACGAAGTCATCTCCAAAGGGCTCGGGGTGATGGACCTGACGGCCGTGTCGTTGGCCAAAGACAACCGGATCCCGATCGTGGTCTTTGCCCAGAAAGGGGAAAACGCGCTGTTGAACGCGGTGACCGGACAGGGTGAATTTACAATCATTAAATAATCAAGAGGTATATGATGTCAGATTACAGCCAAATAAAAGAAAACACCAAAACCAGAATGGAAAAGACGCTGGAAACGCTGCGGGCCGATTTCGGCAGCCTGCGGGCAGGCCGCGCCCATGCCAGCCTGCTTGACGGAATTATGGTGGACGCCTACGGTTCGATGACGCCGATTTCTCAGGTCGGAACCATCAGCGTTCCCGATCCGCGCTGTCTTTCCGTCAGCGTCTGGGACCGCGGTCTGGCCAAAGCGGTGGAAAAGGCGATCATGGAGTCTGATTTGGGGCTGAACCCGGCTTCCGACGGCCAGCTGATCCGCATTCCGATTCCGCCGTTGTCGGAAGAACGCCGCAAGGAACTGGTCAAGGTGGCCGGCAAATATGCCGAGCAGGGCAAGGTGGCCATCCGCAACATCCGCCGCGATGCTCTTGACGGCATTAAAAAGCTGAAAAAGGACAATGAGATTTCTGAAGACGAGGAAAAACGTTTTAATGACGAAATCCAGAAGTTTACCGATGAGTTTGTCAAAAAGATAGACGACGCTCTGGCGCAAAAAGAAAAAGATATTATGCAGGTATAAAGCCGGGGTTTTCAAGTTGAGCAACGATCAAACTAACAGATTACGGCACCTGGCCATCATTATGGACGGCAACCGCCGTTGGGCTCGCAGGCGCGGTCTGCCGGCAGCCGCCGGTCATCGCAAAGGGGCGGAAACTCTGGAACAGGTCTGCCGCGATGCCAAAGACCTCGGAATAAAATATCTTACCCTTTACGCTTTTTCCACCGAAAACTGGCAGCGCGACGCGGAAGAAGTCGCCACTCTGATGGGGCTTTTGCGCGAATATCTGAAAAGCGATTTGCAGGAAATTCAGAAAAACAACGTCCGCATTATTTTTATCGGCGAACGCGGCATGCTGGACAAGGATATTGCCGACAGCATGCAGCGGATCGAAAACCAGACGGCGGCCAACACGGATCTCACATTGTGCCTGGCGGTCAGCTACGGTGCCAGACAGGAGATATTAAACGCCGTCCGTCGGACGGCTAAACTGGTTCGCGCAGGGGAGATAAAAGTTGACGAAGTGGATGAACTTTTGTTCTCCAATTTGTTGTACACAAAAGATATTCCGGATCCGGATCTGGTGGTGCGCACCAGCGGGGAACGGCGGATCAGCAACTACCTGTTATGGCAGGTCGCCTATGCCGAATTTTATTTCAGCGAAGTCTTATGGCCCGATTTCAATCGGGCGGAACTGGAGAAGATTATCGCCGATTTTAACACGCGGGAGAGAAGATATGGCAAAAACTAAATCCAACATTTTGTTAAGAACTGCAACGACTCTGGTAATGGCGCCGCTGGTGATTGCCGGTCTTTATTTCGGCTATCCGTACGTGGTATTGATGCTGCTTTCCGTCGGCGCGCTGCTTTCGTGGGAATGGAGCACCATGGTCGCCAACAAAAGGCCTTCGGTCTATGCTGTGGTCTATACTGCCTCAGTGGCGGTGGCGCTGATGCTCAATTCCTGGCTCGGCATCTGCATCATGCTTTTGTTTGCTACGCTTCTGGTGTGGTTTAAGGCCAAAGATGAGGAACACCGTCGGCTGCTGACGCTCGGCGTGCCTTATATTGCCGTCGGTATCGGTTCTCTGATGTGGATTTATTATATCACCGCTTTTCATATTTTATGTTTTGTGCTGATCATCTGGGCAACCGACATCGGCGGTTACGTCGTCGGCAAGAGCGTCAAAGGGCCGAAACTGGCGCCGAAGATCAGTCCCAACAAAACCTGGTCCGGCCTCTTCGGCGGGATGGCTCTGGCTGCTCTCTGCTGCTGGGGATATCTGTACTTTTTCGGTCTGAACGACTGGCGTCTGGCTGTTGCCGGCGCACTGCTGGCGGTACTGGAGCAGATCGGTGATCTGGTTGAGTCTGCCATAAAACGTTATCTGGGGGTAAAGGATTCCGGCACGCTCATTCCCGGTCACGGCGGCATCTTCGACCGCATTGACGGGATGATCTTTACCGCCCCGTTCGTTTACCTGATTTTGGCTTATTGGTTCACTATTTAATTAAAGGCAATTTAAATTATGGAATGGTTAGTTAACAGCGTATATTATATAGTTCCCTTTATTGTTCTGCTGGGAATTCTGGTGTTTGTCCACGAATTCGGGCATTTCCTGGTCGCGCGTCTGTCCGGCGTGCAGGTGACCGACTTTTCGATCGGCTTCGGCAAACAACTGTGGGGTTTTACCGACAAGCACAACACCAAATGGAAAATCTGCGCGATTCCGCTCGGCGGCTATTGCCAGTTTTTAGGTGATGCCGATGCCGCATCGGCAGGCAGCAGCGAAGAGGTGAAAGAGCTGAGCGAAGAAGATAAAAAGAAAGCCTTTCCGTTCCAGAATCCGTGGAAAAAGCTGGCGATCGTCCTCGGCGGCCCCGGGTTTAACTACCTGTTTGCAATTATCGTCTTTACTTTGATGTTTGCCTTTCTCGGCAAATTCAGCTTTCCCCCGGTCGTGGGCGAAGTGGTTGCCGGCGGGGCTGCGGACAAGGCCGGCATTGTCAAGGCAGACCGCATTCTGTCGATCAACGGCCATGAGGTGGAAAGTTTCAGCGAGATTACGACCGAAATTTCGCTGACGACGGGCGGCGTCGCCGAGATGAAGCTTGACCGTGCGGGTGAAGTCATAGAGTTGAGCGTTCCGCTGGAAATGATGAAAGTGGAAGCCAACGGCCAGACGACCGAACGGCCGATGCTCGGCATCAAGTCGATGAACACGATGGAGCTTGACCACGAAAGAATGTCGTTGCCGGACGCTTTTATTGAAGCCTGCAGCGAAACCTGGCGGATTACCGAAGGCACCCTGCGCGGGGTCGGACAGATGATTACCGGCAAACGCGGCAGCGAGGATCTGGGCGGCATTTTGAGAATTGCGGAAATGTCGGGTGACATCTCCAGGAAAAACGGCATGCTTGACTTCATTGCCTTTATGGCGCTTCTGTCAATCAACCTCGGGCTGATCAATTTGTTCCCGATTCCGGTTCTGGACGGCGGGCACGTCGTAATCTACCTGGTGGAAATTGTCAGCCGCCGCGAGATAAACGCCAAAGTAAAGGAGAACCTGTTCAAGGCCGGTTTTGCCCTCATTCTGGCGCTGATGATTTTTGCGACCTGGAACGACTTTGTCCATCTGTTCCATCGCTTTTTTGCTTAAGTTATTTTTTTGATAAAGGATACGGTATAAATGAAAAACAAACAGCTGGTTACCTTACTGTCCTGCCTGGTGGCGGCCGGCACGGCCGACGCCGCGGTGGTCAGACATATCAAAGTTGACGGACTGCAGCGGGTTGAGCGGGAAACCGTTCTCTCTTATGTCAATGTGAATCCCGGTGACGACGTCAGCCCCGAAAAGCTGAACGGCGCATTTAAGAAACTTTACACCACCGGTCTTTTTTCCGACGTTTCTTTTGACGTCAAAGGCGATGTCCTGACTATCAAAGTGGATGAAAACCCGATCATCAACAAGCGCTTTTTTGACGGCAACGACAAAGTGGACGACAAAATGCTCGAAAGCGAAGTACAGCTTGGTCCCCGTTCCATTTATACGACGGCCAAGGTGCAGGAGGATGTGCAGCGCATTCTCAACATCTACAAACGGGTGGGGCGTTATGCCGCGGCGGTGGAGCCGAAGGTGATCAAACGTGATCAGAACCGCGTCGACCTGATTTATGAAATTGACGAGGGGCCGCTGGCCAAAATCACCAAAATCAACTTCATCGGCAACAAGCACTACAGCGACAGCGACCTGCAGGGGGAAATCTTAAGCAAGGAAACCAGATGGTGGCGGATTTTCTCTTCTTCGGAAAATTATGATCCGGAGAAAAGCAACTATGACAAGGAGTTGCTGCGCCGTTTCTACAACAACCATGGTTATGCCGACTTCCGCGTAGTGTCTTCGGTGGCCGAACTCAGTCCCGACAGTCAGTCTTTTGTGATTACCACAGTGCTGGAAGAGGGGGTGCGCTATAAAATCAAAAAAATCAACATCACTTCCGAAATTCCCGATATGAACACGGCGGGGCTGGCGGACGATCTCGACATTGAAGCCGGCGACTGGTACAATGCGGCAAAGGTTGAAAAGAGCGTTTATGCCCTGACCGAAGAACTGGGCAAGCGCGGCTATGCCTTTGTCGAAGTTGAACCGGAACTTGACCGGAACATGCAAACCGGAGAAATGACGATCAACTTCCGCATCAAGGAAGGCGCCCGCGTTTTCATCAACCGCATCAACATTAACGGCAACAGCCGAACCTATGACGAAGTGATCCGCCGCGAGTTTCGCATCAGCGAAGGCGATGCTTTCAACGCCGCCAAAATCCGCGCTTCCCGCCGCAATATCGAAAACCTGAACTATTTCAGCAAGGTGGACATTGAAACCCAGCCGACGAGCGACGACAACAAGGCGGACATCAATGTAAACGTAACAGAAAAATCGACCGGTTATTTCAATGTCGGCCTCGGCTATTCGACTGTTAACGGCGCTCTGGTCCGTACCGGCGTAACCGAAAATAACTTTATGGGCAAAGGTCAGCAGCTTGGTTTTGATCTGGGCATTTCCGAACGTTCTCAGGATTATAACATCAACTTTACCGAACCGTACTTCCTCAACCGTCCGTTGTCGGCCGGCGTCGACCTGTTTAAAAACGAAACCGACTATCAGGACGAGGCTTCTTATGACGAAGACACCACGGGCGGCCGTCTACGTTTGGGATGGAAATATACCGACGACTTTTATCAGAGCGTCCGCTATACCCTGCGTCAGGATGAGATCAAAAACGTTCACCCGAGCGCTTCCGTCTATATTCAGGAAGAAGAAGGAAAATATGTCGGTTCAAGTGTCGGACAGACTTTGTATTATGATAAACGCGATAATGCCGTCGACCCGAAGGAAGGCTATTTTCTGTCGTTCGGCAACGACGTGGCCGGTCTCGGCGGCGACGAAAAATATCTGAAGTTTGACGTCAAGGCCTACTGGTATGATACGTTTTTTGACTACTATACCCTGAAGCTGTTTGCCAACGGCGGTTATATCACCGGTTACGGTGATGAAAACGTACGTTTGTCGCAGCGTTATTTCCTCGGCGGTTCGACCATGCGCGGTTTCGACAGTGCCGGTATCGGTGCCCGCGACAAATACACCAATGACGCTCTGGGCGGCAACTGGATGATCTATTCCGGCGCCGAAGTCATGTTCCCGATCGGGCTGGACGAAGTGGGCATCAAAGGCCGCACCTTTGTTGATGTCGGTATGCTCGGCAAGCCCGACGACGTCAGCTACAAGATTGTCGAATATTCCGACAAACCGCGTGTTTCCGTTGGCTTCGGCTTCAGCTGGCTGTCGCCGATGGGCAAAATCGACATCGACTTCGGCTTCCCGGTCGTTAAAGAGGATTACGATGAAACCGAAGTTTTCAGACTGAATTTCGGAACCAGTCTGTAATTTGTCCTAAAGGAGAAAAAAATGATCGATACGAATTTTTTTGTTAAAAAAGCCGAATTCAATCTGGCTCAAATTGCCGAAATCTGCGGCGCCGCGTTGCAAAATGCCGACCGCGGGAATGAAGTGATCCGCGACATCAACACGATGGACAAAGCCGGTGAAGGCGAAATCTGTTTTTTCTATGACCGCAAGAAAAAAGCCGCCGGCGCCGAAATCAAAGCTTCGGCCTGCGTTACCACCGCCGAACTGGCGCCGTTCGTGGCTCCGGCGGCGGCCGTTCTTGTCTGCGGCAATCCGAAAATGGCCTTTCTGACCTTAAACGAAGCCATGTATGCGGAAAAACGTCCGGCGGCGGGCATTGCCGAAACAGCAAAGATTGATCCGACGGCCAAAGTCGGCGAAGGCTGCTCAATTGCCGATTACGCGGTTATCGGCGCCGGCGCTGAAATTGGTGCAGGAACGGTGGTTGAACCTTTTGCAGTGATCGGCGAAAACTGCCGGATCGGTGCAAATTGCCGGATCGGTGCCCATGCCTGCATTGCTTATACGATTATGGGCAATAACTGTTACATATACAACGGCGCCCGCATCGGTCAGGACGGCTTTGGCTTTCAGACCATAAACGGCGTGCATAAGCGCATTCCCCAGCTCGGCCGGGTGATTATCGGCAACGACGTCGAAATCGGCGCCTGCACCTGCGTTGACCGCGGCGCCATGGACGATACGGTTATCGGTGACGGCACCCGGGTGGATAATCTGGTACAGATTGCCCACAACGACAAGCTCGGCCGCGGCTGCATTCTGGTTTCCATGACCGGCATTGCCGGCAGCTGCACTTTCGGTGATTATGTCGTCTGCGGTGGCCAGAGCGGTTTTGCCGACCACCTGAAAATCGGCAGCGGCGCCCAGATCGCCGCCCAGTCGGGCATTATGCGCGACATAGAACCGGGCGCGGTAGTGATGGGATCGCCGGCGGTGCCGTTTAAGGACTTTATGCGTCAGGTTGCTTTTTTACAGAAAAATTCAAAAAAATAAATTTGATCAACGAAAAGGAAGGAAAATATGTCCGAAAACAAAATCTACAACATTGAAGATATCATGAATTTTTTGCCGCACCGCTATCCCTTTCTGCTGGTGGACCGGCTGGAAGTCGAAGTTCCCGGCGAAAAGGGCATCGGCATTAAGAATGTGACCATGAACGAAGAGTTTTTCCAGGGGCATTTCCCCGGCAATCCGGTTATGCCGGGCGTTTTGCAGATCGAAGCAATGGCTCAGACTGCCGGCGCTTTGGTGGTTGCCGCTTCGGGTGAAAATGCCGGCGACAAAAAAATCAGCGTTCTGTTTATGTCAATCGACGGCGTGAAATTCCGCAAGCCGGTTAAGCCGGGCGACCAGCTGAGAATGCATGTCGAAAAAGTTCAGGCTCGCCGCAACGTCTTTGTTTTCAGGGGCAAATCCATGGTCGATGACAAGGTTGTTTCAGAAGCCGAATTTACGGCAATGATCGTCTGAAGACGGGAAAAATTTTTCCCTGATCTGTGATCCGAATGTTTTTGCCCGGTCGGCAGAAACATTCGGATTTTGCACTTCAGGCGCCGTATTGTCGGCAAAGCGTCCGTTTTCGTTTCCCGGTTTGCAATAATCGGAACCGGGCGAACGGAAAATTGTGCGGATGGTTGGAAATTTGTGAAAAGATGACACGGAGGTGTTTATAGGGGCGGTGTATGCTTCGCTGGCGAGCATTGCAATCGGATTGTACCATCTGGGCAACCAAGCGGCAAAAGTTTCGTCGACGGTGTTTATGGTCTATCGCGGTGTGATGCCGATTTTGTTTTTTTCTGCCGGTTTTGCCGTTCGTTTTTCCGCCTGCCTGCCTGGCCGTTTTATGTCGTCTGTCTGGTGCAGGGCGGGGTAATTTCCTTTGTTGACATGCACAATTTCCGGGCAATGCGGGTTTGGGCGCGGAAACCATTTCTTCCATACATCCTTTTTGCGTCGGTATCATCTTTTTTGCATGGATTTTGCTTAATCCGGGCGGACTGATCGCATACGGACGGGAGCTGTTTCGTTTTCTGACGGTGGCGGCGGCGCTCGGTACGGTAATTTTTTCCGTATCCGGTTATCGCGGCGACCGGCGGGGGCGTTGGGCATTGCGCTATATGGTGCCTTATCTGTTGTTTTGCGCCGCTTGCGATACCTCAAACAAAACCGCCATGAGTTTTTTGCGGCCGCATGAGCTGGTCAGCGGCAGCTGTCTTTATATACTGATCACCGCGGTTGTCATCTGCGTCGTTAATTTTTCTTTTTACTTCCGCGGCGGCGGAAAGTTAAAGGCGCTTTTGGAACGGCAAAACGCAAAGTGTGCGCTGGTAATGATTCCGCTGGTTTTGTCCATGATCTTTAAGAATTTTGCCATGTTTGCCACGCCCAAACCGTCCTATGTAACGGCAACCATGTATCTTTATGTCATCTGGGTGTTTGCCGCCGGTGCCGTTTTGCGTTTTTTCGGCCGGAACATTCCCGCTTCGCGCATTTCTTTGCGCCGGGTCTTGTTGCTGCTGGCCGCGGTTGTCGTCCTGATACTGTTCGGGCGGTAGGGGTGCAAACGCCGAAAAGCGCGAGGTTGGTCTGACAAGGCCGCTTCCGGCGTCGGGCCCTGCTGCCGGCCGCTGTCGTTTTGAGGCCTTTCGGTTAAAAATCAGGTTGTTAATTTTGCTCATGTCATGATAATATAATTGTAAAAAAATAATTGACGGAGATGCGGGATATGACGGAGTTTGAAGAATATTTGCAGGGGTTTGTCGGAGCATATTATGAAAACGTTCCCGAAACCGACAGGGAAATGCTGTTGAACCGCATTGTTTGCGATAGCGGCAACAAAAGATATGTTGCGCAAGGGGACCGGCATCATAGAGCGGACGGCGGCGAGAAAGGGGATAAAATTTACGATTTGTCAGAGTTGCGAGATTTTCCGGATATAGAATCCGAAGAATTTAAAAGCAAATGTTTGGATCCGAACAGCACGGAGCACCAGGCCTGCAAAACCGGGATAGATAAGCTGATTGCCCGATTTACGAACAATGATTCCAAGGCGCCGCGGATTTAAAAGCGTTGCTGGAACATAGCGAAATCGTCTACAGGGTTAGAAACTGGCCGACTCCGAACGGCAGCTGCTCTTTTCAAAAAGGAGAAAACGGCGGGCTCAATAAGATTGTGATTTGCGTCAGTGACCTGAAAAAATTGAAAAAGGAAGACGCGCTGCCGGAGATTTTGGCACATGAACTGGCGCATGCCGTGGACTTTAGCAAGCGTCCGGACGCTTTGCGGACAAAATATATGGATGGTGCCGAGACTGCCGCCGATTTATACGCTTCTTCCCTGTTATTTAATTGCGGAATTTCGGAACGGGGATTTTCTCGGTATATGGGTGCGGATTATGACGAAAAGAAAAAGAAAGGGGAAGATACAAGAATGCCGTATACGCCCGACGGAGGATTTCGACGGGATAATTTTATAAAGTCTGCGGAAGTCTTGGAGAGGGCGAGAAACAGGGCGATGGTAAATGAACTCAGAGGCCTGTCTCCGGCACGGCATCAGCCGCCCCGCAAAAACGAGAAGCCGGAAACGATGCAGGACCGGCAACAGGTCATAATTAACAATGTCGCAGAGGCCAAAATGCACAGACGATAATCGGAGGGACTTTTATTTGTCGCGACAATCGTTTTACCGTTGCCGTGAATGATGCCGCGGTCGTCTTTTCGGGCGGCAGAAAACAAACGCCGCTGCCGAGTTAAAGCTCTGGCATGGTCGGGCGGGCTGTTTATTTGTCTTTCGGGCTATTGCCGGAACGAAAAGCGCAACGACGGTTTATCCGAAGTTATCGGCACCGCTGCCGGGGTTATAAGTGTGACGTTGGTCTGGCGGGCTGTTTATTTGTCTTCCCTGACATTGTCTGCGCCGTTGCCGCCGAGGGAAAAGGTGCCGAGGTCAACCGCTTTTTCCGATTTTTGCGCGGGGCTGCGGTTTGCTTTTAACGGGGATTTTTCTCCGCCGCGGTAAAAAGCTTCCAGCCGCAGTTCCTGAATTTTGGTCTTAAGGCCGTGCTTTTTCATTTGCTCGATGGTTGATGCCAGTTCATCGGGAGTGGCCAGCAAAACATGGCCGGCTTTACCGTTTTCCCCGTCCCAGAATTTTCGGCATTCGCGATTGAAGATTTGTGCCGGTTCCGGCTCGTCGCTGCCCAGTTCTTTCGGCAGCTCCGTTCCCGGTTGGCCGAAAGTCATGGTATAGATGCCGGCTTTGCCGCTGTTGCCGTAAGGACCGTAGATGCCGTGCACCAGATTTGTCGTCGGCATGTCTTTGGCGTTGATCAGGGCTACTTTGACCTTTCCCGCATAGGGCGTGCCAAGGTCGCGGACAACCTCGAAAGCCGCGCCGTCTTTAATATCTTCCGCGCTGATGACGGCGTCGGTGCCGACCGGTGCGCTGGTTTTCAGGCAGAATTCCTGCCGGCCGGGATTTTCCCGTTCGTCAATCATCAGGGCATATGCCTGTTCAAAGCGGGAAAGTATGTCATGGATATTTTGTTCGGAAACGTGTTTTAAGGCTTTTGAGCCGATAACATGTGCGTTTCCTCTGTGCTTCCGGATATGTTCCGGTTTTTCAGATGCTTTGATCAGATCCGTTTTTTGCATGGATTGCCTCCTCAAAAACGCTGAAAAGATAACATATTATAGCACAAAAAATATTAAAAACAATAACTTATTTTTGCAATGAAAAATCCCCGCCGAAAGCGGGGATTTTTCTGCCGTGAACTCAGACCCGGAGTTCGCGGAATTTCTTTCTGATGCCCAAAGTCAGAAGAACCAGCATAAAGACAAATTCCAGCGCCGGCGGGATAACCGTCAGAAAAGCGCTTTCGTTGTAAGTGAGATAGCTGCTTTCGTGGAAATAGGGCATAAAGAACGGGCAGAAAATGCGCAAGTCGAAATGGTAGAGCAGAACCGGGACGATGGTATAGGTGGAAAGTGCGATCAGAACCGGAACCACCGTCGTTTCCTTTTCGTTGCCCTGGGCAAAAAGCGACCACAGGTAAATGAAGCAGAAGTCCCGCAGCATAAACAGAATCATCGCCCAGACCATGAAGCCGGCGCTGGTTCCCTGTTCCTGTCCCAGGCTGCCGAATTCCGCGCTTAAGACCAGTGCCAGAACGATGATGACGGGAATTGTTACCAGACTTCTCGGCATGATCATAAACAACCGTTTGTACTGCTTTCCGTGATAATATTTTGATACCATGTTGGGGCGCAGCGCCATGTTCGATTCTCCGCACAAAGTCAGATAAGTGACCGCAAGCACGGCAAAAAAGGCGGAAAGGGTGCCTACGTAGCGAACCAGCGGATTATTGCTGCCGTAATCGTTGAAGCCGAACAAAACCGCCACCAGCGACAATGTGAACAAAAACCAGGAAACGGGGTAGGGTTCCTGTCCGAATTCCGTTTTAATCTGATTGACTATGGCGATGAAGCCCCAAATGATGAAGACAGACAGGAAAACGACGGCGGCTTCCTTGGCGGTATAGTGCGCGCCGTACCAGACAATTCCTTCGCCGCTGCCGTTAAAGACCTTGTAGAGAGGGATGATCATGGCAATGCCCATGAACTGGAAGAAGGTGACGTCGAACTTCTCGAAAAAGTGCCGCCAGCGGATCGAGTGCAGGCTGAGCAAAAGCGGCAGTATCTGCGCCGACAGGCCGAACAGGACGAAAATCAGAACGTTGGTCAGAAGTTCCGGCAGCGGTATTTCCGGCAGCCGTTCCCGATGCAGATGGTAGGACAAAAGATAAAGGGCAAAACAGATAAAATTGCCGTACCAGATGTAAACCGTGCTGCTGAACAGTTTGCCGATAGCCATTTTGACCGGCGACATCGAAGTCATGACCTGAAACGACCAGGTGTTGGCGTTGATTTCCCTGATTACCGTTTCCGCTGTCAGCCGGGTGCTCCAGATATAAGTGAAAACACAGTAGAAAAACACGCAGATGTAAGGCAGGAAGGAAAACGGCAGCGCTTCGTCCAGTATATAAGCCAGAAGGTAGACCGTGATCAGCAGAAGCGGCATAGCCGCCAGTTTTTTGGCCGTCAGTTCGGTCCAGGTGTTCCTGATAAATTCCGGATTCTTAAACATTCTTATTCTCCTTCTTTCAGGGTTTCGAAATAAGCGGTTTTCAGCGAGTTTTTCTCAATTTTGAACTCAATAACCTTGATTTCCGCCGCAATCAGCCTTCTCAGCAGGGCGGCAAGTTCGTTTTCCTGTCCGAAAACGCAGGCGCGAACATAGGTGCCGTCGCTGCTGACTTCGCCGGTCGAGTTGTCTTCTTCCAGGAACTGAATCAGCTGCTCCGTGCTGCCTTTGACACGGACGGCAATGTTAATGCGGGCGTCCTGTCTGACGTTGACGGCGCTGCCGTCAAATTTTTCATATTTGACGATTCTGCCGGCGTTAAGCACAATCACGGCGGTCGCATAGTCTTCGAGTTCGGCCAGAATATGCGAGGAAATGAGCAGGGTGTGGCCTTTTTCTTTTAACGCAACAAACAGCTTCGACAGTTCCAGCCGTGCTTCCGGATCAAGCCCCGAGGCCGGTTCGTCAAGAATGATGAATTCCGGTTTGTGGATAATGCCGAGCGCGATTGCCAGCCGCTGCCGCAGACCGCGGGAAAGGTTGCCGGCATAAGTGTCCAGATGTTCGGTAAGGTTGAGCATTTCCGCCGTTTCCGCGATTCTGCCGTCGATTTCGGCCGTCGGGATGTCAAAGGCCAGCGCCGCATATCTCAGACATTGGCGGGCCGTCAGGTTGTCATACAGGCCGAAAACGTCCGACAGGTAGGAAATGTGCCGGTGGGCGTTGCGCGAGTCTTCGGGAACGTTGATGTTGTTGATGAAAATTTCTCCGCTGAAGGGTTTGACCAGTCCCGCCAGACATCTCATCAACGTGGTTTTGCCGGCGCCGTTCGGTCCGATCAAGGCGACGATGCTGCCTTTTTCGATTTCGAACGAAAGGCCGTGCAAAGCCCTTTTCGTCATATAGTCAAAGACCAGGTTTTTAACTTTTATCATCGTTTTTTCCTCGATTGATTGTTGACTGAGAGTCAATATAATTTAATCGGCGGATAAAAACAAATGCTTTTCCCTCCCGGACGGGAAAAGTCAAAAAAGTTGTATCAGCTTATCCGATATGTTATAAATCGGATGAAATTGTATTATTGTCGTTATCATTTAATTTGTTTTGGTATGGAAAACTTAATTTCTTTTCAGGATGCCTTGCCGCGGATAAGCGCTTTTGTCTGGGCTGCCGTAATTGTGTTGTCGGCTTTTTTGGCATATGAAGTGTCGTGGCGCCGGAAACATCCGCAAGTTGCCGCCGGCAGGGCCGACGAGGCGGAAAAGAAAGCCTGTGCCCGTCGTTTGTCGCTGGTCTTTTGCTTTTTGTTCGTCTGGCTGGCGGTTTTCGTTTTTTTCTGCTGCGTCTGACCGGTGCGTCGGTTTGCGCTTATTGGGGACTGCTTCCCGTCTTTTGGGGCGGTGTCTGGCTGAGCCTGTCGTTGAGAAAATAAAGTTCGTGGTTAAAAAAAACGCCCGCGGATCAACCGCCGGCGTTTTTTTTGAAACAAATGTCGTCAGACTGTCAGAGTTCGGCAACGTAACGGACGATGCCGCTGCTTTGGCCGTCGCCGTCGAGCATGTAGTTGCGGCTGCCGATGACGTCGCCGCCGATTGCCCGCAAAGTTTCGTTTACTTTATAAACGATGTTTTTGATGCCCGAGGCTTCGCAGTAGTTCATCAGATGCCACCCGTATCCCTCCGGCAGACGGTTCATGTAGTTCTGTGCATCGCTGCGGCTCATGGCCTCGCCGGATTCCTGCCAGTACAAAAGCTTGTTGCCCGAAACGACGACCCCGATCGGTACGCGGTCGGAGATGGTCTGTTTGCTTCTGATGCCGCCGGCATAAATGACTTCAAACGGCAGCGTCACTCCTTTAGGCTCCGAGGTTTCACTGCGGGTTTCGATTTTTTCGTTGAGGCCGTTTGCGGTTTTTTGTATCTTGCCGCACAGCTCTTTGACTTCTTCGAAACGCGCCGACATGTCGGGATAAAGGTCGGCAAAAGAGATTTTGTACTCGGAAATCAGGTTCTTCGCCAGTTTGACGGCTTCTTCTTTGCCAAAACCGAAATTTTTTGCCAGATCGGTCAGGCTTTTCAGTTTGTTTTCCAGTTCGTTGTTCATAATTTATGAGATTTAGTTAAAATAATTGTTGCAAATTTTCTATCTTTCCGTGCCGGCAGTCCGGGGATATCCGGCAGGCGGCGGAACCGCCTGCTGAGGCGCAACGGTAATTGTTTCCGTATAAGGCGCGGCGGTGAATTTGTCCTGCTTGAACTCGCATTCGGGAACAACCAGCTTTTTTAACCGTGGAAAGTTGACATGACTGAAATAAACTTTCTCCAGCTGCCGGCACTTTCCGAGATCAAGCGTTTCGAGCTGCGGAAAAACGACATGGTTAATACTCAGCTGCTTAAGCGATTCCGGCATCATAATTTCTTTGCAGGAAATTTGGTTGCTGTTTAATCCCGAAAACTCAAGATTCGTCAGCCCGCTGCAGCGGCCGTAATCGAGTACGGAATCCGTTTTGAAACTGCAGCCGCTGACGGAACATTTTTCCATTGCCGAAGGAAATACGATTCGTTTAATTCCGCTCAAATCGGAAGCGGCCAGCCGAACCTGTTGCAAACCGGGACAAACGTCAAGGTCAAACGTTTTGCACGGTTTGAGCGTGCAGCTGCCGAAGCCGAGGTAGGAAAGGCTTTCCGGCAGGGTTATCCGGCTGCAGTTTTCAAAGTCGAAGTTGTTGAACTGCAGCGTTTCCAGACTTTGATATTTTGCAAAATCGATCTCGGAAACCTTGTCCGTCAGCTTGTTTTCGGCGTCGATTACCAGATGTCTGACGTTGGCGGGAAAACGGATGTCGGCCGGATCCGGAAGTTTTTTACAATTGTAAAAACGGATCATGCGTCCCTCCGCGAATTTGGCAATGTTCGTTATATAGCCGGCGTTTTCGGCCACTATGCAGGCCTCTTCCATATATGCCAGGTCGTTTGCGGGAACATTGCTTTCGCTCATTCTGATTTTGCTTAAGTCCGCGCTGCGGAGAGCCGAAAAGTCCGCATCTTTGAAAAAAGGTTGTCGATTGAACGAAAACGGGCGATTTTTTCCAACATTTCCCCGGTGATTTTTCCGCTGACGGTGAGGGTGGCCGTCGACAGCCGTTCGGGAGAAAGCAGTTCCGACAGTTCCGGCGTATAGTTGATGTTGCTGACCTTTATCGGTTCCCCGACGTTGAGCAGGTCGATCATCGGTTCCGGTTTTATTTGGAAACACAGTTCCCTTTTGCCGGTCCAGCGGGTGGCGTAGCCGAGTTTGAAGACATAGCGGGAATTATTCAGGGCTTTTGCCGCCTCTTGGTTGCCGGCGGCACTTTGTTCGGCAATGTATTTTCTTGCTTCGGCGATTCCTTCCGTCATTTCCGACAAGTCAAAAGAGTCTATTTTTCTGAATTGCTTCAATTTTTCCGTCGTTTGCCGGTTCCATATGCGGCCGATTTTGACCGTCCGGGCGGAAATGAAAGCGGCTTTTTCCGGCGGCACTTTCCAAATGTCCGCTTCCTGCAGTTCAATCTCTTCATTCAGGTTGTAATAGTCCCTGACAATGCCGCGGATGTCAATGACATATCCCCAGTTTTGCAAGTCGCGGACTTTGCCCTGCCGGTGCAGTTCGGCAATGTCGTCGCTGCCGTAAATGGCAAAAACGCTTGCCCGGATTTCCGGATAATACAGCGGGTCGATTTCATTGTTTTTGTAACCTTTGACCTGAGTGATCATGCCGTCCTTGTATTCTATGGTCGCGTGCGGCAGCCATTCGTCTTCCGCACTCAGGTCCCGCAGCGAATAAATCGCCGTTTTGCCGTTTAAAACGGCGGCGTCGTAACTGCCTTTTCCCACGCAGTGGTTCATTCTGGCGGTTTCGTAATCCAGCGCTTCCGCCGTACGCAGCCGCACCAGCTGGACGTTTTTGCCGGGGAAAACGCGTATGACTTCAACTCCCTGCCGGCTGGCTTTTATCATGTCGTCTGCCGGATGTGTGTCGTCGTTCAGCCGTTCAAAAAACGCGTCGGCATAATCCAGCACGCCGCGCCAGTCCTTAACGTTGTTTAAAAGCGTTTTGAAATGTCCGGGCGTTTTTACCTTGTCCGGGTATTTTGCCATGTAGGCGGCGACAAAATCGCGCAGGTGAACGGCTTCCTGAAAAATTGCGGAATGTTTCAGCCGCTCGGTGTCAACCAGCAGGTTGCCGTTTGCGTCTTTGGCAAAATTTAAGGGATTGTGTTCCAAAAGTTCCCGGGTCAGATATTTTTGCAGCAGAAAACCGCTGCATATGCCGGTTTTGGCTTCGTCGCTTAAAACGTTGAAATGGTCGCTGTTCTGCAAAACCTTGAGTGCCCGGATCATATCCTGTTTCTGCTTTTTGATCCGTGCCAGCCTCAGGCCGGCCGCTTTTTTGTCGGTTGTCGTGCGGATCAATTGTGCCTGCCGGTCGATTTCCCGTTTGCGGGCGCCGATTTGTTCCAGCAGCTTGAGCTTTTGTTGTTTCAGTTCTTCGCCGGAGTTGGTCAGGGCCTGGTAATAGGCGCCGATCTCGCCCATTGCGTCGTGTGAATAAACGTCGCGCAGTACAGCGGTATATTCTCTGAAATTGGCGATAACCATTTTTTCCCCGAAAAAACTGTTTCCTGAAATAAATTAAAATTGGACAAAATAATAGCATAAATCGGGTGGTTGTCAAATTGTTTTCGACAAAAATCAAAGCTGTTGCAAAGAAATATAAAAGAATTGCAAAAAAAGATTGACTGAACAAAAAACTTACGCTAAATATACCCGGTAACTTGTCAATGGAGAGTTGGCAGAGTGGTAATGCAGCGGATTGCTAATCCGTCACCGTGAATAACGGTGCACAGGTTCGAGTCCTGTACTCTCCGCCACCAAACGCCCGTGAGGGCGTTTTTTTTGTGGCGGATACAGGGCTCGAACCGAGAGGCTTGCGGAAGATTTTTTACCGTTGAAGCGGTAAAAAATAGCCGCAAAAGCTCGGACTGTCTTAATGAGCAAGGAAAGCGGCAGCAACCGCAGCGAATTTAGACTAACGAGAGACAGGGCGTTGAAGACGCGCAGTCCTTCAAATTTTCCGTATTCCTTTTTTCTTCCGTTTTTCGTTTGAAAAACAACCAGCTGAAAAGTTTATATACCATTGTTTGTGATTATGTTCGACTTGAAGCTTAAATTAGAATAATCTGTTTTTGCACCGGCAGATAACCGGTGCGAGGTTTAGAACCCTCTTGTAAGTTGCTTACGGATAGTAGGTGTAAAACTGCCTTTTGGTCTATGACTGGGAGGCAGTTAATAAGGCATATGCACATGCTCAATACGCTGCACAATTCTTACAATTGGTTCTAACTCCCAGTCACCCGTATCAGGTGACTGTTTTGTTATTGATAAAACAGGAAGTTAGAAAGGAAAATCAAAAGAAAACAAAGTTTTGCGACTTTTTTGAAATGCCGACGGAATTGCTGCCGATACAGTGCGAAAGCGCCGGGTCGGTTTTGTCGGGGTACGGATCTTCGACGACAGGCCGGATATTTTTATCATCCGTTTTTGATTCAAATTTTAAGGAACTGAAATATGAAAAACAGACTTTTGTTTACAACAGCGTTGATTGCTGCAGCTTTTGCGGTTTCCGACGCCTGCGCGGAAAGACTGGTCGTTTCGTCGGGGGAAGAAGAAGTCGTCAATGCCGAAATGTCGGCAAATGACAACAGTGAACTCCAGGGCGGCGCAATCCTCAATTCGGGAAAACTGACCGTTGCCGACGGCGTCGTTTTCAACGGCAATGCCGGTTCCGTCGGCGGTGCCGTTTCGACCGTTGACGCCTCCGGCGCGGCATATCGCGTCGACGGCGAAGCTTTGGATCGCTTCGGTGTTGAACTCGGCGCCGGCCTGACGGCGGAAGTCAACGACAATGTCGAATTGTCGCTCCGTTATGAAGGACAGTTCCGTGACGATTATACCGACCATACCGGTCTGTTAAACGCCAAATATAAATTCTGACGTTTGTTCGGACGATAAAAAACGGAGAGGACTACCTCTCCGTTTTTTTTCGGGTTCTGATCTTGCGTCCGCTTTTTGGCTTTCGGAGCAGACGCTTTTTTATAAACTTGACAAAAAATGAAAATAAAATATAATTTTTTCCGCAAATCAATTACCAGTAAATTATTAACCGTAAAAATAAAAAATGTATGAAAAATTTTTTCGTTGCTTTGTTTCTGATCGTCGGCATCATCACCGTTCACCTGTTTGTCAGTGAGATCATTTACCTTCAGATCGCCGACATGCTGTGGCTTTTCGTCTACGGAATCGGGTTGTCAAAAATTGACGAACGCGAGTTCACGGACAAAAGAAACCGGCTGCGCCTGGGGAAAATCTTCCGGAACGGAATTTTGTTCAGATTGCTGCCGCTGGTCGTTTATACGGGGACGGTTGCCGCAACGCTGTTCAGTGTTGAGTTTTTGTTCAGCCTGCTGATGTTTCTTCTGGTGGCGGTGTTTTTCGGGGTGTCTTTGTTCTCCGATCTGCTCGGCTGTATCAGGGAAGACGATTGAAGCGAAAGTTCGTTTGTCGGTTTTAACGGTCCGCCCCGTAAAGGGGCCGGCCGTTTTATTGTAACAAGAAAACTGCCGTCTGGGCCGGTAGTTCCAAAGAGTTTACAGCTTTACACATAAAAAACTCCTTTGCTAAAATGAGTTAGACGGTCTGGCAAGAGTCTAACAAAAGCAAAGGAGTTTTTTT
>CABUBU010000013.1 GCA_902489795.1 uncultured Azospirillum sp.
TCGCTTGATTTCAACGGCAAGACCTATACTCTGACCGCCAAAATCGAACTGAGGCGCAATTTGGGTACGGCACCCTGCATTGTTGAATCGGAAGTGCTTGACGAGGGAAAAGACGTTTTGCAATCCGGAATTTTCGGCGCTTTGTCGGAAGTGTATTATCAGTCCTGGATCAAAGTCAGACAGACTTGGTCCGACGGAAAAGTGACGGAAGAAACTTATGTCAACGATTGCGCGGTTCGGGTTGAACTGAACAGCGAGTCCAAGAAATATAAGGTCCTGCCGGATGCGAACATCGTCAGGGAAAAGGCTGCCGTCGTTCCGGGAGAAACGGAAGAAACGGCTGAAGGTTCGCCGACGGAATATATCCGCAGCCGGGTTTGTCATCAGTCTTATGTCATTACGTATAACTATTTTACGCTGACATACGAGTTCAAAGACATGGTTCCGGTCTATGACGACAACGTAACTAGGCATGAAATGCCGCATTACCGTTTTGAGGAGTTTCGCGACAGTTTTCGTCTGTCGGCGCCGGCAGATGACGTTGTTGACGGAAAACCGGCCTGGGGATATATCTTCTATTCGGAAATAGCTTTCAAATTCGGCGACGTCGAAAGCGCCTTTGACGAAGACATTTCCGTTTATGTCCGCAAACAGCCGTCAACAGATTAGCTGCTGCCGGATTAAGGTAAAAACACCGCTTTAAAAAGCGGTGTTTTTTGCATTTGGAATTCCCCCGGCCTGACCGGAGCGGAAAGCTTTTTTAGGAAAACATTTTCACTTTCGGTAACCGGGGAAAGCAAAAGCCTTTATTTTCGGCGGATGCGGATTTTTGCCGTTTTTCCCCGGATTAAGTCCTTATTTCCAGCGGATGCGGATTTTTGCCAGTTCCCTGTTGTCATCGTCGGCGTAAATGCCGTGCAAGGTGACAAGCCCGTCAATTTCGGTGCGGATAACAACATCTTCGCCGAACAGTCCTTCTTTCTTAAAAGCGATCTCCAATGCCGCCGGCGTATGCTTCAGGCGAAAATCGGCCGGCACCGCCTCCGTTGCCCACAACGGATAAACAGCGTTGTTGACGTGATGGTTGACATCGATATCGTCATAACGCACTTTAAAAACTTCACGATGGTCTTCTTTTTCCGGTTCCGGCAGCCGGTTAAAATCTGTTTCCAATACGCGCTCGTCAATCACCCGATATTGCGGCAGATTGTCCCGCAGCGGAACCGGTCTTTTTTTGGCAAAGTCTATCAAAACCCACTGGCTGGAAGCGCGGATAATCGGCGCTCCTTTTTCGTCCCTGATAACAAAGTCGCGGACGGCACCAAGTTTCTTTTCCGCCGCCGGCCACGATTCGACCGTAATCTTTTCATGCCAGGCGGGCATGCGTTCGATTTCTATCTGGTAATTGGAACCAACCCAGGCCAAACCGTGAGCCAGACAATGTTCGATTCCCACGCCGAGAAGCGAAGCATGAGTATCGGCCGTGTCCTGAAAGATGTTCATCAGCGTCAGCAGGCGCAAAGTCCCGTTGCTGTCGCATTCATAACTTTTAACATGATATTCGCGCGAAATTTTGTCGACCTGCATCATCTGTTATCCTCGCCAGGAAAGTTTGACGTCCTGTTTGCTTTCTTCGTCATCACCCCACAGCAGACGGCTCAGCCAGCTGCGTTTTGTTCTCGGCTCTTCGACATGTGCGGCAAACAGTTTTTCTTCCGCTGCCTGATTTTTGACCGCATACATGGCCAGATAAGTCTGGTGTCCTTTTTTAACGGTCTCAAGCGATGCCAGCAGTCTCTTTTTGTAAGCCTGCGCCTTTGCCGGCCTTCTCGAATGATAATCCGTTGCCGCTTTCATCCAGTCCTGACGGCGGTCATACAGCCGTTTCAGGAAGCGGGCGGCATATTCGACATTTTTCTCCGGGTCGAAAGCGTCTTCCAGACTGGCAAACTCTTTGCCGTGAAAACGCATATTGATTTGCATGCAGCCGACGTCAAAATTGTTGATGCCGCGTTTGCGCAACGCTTTTGCCGCCGCCACGGCAGCTTCTTTTGTTTTGTAATAATGACCTTTTCCGCGTACGTTGATGGTCCACGGCCAAGCCATTTTCTGCTGAGCGGTTTTGTTCCATTTGCCGGTTTCCACCGTAGAGATTGACGTCAGCAGATATTTTTGGATCTGATGTTTTTCTTCCGCTCTGGTGGTTGCGTCCATACAGACAAAACCTCCGTCGACAGGCGCAATCTCCTGCGCATTTGCCGAAACCGGCAGAAGCAACATCAGCAATGTGAGAAAATACATAAAAAATTGATACTTCCAGCAGTATCCCTCTGTTTCCCCGGGCTGCCACGAACATCCCTCAGGCCGGCGGCCGATTTCAGTTCGCTTAAGGCAGCGGTTGGTCTAAAAACAAAAAACCGGGGGCAGTTTATACATAACGGCCCAAAGCCATAAAGCATTAAAAACAGAAGGGTTTATAACACAATTATTTTTTAAAATCCAGCAAAAAATTGGCCAAATCGATGATTGCGGCGCAAATATCTGAGCTAACATATTGAAAGTTTTGGTTCTTTTTATACACAGCCTCGTCTTCGTAAAGGCTGCGGTTGATTTCCATTTGCAAAGTGTAAATGTTTTTGCGCGGCTGGCAGTAGTTGAAGCTGATATGCGCGCCGGAATAGGGGCAGTCGAGGCTGACATTGTATTTTTGTTTCAGATGCTGCATGAAGAACTCGTACATCTCGCTCGGGCAGCTTTGCTCAAACAAAGTGCCGAGGCAGAACTCGATCTGCCGGTTGTCCTGCATGATGTTGCAGATTTTCGATGGCATTGAGTGGCAGTCGAGCACCAGGCAGAAGCCGAATTTTTTGGCGGTGCGGTCGATCAGCTTTTGCAGATGCGCGTGGTAAGGGTTATAGACGTTTTGGATCCGTTCTTCGGCTTCGTGGTAGTTAAGCAGCCCGTCGTAAATGTTTTTGCGGCCCGCGGTAATACGGTGAAACAGTCCGAGTCCGACCCGGCAGCGTTTGTTGCCGATCATCATTTCCTGTTCGGGATAGTTATAAAACATTGCCGGATCGATTTCGATCGCGTCCCGGTTGACGTCAATGAAGGCCCGGCCGATGTTGAGCGCCACCATCGGAATGCCGAGGTTGGAGGCTTCCATTACCAGTTCGTCGACAAAGGGGTCTTCGTTGCTGCGTAGTTCGTTTAAGCTGACGTCGACATGGTCAAGGAACTCCTGCGGAAAGATGCGTCCGCTGTGCGGCACCGAAAGCACCATCGGATAGCGCGGTTCCTTGGTGTTGTGCTCACTGATGATGTTCAGTTTGGAATAATCAACCTTAAAATCAATTTTCTTCTCTGTCATGACTGCTCCTGGATCCTGTTGGAAAATCATAATACTAAGAAAAGATTAACTTTTTGATAACAAAAACAGTGGCGCTTGAGTGGGGAAAATTGAAAAAAACATCTGCATGATGAAAAAAACTCTTGCCAAATTAAATCGGATAAGCTAAACAGTACACATGATTTGTCAAACGGGTGTGTAGCTCAGCGGTATGAGCACTACGTTGACATCGTAGGGGTCACAGGTTCGATCCCTGTCACACCCACCAATCGGCGAAGCCCCGGAATTTTCCGGGGCTTTTGCCATTCTGTATATCGAATGTTTGTCGCTCTTGTCATCTCGATTTTTTTGTTTAACCTTTTGATAATTTGAGTTTTGTCGGGAGAATTTTTATGACCAAAATTTCTGTCCTTATGCCGGTTTACAATACGCCGGGAAACTATTTGCGTGAGGCGGTGGAAAGCATTCTTGCCCAAACCTGCGCGGATTTTGAATTTCTCATTTTAAATGACGCGTCAACGGACGATAACGCGGAAAAGGTGATTAAATCTTACGATGACAAGCGTATTCGCTACTTGGCGGAACGACAAAGACCTCTGCATTTCGTTGTCGAAAAACAAATTGATCGGTCTTTTCCGGGGCGAATATTTGGCGGTTTTTGACCCTGATGACTTTTCTCTTCCCGAACGGCTTGAAAAACAGGCGGCTTTTTTGGACACCCGTTCGGAAGTAGGAGTGGTCGGCTGCTGGTACCGGATTCTCGGCGCGGAAAATAAGGTCAGCCGTTTTCCTGCGGAAGATGCGGAAATTAAAAAAATCATGGTCCACAGCTGCTGCGTCTGCCATCCGGCGTAGATGATCCGCAGGTTGGTTCTGGTCGAACATAACATCGGTTATGAAAACGACTATACACCGGCGGAAGATTATACCTTGTGATGCCGTCTGCTTTCCAACCCCCGTTTTGCCAATCTTCCGGAAGTCCTTTTTGCCTACCGTAACCATGAAGGCAACACCTCCCATTTGCAAAGGGAAAAAATGAGGGATGCCAGTATCCGCATTCAGAATTTTGTCCGTCGGGACAATCCTGAACTCTGGGCGGCGGCGGAAGCGAAGATGCAGGAAACGGTAAAGCTCAGGTTGTTCGGCCTGCTGCCGCTGCTGACGATAAAAAGAAACCAAAACCGGGAGCTTTGGCTGTTGTTCGGGTTCGTCCGTCTGTTTGACGTTTGCAGAAAACGTACGTGGCGAAAGGGGTTGCCGTTGCGAGCTGTTTTCCTCATGTAGAAAACCCCCGGCCCGGCCGGGGATTTCTTTTTTTACTGATGTTTTTTCGAGGTGCGTATTTCTACTTTATTTTTTGAATTGTTTCGCGGAAGAATTTTTTATAAGTTTCATTGTTGTCGATGATAACGCGGGCGTTGTTGTCGGTTTCCGAACAAAGCACCGGCAGGGTGATTTCCTTTTCCAGATATTCGCGGGCGACGTTTTCGTCAAAGTTGTCGATCTTTTCCGCCTTGTATTGTTTGATGATGAGTTCGATGATGGCCGGTTTTAAGGTCATGAATTCGCTCATGATGCTGTCGTCCATCACATTGTTCAGCCTGACGCGGAAAAATTCCCAGGCTTGTTCCATGGTCAGGCCGTAAGGTTTCAGTTTGGTGTTGATTAATTTCAGTTCGGGGTGGAAATATTCTGCATAAACCTGCGGAAAACGGGTCATCTCGTAACCCTGTTTGCGGCAAAATCCGGCATAGCCTTCCATCATCCGATAAGTGCTGCCAAGTGCCAGCCCGAGATTTTCGTCGTTTTGCTCGGCCGGCAGGCGGACGAAAAACAAACCGCAGTTAAGCAGCAGACCGACGATGACCACGGCGATTTCCGTCTTTTGCCAGCGGGCAGGGAGCTCCAGTTTGCGGTTGCTTTTGCGGTCGTGAAAGTTGATGCGTTTCTGTATGGATGACAGAAACGTCAGTCCGGCTGCCCAGACGCCGAGATAAATGCCCCAGACGGCAAACGTTCCCGCCGCCGGCAGAACAAAAACCGAAGCCGCCGCCGCACATGCGATCTGCAGCCAGAAACATGCCATATAGCCAACGGCCGGCGATACAAACCTTTTGCCTTCGGTTTTGCTGCTGGTGAGGTTGATTCTGATAATTTTAAACAGCGGCCAGACGAAAAACGGTCCCAGCAGCCAGCCGTAAACGGCCGGACGGATTTCGTTGTCTTTGGCGTCTTCGCGGACGGCTTTCCAGTTTTTGTACAGCCAGTAAAGCTCAAACAGGCCGCCGCTCAAAACCGAGGCGGCAACCAGCCGGCGAACGGGCAGCAGATAAAAGATTATCGGTTTGCTGTAATTGACGTCCTGATTTCTTTCAATAAATGCGCGCATGTGGCGGTAATACAGCCGGTCGGCGGTCAGGGCGCCGACGATTCTTGACGCCGCCATCACTGCCGGCACAACCCACAGGCTGCGGGTGAGGACAAAACCGGCGGTCATCAGAAACAGTCCTCCGAAAAAATACAGGGCAAACCACCCGGGCATGCCGGCAAAAAGATAGTAAAAGGAGTTGAAAACGAATGCGCCGGGCGAAAAACGCCGCGGACGAGGGGCCTTTTTCAGCCGTTCCTGATATTTTGCTAGTCTGGTTTCCGTTCGCATGACTTCCCTCTTTGGCAAATGCCCACAGTTCCAAGTTATAATCTTTATCTCTTAAGGTCAAGCGCATAAATCCGTCTGCCGACGGAAATTTCTTGCTAAAAAGGGCGGTTGCCGCTATAGCTTGATAATCGGAACAGTACTGACGGGAGAGCGGAAATGTCCGCAAAAGCTAAATTAAAGTATGTTTTGTTCGGCGCGGTGTTTGCCGGCGGTTTTGCCAGTTTGTCGCTGGAGCTGGCGGTTATGCGCCAGTTGAGCGGTTTTGTCGGTTCTACCGCGGTTACCGCCTCAATCATCATCGGAGTGCTGCTGGCGTTTATGTCGCTCGGCTATTACCGCGGCTCGACGGTGCCGATTCTCCGCAACCGTATCCGGCAGATTCTGGCGCCGGATTTTATCGTTATCGCGCTGATGTCGGTGCTGGCTTCCTCTTATATTCTGATTGATCTTTATTTTTGGGCGATGAACGGGCTGGGAATTCGCTCAACCGTGGCGCAGACTTTTGTTTATTCGCTGCTGCTGTTGTCGGCGGCGCCTTATTTGTTCGGCAAGGTAACCGCAGTTTTAAGCCGCTATCTGAATCGTTTTGACCGCAACAACACCGGACGGATTATGGCGGTGGACACCGTCGGTTCGGTGCTGGGGTCAATTTTGACCACGTTGGTCTTGATGCCTTTTGTCGGTGTCAATCACACGGTGATGCTGATCGCCGCGGCGGCGCTTCTGACCGCGTGGCTGCTGGGCAGCCGGCAGATCGTCCTGATGCTTTTCATCATGCTGGCGGCATTTTCGCTTAACCGCGACCGCCTGCTGCTTGAGGTGTATCATATCGTCGAAAATAACGCGGTGTCGACGATTTCGGTGGAAGAAGCCGACGACGGCCGTTCAAAAATAATGATGATGAACGGCGGCGGCGCCTCGAAAGTGTCGGAAGATCCGGAACTTCGTTTCGGTTATGTGCGCTTTGTCGAGGACAATTTCATCTCCCGGCTGCCGCAAACCGGTACGCCGAAGAAGATACTCATTATCGGTGCCGGCGGTTTTACCATGGGGCTTAATGATGATTTCAACCGTTATACCTATGTTGACGTCGATGCCTCGCTGAAAGACGTTTCGGAAAAACATTTCCTGCCGGAAAAACTGGGGGACAATAAAAAGTTTGTCGTACAGGACGCCAACCAGTTTCTGAAGGAAAGCGAAGAACTGTTTGACCTGATCGTACTCGACACTTATTCCAGCCGCCATATTATTCCGCTTGATCTGGTTACCGTCGAATATTTTGTCCGGGTGAAGGCGAGAAGTGCCCCTGATGGCACGGTAGTGATGAATATCGTCGGTTCGCCGTCTTTTTCCTCTCCGCTGTCGCAAAAAATCGACAACACGATTCGCCGGGTTTTCACGTTCCCGCTCGGGCGGCAGGTGATCGGTTCGTTTGACGGCTGGTGCCGCCGCGGCTGTCCCGACCGCAACCTGATGTATGTCTGGTACAATCTGCCGGAAAATTCAGATGTTTACACGATTAACAAAAATTCTGCCTTCTACGACTGAAAAAGATTGACGGCACGATTTTATGTGTTAAGAAAAAGCATCTTTAATTTTTTTCGGGGAGCTTTGAATATGTTTTCGGAATTCAGTATGCGCCAGTTTGTCAGCGCGTTTGTTGTTTTGTTTGCGGTTATTGATATTCTGGGATCGGTGCCGATTATCTTAAAATTGAAGAAAAAGGGAAAGAAGGTGAGCGCCGGCAAGGTTTCGCTGTGGTCTTTCCTGATGTTTATCGGTTTTTTCTATATCGGCGAGTTTTTCCTCAATTTGTTTAAACTGGATATGTCGTCGTTTGCGATTGCCGGTTCGCTGATCATTTTCATCATGGCAATGGAGATGATTCTCGATATTGAAATTTTCCGCGAAGGCCCCGATACACCGAAAGATTCCGTCTTTGTGCCGCTGGTGTTTCCGCTGATTGCCGGCGCCGGCGCGCTGACCACTCTGCTGGCGATTCGCGCGCAGTTTGCCGACATCAACGTGCTGCTGGCGATTGCCGCCAATATGGGCGTGGTTTTTGTGGTGATCCGTCTGGCCAAACTGATCGAAAAAAGACTGGGGCAGAGCTTTATTTACATGCTGCAAAAATTTTTCGGCATCATTCTGTTGGCCATTTCGGTCAAGCTTTTCATTACCAACATTACCGTTTTGATCGAACAGATTGCCAAAAGCGCGGCCTGACTTTTTACCCGGCGGATCCGCCGGGTTTTTCTTTACATGTAATCAAGTCTTGATATTTGCGCGATTAAAACTTAAATTTAAGGGAAGAAAAAAAGAAAGGCTCGGATTATGCAAGATAATTTACCCGAATTGCGCGACATTCATCTGCCTTCCGGCGATATATCGTATTTTCCGCTGGCTTACGGCTGGTGGGTGCTGGCCGGTGCTTTGGCGGCCGCCGTTTTGCTGGTGTTGCTGACGCATTTCCTGTTGCAAAGAAGCAAAAAGCGCTATGCTCTGAAGCTGCTTGCCGCGGCCCGCCGGCCGGATCTGGGGTCGGCGGTCAGAATGTCGGAAATATTAAGGCGTATTTGCGTGTACAAATATAAGACGGCGGCCGCGCTTTTCGGCATGGAATGGATCGAGTTCCTGAACCGCCATGCAAAAGAAAAAATTTCCGGCAAAACTGCCCGTCTGCTGCTTGACGCGCCTTATATCAGTGCCAATTCCAAAGTCTATGACGATAAAGACGTGGCCGACCTGTACCGTTTCTGCCAAAACTGGATTGGAGAAAACTTATGATTCTCTTTGCCTGTCCGCTGATGTTCCTGCTGCTGCCGCTGCCGTTTCTGGTGCGGCGTTTTCTGCCGCCGGTTAAGGGCTTACACGGCGACGCCCTGAGAGTGCCGTTTTTGCGGGACATTGCCGACATCAGTATCCGTTCGGGCGGCATGTGGCGCGCTGCCGCCGCCGGCGGGGAAAAAACTTCTCCCGCGTTTTGGTGGCTGTGTCTGGTCTGGCTGCTTCTGACTGTTGCCGCTGCCCGTCCGCAGTGGCTGGGCGAACCGGTGCGGATCAGGGACTATGGCCGCGATATTATGCTGGTGATGGACATTTCCACTTCCATGCGAGAGCCGGACTTTATCTTAAACCGCCGGCGGATTGACCGGTTGACAGCCGTCAAGCTGGCCGCTGATGATTTTATCAAACGGCGTAAAAACGACAGAATCGGGCTGGTACTGTTCGGCACCCGCGCCTATCTTCAGTCTCCGGTCACTTTTGACCGGCAGTCCGTGCGCGAGATTTTGCGTTCGATGGATGCCGGCATGGCCGGCAATTCAACCTCAATCGGCGATGCGCTCGGTCTGGCTCTGAAAAGCATCCGCGAAAGCGGCGGCGGCGAAGAGCGTATCATCATTCTTCTGACCGACGGCGAAAACAACGACGGCAGTCTGAGCATGGCGCAGGCAATAAACCTTGCGCGCAACGAAAAGGTCAAAGTCTATACCATCGGCGTCGGCGCCGAAAACGCCTTTGTCCGTTCTCTTTTCGGCATGCAGATCGCGATGCCGGGGGGCATTGACGAGGAAGGACTGAAACGGCTGGCGGAAGAAACCAAAGGCAACTATTTTCGCGCCGGCGATACCGAGGGACTGCAGAAAATATATGCCGAAATCGACCGTCTGGAACCGAGCGCAAACGAAGATCAGTTCGTGCGTGAGGCGAAGGATTTGTTTTACTGGCCGCTGTCTGCGGCGCTGCTGCTGTCGTTTTTGACCGTGTTTTTGAGAAGAAAGGGAATTTAGATGGAAGAGTTCTTAAGCGCTTTTCATTTCCTTCGCCCGTGGTGGCTGCTTGCAGCGGCAGTACCGCTGGCCGGCTGTTTCCGTTTTTTTGCCGGGATGAAGAACGTTTCTGCCTGGGAAAGCGTCTGTGACCGGAAGCTGCTGGACTTTCTGCTGGTCAGGGGTTCTTCCCGTCAGCGCAGTCTGACCGCGGGGCTGTTGCTGGCCGGTATGCTGGGGGCGATCGTCGCGCTGGCCGGTCCCAGCTGGCAGAAAAGGGAAATCCCGGTTTTTGCGCCGGAAAATCCGATTATGTTTCTTTTGAACCTTTCTTCCGACATGGATGAAACCGATGTGACGCCCAACCGTCTGGCGCGGGCCAAATATGCCGTTTCCGACCTGCTGAAAACGCTTTCCGGCACGGAGAGCGGGCTGGTCGTTTATACCAGTGAGCCGTTTCTGGTCAGCCCGCTTTCCGAAGACGGACAGGTAATTGACAATCTGCTGCGGGCGGTGACGCCCGATATCGTGCCGGAAAACGGTGACCGTCTGGACCGGGCGCTGGACTATGCGGTCAAACGGCTGCGGGAATCCGGCCGTGACAAGGGCAATATCGTGGTGCTGGCGGCCGACGTCGGTCAGGATTTCAATCTGGCGATGATCTCCGCCGCCGGCGCCTATGCCAAAGGTTATCGGGTGAGTGTGGTTGACGTTGCCGCCGCCGGATCGGAAAAGTTGAAAATGATTGCGGAAAAGGGCGGCGGCGCTTATGTCAGCGTCGTTTCCGGACTGCCGCGGCTGTCGTCCTGGCTGGCGCAAAACGGCGGCCGGAAGCTGACGGAGAGTGAAAACGAAAAGGAAATCTGGGAAGACGCCGGTTATTATCTGATGATTGTTCCGCTGTTTTGCGCGCTTTATTTTTTCCGCCGGGGGATTCTTTCGGTGGCTCTGCTGCTGGCTTTTGCCGGTACGGCCGAAGCGGGTTTTTTCCTTAATGACGATCAGGAAGGGATGAGGGCTTTTGAACGGCAGGAGTTTGAACGGGCGGCGGCGAGTTTCCGGGATCCGGCCTGGAAGGCGTCTTCCTATTACCGCGCCGGTAATTATGAAGCGGCGTTAAAACATTTTGCCGGCAGCGATGCCGAAAGCCTTTACAACCAAGGCAACGCGCTGGCCAAAAGCGGCAAAATCGAGGAAGCGATCAAAAGTTATGAAAAAGTTCTTGAAACGGCACCGGAACATGAAGACGCCAAGTTCAACCTGGAATATTTGAAGAAACAACAACAGCAGCAACAGCAGCAGTCCTCGGGCAGCGGGCAGGATCAGGACAAACGGGAGCAGCAGTCTTCGGCGGGAAACGACGGCGGACAGAACGGGAATGACGAGGCTTCCGGCGAGCAGCCAGACGGCGGTGACAAAGAACAGAACCGGCAGCCGCAGCAGTCTTCCGCTTCCGGCGGCAGCGGTGAGGAAGATGCCGGCAGCGAAAACAAACAGCCGCAGTCCTCGGGCGGCGAACAGCAAAACGGCAGCGGCGAAGAAAAGCGTCAACAAACGGCGCCGCAGCCCGAAGAACAGGGCGGACAGAGCGAAAAAGAAGCGGAAGCGAAAGCGGCCGCCGCTGGTGAAGAAAAGGATGACCGGGACGGCGAGGGCTACAGCGAGGCCGCGCAGGCCAGGGAACAGCAGTTCCGCGACATTCCCGAAGACGCCGGCGGTTTGCTTCGCGCCTTTATTCTCAAAGAATATCAGAAAAAGCGTTATAAGGACAACTGACTATGAAAAAGTGGATTTGGCTTCTCATTCTGAATCTTTTCATTGCGGCGCCGGCATTTGCCGCCGGTACGCTGACGGCAAAACTCAACCGCAATCCGGTGCCGGTGGGGGAAACTTTTGTCCTCAGTCTGGAGTATGAAGGCGATCCCGGCAGTGAAAAACCGGATTTTTCGCTGCTCAGCCGCGATTTTACCGTCTATATGGTGTCCAATTCCTACAAAGGGATCTATACCAACGGGAACATGAAGAAGCTCTACATCTGGAACGTGACGATGGTAGCCGACAGAACCGGCACCTTTACCATTCCGCCGCTTTCCGTCGGCAAAGCGGAAAGCCAGCCGATCAGCCTTAAGGTTGTTGCCGCCGACGGGTTGCCGCCGGCACGGGACGGAAAGCCGGCCGCTCCGAAATTTGCCGTCAGCCGCAGCATCAGCAATTCTGATCCGCTGGTTCAGCAGCAAATCAACTATACCTTTAAAATTACCACCAAAGAAGCCCTGCAAGGCAACGCTCCGCAGTTTATGAGCGAAAATGCCGACGAATGGATCATTCGCGCGCTCGGTGATCCGGTCATTTCCACCCGCCTGAAAGACGGTGTGGAAGAACGGGAAATTACCTTTAATTACGCCTTGTTCCCGCAGAAAAGCGGCAATCTGGTGATTCCCGAAGTCCGTTTTGACGGTTATTATGCCGATCCCGATGCCGGTCGGAACTCCATGCAGCGTCTGCTTGGTGCCTTCGGCGGGCTGAAAGATGGCGCTTTCGGACTGGACATGTTCGGTCGCCGGGTGCCGATTGTGCTCAAGGCCCGGCCGATCGACATCAAGGTGAGAAAAATTCCTGCGGCAAACAACAACAACTGGTGGCTGCCGGCCAAAAAGGCGGAAATTTACTCCGACTGGCAGCAGAAAATGCCGGCATTTAAAAGCGGCGAGGCCGTCAGCCGGGAAGTCTATCTCAGGGTTACCGGCGTAATCGATACCCAGCTGCCGGAAATTCGTTTTCCCGAAGTCAGCGGGATGAAGCAGTATCCGGAAAAGCCGATAGTCCGCAGCGAAGTCAAAGGCGACGACGTGGTTTCGGTAATGAAAATAAAAACCGTTTATATTCCGGAGAAAAGCGGCCGGGTCACGATTCCCGAAATTGCCGTCAACTGGTATAACGTCAACACCCGCAAAATGGAAAAGGCGGTGCTGCCGGCGGTTGTCGTTGATATTGCGCCGGGAGCGGCGGCGGTGCCGGCGGCAGCCGTTCCGGCGGCGGAAACGAAAGCGCCTGCCGTTCCTGCCGGCGGTGAAACGGTGCCCGTCCCGGTTCAAACCGCTTCCGTTCCGCTTTTATGGTATCTGCTGGCGGCGTTTGCCGGCGGCATTGCCGTCAGCATGACGGTTGTCTGGTTTGTTCTCGGACGGCATTCCCGGAAAACGGAAACGGAGAAAAAGTCCGAAAAGCCGGTTAGCGTTGCCAAAGCCGTTCGCGGCAATGACCTGCGCGCCGTCCGCGACAATGTGCTGGCCTGGGCGAGAAAGGCTTTTCCCGACGCCGAAGTCCGCAATCTTGACGACGTCACCGCGCTTGCGGACGACCGGGCGTTTGCCGGTGAACTGCAAAAACTGCAAAAGGCGCTTTATTCCGGCCGCGGAGAAGATTATAACCCGGCGGCGTTCATGGAAGCCTTTGCCGCTGCTGACAAACGCCGTGCCAAGTGCAAAAAAAAGGACAAGCGGCTGCTTCCCGGTCTGTACGAATAAACCGCGGGCGGATTTTTCCTGAAAAAAACGGCAGCGGTGCGGCCGGGCGGCAAAAAACGTAAAATGTCGTCAAAGCCCGGTGTTGCCGTTTTTTTTCCGTTGATTGCATTCCTCGTTATTGCATTCCTTGCGGAAACCCCCGGCTTTTACTTGGGCCGAATGCCTTAGTATCGGGCTAATACAGTCCTGCGCCGATGATCATGGTCAAATCCAAGCTTTGCAGCCGGTTGAACTCCGGTTTGCCGGGAAATGTCTGAGCCGGGTTTGCCGTTCCGTTCTCTTAGCCCTTGTGGCTCGGGCGGAAAAGTCGGAAGCGGCGGATATAAAGCCGGCGGGATTTTACTTGCTTTTGAACTGGGCTTCGTAAAGGTTTTTGTAGGCGCCGTTTTCTTTTGCCATCAGTTCGTCGTGGGTGCCTGTTTCAACGATTTCGCCGTTATTTAAAACGACGATCAGGTCGGCGTTCTGGATGGTAGAAAGCCGGTGTGCGATAACAAATACGGTACGATCCTGCATCAGGTTGTCGATTGCCTTCTGCACCACCGCTTCCGAGCGGTTGTCGAGAGCCGAGGTCGCTTCGTCCAAAATGACGATCGGCGCGTCTTTGACCAGCGCGCGGGCAATTGCCAGCCGCTGCCGCTGTCCGCCGGAGAGCGCCGATCCGCGTTCGCCGATGTCACAGTCCAGACCCTTTTCGTGTTCGCGGACAAAGTCGTCGAGATAGGCCATTTCGAGCGCCTTTTGCACTTCTTCGTCGCCGGCATCCGGTTTGCCGAGCAGGATGTTGTCGCGGATGGTGCCGGAAAACAGGAAGTTGTCCTGGAAAACGACGGCGATTTTGTCGCGCAGCGATTGCAGCGAATAGTCGCGGACGTCGGTTCCGTCAATGGACACGCTGCCGTCTTTGACGTCGTAAAAACGGGGCAGCAGGTTGACAATGGTGGTTTTGCCGCCGCCGGAATTGCCGACCAGCGCCACCGTCGAACCGGCTTTGACGTTCAGGCAGATGTCGCGCAGTACCGGTACGTTTTCCTGATATTCGAAATTGACGTGGTCAAATTTGATTTCCTTTTGAACGGTTTTCAGCTCCAGCGCGTTGTCTTTGTCCCTGATGTCGGATTCAAGGTCGAGCACGTCGGTGATGCGTTCAATTGCCAGAAAGGAAATTTGCACGTTGTTGAAATTTTTGCCGATTCCCTTGATCGGGGTATAGAGCATAATCAGGGCGGTGATGAAAGATACGAAGTTGCCCGAAGTGATGGTGCCGTTGACGATCAGATAGCTGCCGTAGCCGATGACCGCACCGACGCCGATGGAAACCACCACATGCATGAGCGGCGTCATCCAGCCGGTTTTTTTGACCATTTTCATCGTCAGCTTGAACAGCGTGCGCAAAATTTCGTTAAACTGGCTGTACATTCTTTCCTGCAGATTGTAGGAAGCAATGGTTTTGCTGCCGGCGTGGCATTCGTTGTAATGCGTCAGAATGCAGGAAGAACGGTTGATGGTGTCTTTGATCAGCCCCTTGATGCGGCGTTTGACCTGTGTCAGCGGCAGCAGGGCGCACAACAGCACCACGATGGCGATGATCGAAAGCTGCCAGGAATTGTAAATCAGCACCGCGATCAGCGATACGGAAGAAAAAAAACGGGAAACAAAGAGTTTCAGATTGTCAAGCAGCCCCTGACAGGCGATATCGGCATCGCTGGCAAAACGCTGAATGATGACGCCTGATTGATTTTTGTCAAAAAAAGCAGGTTCAAAACTCATCAGTTTTTTAAACAGTGTTCGTTTTAAATCGTGGTTGATGCGGGTACCGACCCAGGTATTGAGATAGGTGGCGGCGTAGTTAAGAAAACCCTGCACGGTGGTAAAAGCGACGATGAGGATCGGAATGTAGATCGGCGACGCGGTGTTCTTGTCTACCAGCACGTTGTCCATATAAGGCTTTAAGGCCAGCGCGATCACCGAGTCGAGCGCACCGACCGGAATGCAGATCAGAATTGCGAGCAGCGCCCGTATCCAGTAGGGTTTGACAAACGGCCACATCTGCCGGTAATGGTCTGAAAAATTCAGTTTTTGCAGCGGTTCCGGTTCCAGGAGAAAGTCTTTTGTTTTCATGATAGTCCTAAATTATGTGTAAAAATCTTAAAATAACGAAAACAAGCGCGGCTTCAAACAGCATCATCATCCAGAAAAAGGTCTGGTAGCTTCTTTTCTTCGATTTATGGTGAAAGAACTTCTGCCCCAGAAGAGCGCCCGCCCAGCCGCCGAGAAACTCAAGCGTATGCAGGTTGCTTTCCGGCACCCGCCAGTCGCCTTTCTGCGCCGCCCGTTTGTCCACGCCGTAGGCGACAAAGGTGACGAGGTTGATCGAGGCCAGCTGAAAAACGAGGAACAGAAGCAGGGTTTTGGGATGAAAGGGGGTGACCGTAAACCAGCGGTTTTCCACATAATAGGCGGCCAGAATGACCAGCCCGGTGTGTACCATGTAAAAGCTGTTTTTTTTCAAAGGCGGGATCAGCAGAAGCAGCCCCAGCAGAATAACCGTAAAAGTGAGAACCATTTGTCAGCGTCTTGTTTGTCGGTTGAAAATCTGATGCCGAATATAAAGCATAAAAAAAATAAAAGCAATAAAACTGTCAAAAATTTCGCGGACGGCAAAAATTTGATTGAGAAAATAATAAATATTGCGTATACTCCGCTTACAACTTGTTTCATAAAGGAAGGCTAAAAACTCATGAAAAAAATGTTTGTTGTCCTGGCCGCCGGTGTCTTGGCCGGATGCACCACTTGGCAGAATATGTTTCCCCGTCAGCCGGAGCGGGAAGAACAGGCGCCGCGCCCGCGTTTCGTTACCGAAACGCCTTACGGTTTGAGCAACCTTTATGAGGAAACTACAGCGCCGCAGATGTATTCGGTGATCGCCGCGCGGGTAACCAACATAATGCTCGATCAGACGACCGAAATTTATGAAAAGCCGACGCCCCCGAAACTTTACGTCATGCAGATTAAAAAGGCCGGCGCTGCGCATATTCCCGACGGTTTTTATCATTCCCGGCAGGTCACCAAGGAAATTATCGAAGGCTCAAAAGCTTTCACCCTGGTCAACGTGCGGGAAGACGCCGACTATTGGCTGGACATTACGGTCAGCCGGCTGAACGTCAAAGACGTGCCGGGCGACGTTCTGCAATATAAAATGGTGCTGTCGGACAAAAACGGCAATGAAGTAGGCGGCTGGATGGAAAGCATCCGTCAGGTTCAAAATGATGACAGAAGTTGGTGGTAAATTGAAAGCGGGTTTATTGGTTGCATCAGTGGCTTTGTTCGGGGTGCTGGCTTTTTCCGCGCGCACGGCGGACATTGTCAAAATCAAGGGCGAAGCCTGTGAAAAATTCGTGCCCGGGCAGTCAAAGTCAAGCATCCGGGTGAGGGTGACGGACAAAGCCAGCTACAAGGCCGTCAGTCAGGTGGAAAATCTGGCGGACGTGCGTTCCCGGATGTTGGAACACGATTTTAACGTGATTGTTTACAATTTGGTTGACAATTATGTGCGGGATCTGATGGTGCGCACTACCAGTCAGAACGACACGGAGCTGTGCGTCAAGGTTACCGGCGCCCTTTTGTCCTCGGACATTGACACCGTGGTCGCCAACTATTCTCCCAATACTCCGGCGCCGGAATATGACATTAAGGAAGCGGCCGGCATTGAGGAAGAGGTGCTGACCGAAGAAGACAAACTGGAACCGGCCGTGCCGGCCGAACCCGACGCGGAGGTTCTTTACAGCGGCTCCGAAGAACTGGAACAGGAACGGCAGACCACCGAAGCCGCGGAAACGGAAACCGCTTTGAATGTGGAGATTTTGCCGGGCGGTGAAGATGCGCTGCCGGTCGTTTATGGAGGCGGGGAAGAGATGAAGGCGGAAGAAAGCGCGTCGTCACCGGTTGCCGGAACGGAAGAGGATGCCGCTGTAGATGATGAGTTGTCAGAAAACGAAGAAATACTGTTGGGCGAACTGCCTCCGCTGACAGTCGAAACGCCGGAAGCAGTCGAAACACGCGCTTCCGCAAAAGAAACGCTGCCGACGGCGGAAGCCGAACCGGAAATGTCGGCAGTGATGCCGACGGCCGCTGCCGCCGAAAACGTTAAGCCGGCGGCTTGGCCCGCTGCTCCGGTTTCCGCGGTTGAGGAAAAGGCTTACGTCTACGTCGGTCCGGTCGCGTTTAACAACAATACCCATTCAGCCAAACCATCGCAGGTGTTAAAAGACATGTTTGCCGACACCGAGGGCTACCGGCTGGTGGATAACCCCGGCGCGGCAGGGTATGTGTTCCTGCCCAAAGTGCTGAAGGCCAAGGTTGATGCCCTCAACTCGCAGACCAAACGCATCCAGATGGTGGTTTCTCTGCAATTGCAGGTGCAAAATTCGTCAATATCCTTTTCCGAACATCAAAACCGCTTCGTTTTGTTTGAAAGCGGCGAAAACGAGCAGGAAATTGCCCAGAAGCTGTTGCATAAGCTGTTGCGCAAGGCCGGCCGCAAACTGTTCGAAAAAGTGGAACAGGCGGAAGCCAAGCGCAAAGCGCAGGGATTGCCGCAAATCATTACGCCGTCAAAATGAATGGATGTTGCAAAAAAATTCCCCCGTTTGCGGGGGAATTTTTTGGGCTTCGGGCAAAATCAGAACTTCGGATGATCTTTGATGTTGCGACAGGCAAAACTGAGATTGTAAATGCGTTTGACGCCTGAGGTCAGGAAATAGCCGTCGATTTTTGTTTCCAGCAGTGTTTGGTATTTTTTCAGTTCCATATTGTAATTGCTGAAGTATAGCAGAATTTCAAGGTCGGTGAAGCCGCGGTCGGTATAAATGTTGTAGTCGTAGGCGCAGATTTCCCGGCCGAAAGTTTCGACGACGATTCGCTGAATGTTTTTGAAATGCTCCTCGTAGTTGTTGAGCCGATAGGAGTCGGCAAATTGGTTCAGCGCCTGATAAAGCGGCTCTGCCGGCGCGACGGCGATGATTTTTTTCAGCAGCGGAATACTGCCGGTGATGAGGGCGAATTTGATCATTTCCAGCGGAAAGACTTCAATGTCTTCTTCCAGGTTTTCAAAATGCGGCTTAATCAGAAGCATTGACATTTCCAGCATGCCGAGGTTGATCAGATCGTCGAGATACATTTTTTCAAACACGAGGGAAATGTTGCCGCCCAGTTCCCAGACGCGGGAGGCGATTGCCCGCGCCCTCTGTTCGCGGGAGTTGAGGATTTCGAGATGCGTTTGCAGAATCAACAGTTCGACGTTGTCGCGGTACTGCATCAGCATCTTGTCCACCATTGCCCCGGTTTTCAAAATTTCGGTGGTGTTGCTGCAGCTCAGGCTTTTGACCTGACGGTATAAATTTTGAATTTGCTGGCTGATGATTGCCTGCATGGAAAAATCGGCGGCCATTTTCTTAATCCTCACAATATTTAATTTTGCTAAAATAAGATTATATCCGATCATAACTTATAATTTGCAAATTTGGAATATTTAAAATGCCGAAAATCGTTTTTATGCTGCTGCTGTGCCTTTTGCTTGCCGGCTGCGAGGCCGTCGGCCGCGGCATTGCCGCCGAGCTGCTGGACGAGAGCCGGAGTGTTGAAAAGTCCGGGCGCTGCGTCGTCACCGGCTACCGGGTGCCGGGAACGGAAAGCCATCTGCATCCGGGAGAAACGGTCAAAATCCTGATGATCCACGGCATCGGCACCCATTCTCCGGGCTATTCCCTGCTGTTGCAGGAAAATCTGGCGAAAAACCTTGGCTTAAACGTGATGTCGCGAACCGGCAGAAACATCGGCCTGCGCAGTCCGGAAGATCTGCAAACCGCCCTCGGCAACCTGCGGGTGACATTTCTGACCGACGAAAAGGGCGAAAAGAGGATTTTGTTTTATGAACTCACCTGGTCGGAAATTACCCGGCCGCAGAAAGAGCTGCTGGCCTACGACAGTTCTTCCCTCTATGCCGACCGGCGGGTCGTTTTCAACCGCATGATGAAACAGTTTCTCGACAATGCCCTGCCCGATGCGGTTTATTACATCGGCAGCCGCCGGCGGCTGATACAGCAGTCGGCGGAACAGGCAATGTGCTGGATGCTCAAAACCGACTGGCAGACGCTGCCGGACTTTCAAAAGGGGATCTGTCTGATGTCTCCGGCAGAACAGGTGCGGGCGGTTGCGGCGCAGAAGATGCTGTTTATCACCCACAGTCTGGGCAGCAAGATTTTTATCGACGCCTTCACCGCGCTGGCCGAAAATATGCAAAAGGCGGAAGCCGGCGGCTCGGCGGCCGCCGTCCGCCGGGTGCGGGACAAAAGGCTGACCGTGTTTATGATGGCCAACCAGCTGCCGCTGCTGCACATCTGGTCGGATCCGGCAAAAGTCAACGGCAAAATCGCCTCTTACTGCTGTCCGGACGGACGCGATTACGACCGGCGGATCATCAGCCGTCTGAATATCGTCGCCTTTAACGATCCCGACGATCTGCTGACCTATGCCGTCCGCCCGGACTTTGTCGACCGCTACATGGATTCCCGCATTTGTCCGCGGGTAACCAACGTCAGCGTTAACGTAACCGATGCGGTTTCCGCTTTCGGAGTCGGCGTGGTTAATCCGGTTTCCGCCCATGAGGACTATGACCGGAGTCCGACGGTGATCGGCCTGATCGGGCAGGGTACCGCGGCGTTGTCGGACAACGGTTACGGGCAATGCCGTTTTATCCGCCTGAAAAGTCGTTTTCCGGGAACGGATTGACAACCGGAGAAAATGCGTTATACTTAAAAAACAATAAACATTATTAATTAATTAGACTATGACAATAAGAGAAATTTTAGCAGAATTGTCCGAGTTCTCGCCGGAACTTTTTCAGGGAAACGAAAGACTGGAAGCAGACCGCATGGCTGATCTCTGGCTTTCTTATTATGACGCCGAGGCCGTTTTTGTTGCCGACGATTTTCCGCTCAACATGCCCGCTTTCAAAAACGCCGGCACGGTTATCGTCAGCGAAGACCTGATGCCTTTCGTGTCGAGCCTGACCGTCAATGTCATCATTGTCGGGGCGGCGTATCTTGAAGACGCGAGAAGACGGCTGGAGATCCTGCTGGACTGATTTGCAGACGGTATGCAAAATGCCGAAACGGGAGTGCCGAACAAAAAATGTTTGGCACTTTTTTATTTATGCGCTAAATCTGAAATAAAAAAATACCGCCGAAGGAACCGCCGTTGTGGTCAGAACTGAAATCCTGCTTTTTATATGAACGGACCCGTTGGTTTTTATGGGTGCCGGTTTTCTTTGCCACGGGCATCGGCGTTTATTTCGCGCTGCCCATGGAACCGCCGCTGTGGACGGCTGCCGCGCCGTTTGCCCTGCTGCCTCTCTTGTGGCTTTTCCGCCGTCGTCCGCTCATTCGCGGTGTCGTTTTGCTGTTGCTGCTGGCAACCGCCGGTTTTGCCGACGTTCAGTTGAGAAGTTTTTGCCTTTCCCGCAAGGCGCCTCCGGCTGAAGACGACAAGCTTTATCTGCGGGGTCGCATTGACAAGCTTGATACCAATTACCGCGGGCGTCCCCGGATCGTGCTCGGAGAAATGTATGATTTTGAAGACAATCCGATTGCCGGGCGCTATCGGCTGAGCATGCTCCACCGGGATTCGGGGCTTGAAGTCGGCGACTGCGTGGAAATGGTGGCGGCGGTTTCCCCGCCGTTTCCCCCGTCGCTGGCCGACGGCTATCAATTTGACCGCCGGCTGTTTTTTGACGGCATTACCGGCACCGGTTATATTCCGAGCGAGGTGCTGTCGGTTAAGTGTCCGGATTCTTCTCCCCGGCTTGCCGACCGCGCGGCGGCGCTGCGCCGGTCGATCGTTGAGCGGATTTACAATGTTCTGCCGCCGGACGAAGCGGCGGTTGCGGTAGCGATCGTCGCCGGCGACCAGACCAAAATCAGCCGTCCGTTGGTTGACGCTTACCGCAATTCCGGTCTGGCGCATTTCCTTTCCATTTCCGGTTTGCATATGAGCATGCTGGCGGGACTGATGTTTTTCCTGGTGCGGATGGTGATGGCCTTTATCCCGCCGCTTTCGCTTCGCTACAATTCCAAAAAGGTTGCCGCCGTTCTCGCCATTTTTATCGGCGCGGTTTATCTGGTGATCTCGGGCGCGGCGATCCCCGCGCAAAGGGCTTTCATTATGACTTTGGTGGTGTTGCTGGCGGTATTGTTCGAGCGGCAGGCGATTTCCGTGCGCACGCTGACATGGGCGGCGCTGATCGTTTTGGTTGTCACGCCCGAAGCTCTTGTCGGCGCCAGTTTTCAGATGTCTTTTGCCGCGGTATTTGCACTGGTGGCTTTTTATGAAAAATATGCCGGCCGTCTCAACCGCTTCCTGAGCGGGGAGGAAGTTTCTCTTCCGGTCAAAATTGGCCGCGGGCTGTTTGCCTATTTTGCCGGCACGGTCATTGCCGATCTTGTGGCCTCGGTTGCCACCCTGCCGTTTGGCATTTATCACTTTAACCAGCTTGATTATTACAGCAGTCTGACCAACCTGTTGTCCGGTCCGCTGATCGGATTCGTGATTATGCCTTTTGTGCTGGTGTCGCTTTTGGCTATGCCTTTCGGGTTGGAATGGATGCCGCTTAAAATCGTCGGTTTCGGCCTGTCGCTTACCAACCGTCTGACGGTTTGGGTAGCCTCATTGCCTTATGCGACCGGCGGCGCCGTTTCGATGCCGGTCTGGGCGTTGGTGCTGATCAGTCTCGGCGGCCTCTGGCTTTGCTTGTGGCGCGGAAGCTGGCGGATATGGGGAACGGCAGCCGTTGTTGCCGGCATGCTCGCCATGGCGGCGGTGGACAAGCCGGACATTATTGTCGACCGGCAGGGCAAAACTATGGCGGTTTTGAACCGCCGCAACGGCAAATACTTTTTCCTGCCCGGCGCTTCCCGCTGGAACAAGCAGAACTGGCTGAGCAAATATGCGGCGGAAGAGGAAAAAGACAGACGAAACATTTATAATCCGCTGTATCCGGGGCGGGTTGAACCGGTGCCGGGAAAGGGCGTATCGGTCGACGGCCGCTTTTTTGACCGAAACGAAACTTTGGGCGCCGGCTTTTATGAACGTAACGGTCACTTGCGGATGGAAACCGTGCGCGGATATATCGGCCGCCGTCCGTGGAACCGGTAAGGGCGGGGTTTCTCAAGGCATAAAAAAAACGGCAGTTGTCCCGCCGTTTGGCAAAAGTCGCTCCGGAGCTCAGAAAATCTGCTCGCGGGTCTTTTTCAGACGGACTTTCGGAAAGTCTTCCCGCGCCTTGTTCAAATGCCATGCGTTGCGGGCGAGGAAAACTTCCGCACCGTCGTGGTCGGTGGCCATCGACGCGCGGTTGGTGTCGGCAAACTTTTTCAGTTCGTCCTTGTCGTCGGCCTCGATCCAGCGGGCGGTGAAATACTGCGTCGGTTCAAAAGCGACCGGAATGCCGAACTCGGTGCGGATGCGGTCGGCCATCACTTCAAACTGCAGCACCCCAACCACGCCGACGATCCATTCGGCGCCGATCACCGGTTTGAAAACGCTGGCGCCGCCTTCTTCCGCAATCTGCCGGAGGGCGTTGCCGAGGTGTTTTGACTTCAGCGGATCAAGCGCCCGCACGCTTTTCAAGAGTTCGGGAGCAAAACTCGGAATGCCGGTAAAATGCAGTTTTTCGCCTTCGGTCAGACAGTCGCCGATGCGCAGCTGGCCGTGATTGGGGATGCCGATGATGTCGCCGGGAAAGGCGTCTTCCGCCAGTTCGCGTTCCTGCGCCAGGAACATCACCGGCGTGGCAACTTTTACCGGCTTGCCGGTGCGCACCTGATAAAGGCTCATACCGCGTTTGAAATGCCCCGAACAAATGCGCATAAACGCGATGCGGTCGCGGTGCTTGGGATCCATGTTGGCCTGAATTTTGAAAATAAAGCCGGTAACTTTTCCTTCCCCAGGCAGAACCTGCCGTTCCGCCGCCGGCCGTGCCAGCGGGGAGGGCGCCATAGCATGCAGACCTTCCAGCACTTCCTGCACGCCGAAGTTATTGATCGCGCTGCCGAAAAAGACCGGGGTCAGGGCACCTGCCAGATACAGTTCCTTGTCAAAGGCCGGACACAGTTCGCGCACCATTTCGATGTCTTCGCGCAGTTTGGTCACCGCGTGCGCCGGCAGCAGCCGGTCGAGTTTTTCGTCGTCGAGTCCGCGGCAGGTTTCGATGGTTGCGTTTTTCTGCGATTTGTCGCCGTTTTTGTTCATCAGAATCAGCTGATCGCCAATCAGGTCGTAGCAGCCGAGAAAGTCTTTGCCCATGCCGATCGGCCAGCTGGCCGGCGTAACGTCGAGCGCCAGCGTTTTTTCAATGTCGTCGAGCAGGCTGAACGGATCTAGGCCTTCACGATCGAGTTTGTTGATAAAAGTAATGATCGGCACGTTGCGCAGCCGGCAGACTTCAAACAGCTTTTTGGTCTGGGTTTCAATACCTTTGGCCGAGTCGATGACCATTACGGCGGAGTCGACAGCCGTCAGCACCCGATAGGTGTCTTCGGAAAAGTCTTCGTGTCCCGGCGTGTCGAGCAGGTTGAAGGTGATGTTCTTATAGTCGAACGTCATCACTGAAGAGGCGACCGAAATGCCGCGTTCCTGCTCCACTTTCATCCAGTCGGAATGGGCGCGCCTGTTTTCGCCTCGGGCTTTGACCGCGCCGGCCTGCTGAATGGCGCCGCCAAACAACAGCAGCTTTTCGGTCAGCGTTGTTTTACCGGCGTCGGGGTGAGAAATAATCGCGAAAGTTTTCCGCGGGTTGGTATTGTTGCTGCTCATGGTTTTCCTGTAAAAAAAATCTGATTTGTCTGTTTAGCGGCATATTACATATTTCTTCACATTTTGCAAGTGCTTAGAACGCTTCTTCAGTGGCTTTTTGCTATTTTAGGCTTGATTTATAAAATATTTTGAGTAGTATTTTGAGGAATTTTAACAAGTGCGGGCGTGGTGGAACTGGTAGACACGTCAGATTTAGGTTCTGATGACGCAAGTCGTAGGGGTTCAAGTCCCTTCGCCCGCACCAGACATTGGTTTCAACATTTTATGACAGAGAAGAAAATGAAGGTAACAGAACAAAAAGCAGAAGGCCTGAAGAAAAAATATCAGGTGATTATTGAAAACAAAGACTTTGAGGCAAAAGTCGAGAAGAAGCTGAACGAAGTCGCCAAAAACGTCAAACTTCCGGGTTTTCGTCCGGGCAAGGCGCCGAAAGAAATGTTGAAACAGAAATACCGCGCTTCGGTTATGGGTGAGGCTTTGGACGAAATGGTCCGCGATGCCGCCGACGAAGTGGTCAAGGAAAACAAGCTGAAACTGGCCTTGCGTCCGAGCATCAGCATTACCAAATTTGACGAAGGCAAAGACATCGAATTTGATATGGAAGCAGAAATTCTGCCGGAAATCAAAGTCGGCGACTTTTCCGATGTTAAAGTTGAAAAGCTGATGGCCGAAGTTCCGGCCGAAGAGGTCGAAAAGGCTTTGCAGTATATCGTCAGCTCCCGCCGTGAAACGGTTAAAGTTGAAGATGCCGGCCGTCAGGCCAAAAAGGGCGACACCCTGGTTATCGATTTCTGCGGTTCGATTGACGGCGTCGAATTTCAGGGCGGCAAAGGCAGCGACTATCCGCTCGAACTCGGCTCCAATACTTTTATCCCCGGTTTTGAAGATCAGCTGATCAATGCCAAAGCCGGCGACAAGATCGACGTCAAGGTCAAATTCCCCGACAACTATCATGCCAAGGACTTGGCCGGCAAAGACGCTGTTTTTGCGGTTGAGGTAAAGGAAATCCGCGAACCGAAGGCGATTGAGGTCAATGACGAGTTTGCCAAGTCCGTCGGCGAGGAAAGCCTGGACGCGTTAAAAGAAAGCATCAAAAACCGCATTAAGGCCGATTATGAAAACGCCTCCAAACTGAAGCTGAAACGCAGCCTGCTGGACAAGCTTGACGAAGCTTACAAATTTGACGTTCCGGAAAGCCTGGTCGAAGAAGAGTTCAAATCGATCGAAGCCCAGTATAAACGCGCCAAGGAGCTGAACCAGCTCGACGAGCACGAAAAGAATACCCCGGAAGAAGAACTGATGAAGGAATATAAGCAGATTGCCGTCCGCCGCGTCAAACTCGGTCTGCTGCTTTCCGAAGTCGGCGCCGAAGCCAAAGTTACCGTAACCGCCGACGACCTGAACAAGGCGATTATGAACGAAGCGAAGAAATATCCGGGACAGGAAAAGACCGTTTTCGATTTCTACCTGAAAAACGCCAAGGCGGTAGAAGCCCTGCGTGCGCCGGTGTTTGAAGAAAAAATCATCGACTTCGTGCTGGGCAAGGCCAAAGTCGAAGAAAAAATCGTTTCGGTCGAGGAACTGTATTCTTTTGACGAAGATGCCAAGCCGGCCAAGAAGAAAAAGGCCGCTGCCAAATAGTCGTCTTGCAGCAACGATAAAAATAAACTTCCACCAGCTAACGCAAGTGGTATAAAGTGTTTCGAACTTACGTTCGCCCAGCCCAAAGGCTTCGCAAGCCTTTGGGCTGGTATATCTACATCTACCTGCTTACGCAGACATTCGAATCATAAAAAAGGGAGATGAAAATCTCCCTTTTTTGTGCTTTAAGCGCACTGTCCGGCAGGCGAGTTCGGACATCTCGACCCGTCCGGTAAATTCGCGGAGTATTGAAGCCGGGCTTTTGCGGTTTGAAACGGTCATCGCCGCTCTTTCCGGCGAATGAAAATTTATGTTTCGGGGCTGATGCGTGCGGGTTTTGTGTTTTGTTGCATATCTTATCGAACAGGGGACGCTCTGCCGGGCGTTTAAGTTTGGATTCCCTGCGTCAACCGGCGGAAATTTATGTTTCAAACGCCCGTGCCTGCCGGTAAAAATTTGTTGCCCGGCTTTTTGCGCGAAGCCGGTCTCCGAAGCTGCCGAAAATATGTGCCGGCGAAGCTCTTCCGCGTTTGTCCGTTGTTTATAAGGATAAAATAAAGCCGCCGACTATGGCGGCGGTAACTATTATTATTGCCGCGGCATTAAAGGTCCATTTGCAGCAGATTTTGAATTCTTCCCATATCCGGCTTTTGTTTGTTTTGTTTTCAGACATGAAGTTTGCTTTCTTTTATTGGTGCTGCGGTTCAAAAACAAACATTCCGTACAACACCAGCAAAAGGCCTAAAATCAGAATAACTTGCGATATTCTCAAATAAATTAAACCGATTTTTTTGAGAAAGCGGTAAAATTTTGAACTTTTGATTTCCTGATTGTCTTCTGCCACGTTGTTTTTCCCGAAAACTGTTGATGAACCGGCCGTTGATGAATTTCCTTGTCGTTAGTGTATAATAAAAAAAATATTTGCAAATAAAAAATGAGGAACCGTTGTCGGTTCCTTATTTAATTGAAAAAACTTATGGTCATTTTCTCCATCGATTGTTTTTATAATCAAAATCTTTTAACCAGTTTCTGCAATTGTCATTCGGGTGCAACAGACCATAATTCAGAGCTTCAATATTATTGTCCATATCCTTATAAGAATCTTGTAATGTTTCTATCACAGGATGCCCTTTCCATATTTTTCGAACAATATCGTAACCTTCTTTTAGGCCGCCTAAAAAGGCACCATATATATATTGGTCCGGACCTCCCTGTCCGTTAATGCACATTCCGAGTCTGTGTGTGTAATTGTCATAACCGACAGCATTTACGGCGTCCATTTCCTGTTTAGCTGCATGTAATGTTCCGAAAGTTTCACCAACTCGATAAACCGGATTGGTTTCTAAAAATATATGTCTGGCATTTCTTGCAATCTTTTCTGCTATTTGTTCTGAATATGGCTGATGAGGTGCTTGTGATGGGCTGACCGGTGGTTGGTAGTCCGGTGTATGCGTTTTTGTGGCATAAGAGGCCGGAATTGTGCCATCCTGCACCAAATCGTTGATCCATTGCCGGGCGGCGTCTCGTACCCATTTGTTGTTATAATCCATGTTATGTTCCTTAAGTGTTTATGTTAAAACCATGTTACTTTTGTAACATTATATGTATAACATAAAATGTTACAAAAGTAAATGCTTGATATACAAAACCGGTGGGTTCCTGAAAATATTTGCAAATAAAAACAGGCGGGGAAATTTCGTTTCCTCCGCCTGCCGCACCGGATGTCCGGGCAGATTTTCCGTTTGTATTATTCCGGGTCGACCTGTTCGAATTTCAGCGTCGTGTCGCCGCCTTTCAGTACCAGGTTGCCGTCTTCAAAAGAAACGGTTTCGATGTTGCCGAGGTTTTTGAAATATTCGGTTTCCGCCTTCATCATCGGTTCCGGCGCTGCCATCATGGTCGAGCCGATGGCCGAAAACTTGATCTTGTCGCCGTTTAATTCATAGTTGCCGAAATAGCGGTTGACGGCCTGGCCGTAAAATTTGGGCGCTTCGGCGTCAAACGAGAGGGAAATTTCCATTCCTTCCGGCGCGTCGAGCAAAATATAATCGTTGCCTTTGATCTGCGAGGCCGGATCTTTGCTGCACGCGGCCAGCATCAGGCCGAGAAAAAGAGCGCATAATTTTTTCATGTTTTCTCCTGTTATAAAATTGATACTCTTTCTATATATATACTTATTTTCTCTGCTTTCCAGCAAAAAATGCCGTCTCTGTCCGAAAATCAATTTTCACCGGCAGCGACTGGACCGTTGACCGCTTTGCCTTCCCGCCTTTCCGATCTGCAAACGATGCAATTCCGGCAGATGTACCGCCCGTTTGCCCGCTTATGCGGCAGCCATAAAAAAGCTCTCAAACCGGGCGGTCGGAGAGCTTTTGTTTTTTTAGAGAAAGACTCAGTCGTTCTCAAAGAACGTGTCGCGGTCGATGCGGGCGTCCTGCAACAGTTCTTTCAAGACCGACAAACGTACTTTGCGTTCGTATTTGTCCATTTCCTGATCCTGTTGAAGGGCTGCAATTTGATCGCGTAATTCAGAGCAGTTCATATCTAAATATTCGTCTCTGATTTCGTCTTGGAGATAATCCAGCTCAATTTCACGTTTGCACATAGTAGTTATTTTTAATAATTGTTTTCATACTTTCATTTTACAACGCTTGCATTTTTTTGTCCAGTAAATATTTTATTGACAGCGGAAAAATAGTCCTTAGACTGGCAGCAATAAGCAATAAACGGGGAAAATACGATGAAAAAAGCAGCGATTGCGGCCGTTTGCACGGCTTTGATCAGTACCGCGGCCGAGGCCGGGGAATGGACTTTTGAGGCAATGGGAAAGGCGCGGACGCTGTTTGGATACGGCCATCCCGATTCCCGCTATTCCTATCATCGGTCCCGCTATCATCTGCCGACGCGTTTCAACCTCAGCCTTCTGGCGCAATACAGTTTTGACGATTCCTATCAGCTGGGCGCCTACCTTGATCTGGCCTACGGTTTTGATCAGCAGCTGAAGGATTATAACCACGGTTCGTGGGGCGAAGAGGCATATTTGATTTTGGATGCGCCTTTCGGCCGGGTTGTCGGCGGTCAGAGTTACAATGCCGCTTACCAGCTCGGAGTCGGCGCGCCGGATGCTGGCGTTCTCGGCGTCAATCAGAGCGATCTGGTCAATTTTGTCGCCAACCCCAACTGGCAGCGCAACCGCCGCGGCACCGCCTACCGCACGCTCAATTCGACCGACATCAACACCGATGGCACCGCGCCCAAAATTACCTATATCAGCCCCGAGTTCGACGGCACCATGTTCGGCCTGACTTTTGTGCCGGAAAGTTTCAGCCGCGACGGCCTGATCAGCCGTTATGCGCCTTATCACGATAAAGCCGGTTACATTGCTTCGGTTTATCATAACCGCGAACTGGGCAACGTCAGCTTGTCGGCCTCGCTTGCCGCCGCTCATTTTGAAGACATTGACGACGAGTTGTCGGCCGGTCTGAGCCTGTATTACAAAGGCTGGACTTTGGGCGGCGGCGTCCGTCGGACGTTCGTCAGTCACAAATATGCGGACATGAACGTGCGTTCTCCCCGCCGGCCGGAAGGGTTTGACGCTTATCGCGACGCCTGGGCGGCCAATATCGGCGTCGGCTATGAGATCGGTCCGGTCAAAACCGCGCTGACTTATTTTTATTCCAAGGCTGACGGCCGCGATTATGAAGACAAAATCGTGCAGCTTTCCGGCAGCTATCAGCTGAACCGGCATTTTGAGCTGCAAGCGGCGGTTGCCCGCGGCGAGTTTAAAGGATACGACGCGGCGGAAAGCAACGAAGGCTATGCCTTTGTCACCGGTATCGGCTTTAAGTTTTAGGAGATGCCCATGGCCAAAATTCTGCTGATTTCCGCCAACGCCGTTTTTGCCGGGGATTTGAAGTCGCAGCTGGAGCGGCACCCGGATTGGGAAGTGCGCGAAGAATATGCACCGGACGGCGTTTTTGATGCCGCCGTGGTTGACGATGATACCGAAAAGCTGCGGAGACTGCACGAGAAACTGCTGCAAACGCCGTTGTTTTTGCTGTGGTCGGGAGAAACCGAACTGCCGGAAGACGAAGGTGTCCGTGTCGTGCGCAAGCCGTTTCGGCTGGAGACGCTGATCGATGCCCTGCATACGGCGGTCAACGCCGCGCCGCCGGCCGGCGGCGAACTGACGCTATGCGGCTGCCGGCTTAATGTTGCCGCCCGGGAGGTGCGCTACTCCGACGATCGGGAGCCGGTCAAACTGACCGAGCGGGAAACGGCAATTCTGAAATATCTGTACAAGGCCGGCGACAAGATCGTCGGCAAGGCCGAACTGCTGGCGGAAGTGTGGGGCTATAATCCGGAAGCCACCACCCATACGGTGGAAACCCATATTTACCGTCTGCGCCAGAAAATCGAACGCTCGGAACAGGTTATTGTGACCGAAGACAACGGTTACAAGCTCAAAAAGGAAAACGCCTGATCCCTGTTCGTGCAGGGATTTTTTTTGTGCCGGCATTATGCCAGAACGACGCCGACCGGTACATGGTCGGAAGGGCGTTCGTGTCCGCGGTATTCTTTTAAGACAAAAGCGGACTGCAGCTGCGGCGCCAGCGCCGGACTGATCCAGACGTGATCCAGCCGCCGGCCTTTGTCGTTGGTTTGCCAGTTGGGGTTGCGGTAACTCCACCAGGAAAAGACTTTTTCCGGTTCCGGCCGGCAGCGGCGCACGGCGTCGACCAATCCCGATTCCCGGTACCATTTCTGCAGTCTTGACGTTTCCGCCGGCGTGTGGGAAACGATTTTCAGAAGCTGTTTGTGGTTCCAGACGTCGTTTTCCGACGGGGCGACGTTAAAATCGCCGCAGACGAGCATTTTCCGTGTTACTCCCTCTGCTTTGCGGCCGGCAAAATAGGCGTCCAGTTCTTCGATGAAAGCCAGCTTGCGGGCAAAGGCCGGATTGGCGGCCGGATCGGGCAGGTCGCCGCCGGCGGGGATGTAGATGTTGTGGATTTCGATTCCTTCCTCCGTCACCGCGCTGATGTGGCGGGCATCGGCTTTTCCCGCCCAGTCGAAACGGCGGACGCCGGCCAGCGGACGGCGGGAAAGAATGGCCACGCCGTTGTAGCCGGCCATGCCGTAAAGGGCGACATGTTCAAAACCAGCCGCTTTGACGGCGGCAAACGGAAAGTCTTCTTCTTTGGCTTTCACTTCCTGCAGGCAGACGACGTCGGGATTTTCTTTGCGCGCGATTCGTTCAAGCTCTGTCAGGCGGATGCGCAGCGAATTGACGTTCCAGCTTAAGATTTTAGTCATTAACGTCCTTTTTTGTTGTTAAGCGGATTGTTCTGTTTGCGGAAACGGAACAGGGAAACCGGCAGTTTTTCGTCGGTTTTGCTGCCGTAAAGGGAAACCGTCACTTCCACGCTCTGCGGATCGACGATTTTCCACTGCCTCAATTCAAACGGCTGGTTGTTGAACACCAGGGTAATCGGGCCGATGCCGCCTTTGGCATATTCCAGGGTGGCGATGGTGGTTCCCGAGTCCTGATAAAAATCGGTGATTTTAATGTTTTTGCCGTCGATTCGGATATCGTTGCCGAGGATCAGGCTGGCGGGAATGTCCTCATAGTCGATGTTGCTTACCTGGTCGAGGTCTTTGTCGTGATAAACGATAAAATCGCCGTTGCCGACGATCAGCACGTTGGTCGGCGCGCCGTATTCCATGCGGATTTTGTTCGGTTTTTCAATCCACAGTTTTCCTTCGGCGACGTTGCCGTTGCTGGCGTTCTGCACAAAACGCGCGGTGAGCGTTTTGACCGAGTTGAGATAGTTTTCGATTTTTCCGATGTCGCTGCTGGTCGGCACGGCGGCGTTTGCGGCCGGCAGCCACAGCAGAAAGGCCGTGGCGGCGTATAAAATCTTCATTCCTTTGTCCTTATAAAACCTGTTTGAATTAAAACTAAAGATAAATATAATTGACTTATGCGGACATTACAACCTTTTTGCTCGCCGTTTCCGCAAAAGGCGCTTTTTTAAGGCGGCCGAAGGTTTTCCGCGGCGGACGATAAACTTGCAAAGAATTATTCTTTTCGTCTAAAAATTGTCTGTGGATAAAAGGGCGGCGGGTGGTCCGCGGCCGCAAACTGCTTGTGTATATTAACTTTTTTAATAAATGTTTGTTTTTGTGACAAAAAGAGTTTTTTGCGAAATTTTATCCACCAGAGGGCAAAAAAATTTTTTCCCGCTTTCTAAAGGCATACCTTATGTCAAGAGCAAAAAGGGGACAAAGGCAAATTTTTCCGGCTTGATGAAACCGCGGCTTTGTTGCAGTATCTAAAGCATGTCATCTGACCGATTCATGCTGTAAAAAAGAAATTGATAAAAAGTTGTGTAATACTAGATATAGATGCTTTTACTTTTTGTTAAACTATATATGGTAGATCGAAATTGAGTTAACCACTAGCCACGGGAAGGAATGTCAAAAGCGATGTCCGAAGAAAAGTACAGCGTTTCCAAAGCCAAGGAGACCAAAATCGCCAATGTGATCAAACGGGACGGCACCATGGTTCCGTTTGACAGCGACAAAATTTATAGCGCAATCCGCAAAGCGGGCGAATCAACCGGCGAGTTCGGCGAACAGGAGAGCTATCTGCTGACGGCTCAGGTTCTGAAAGTGCTGGAACACAAATTTACGGAAACTCTGCCGACGATAGAATGTATTCAGGACGTGGTCGAGCAGGTGCTGATTTCCGCTAACTATTTCACCACCGCCAAGGCTTATATCCTTTATCGCGAACAGCGCCACCGCCTGCGCGGCGAAAAAAAGGTAATGGTTGATGTCGAGAGTTCAATCAACGAGTATCTGGAAAAACTGGACTGGCGCGTCAACGCCAACGCCAATCAGGGGTATTCCAACGGCGGTTTGATTTTAAACGTCTCCGGCAAAGTTACCGCCAACTACTGGCTGAGTCATGTTTATCCGGCGGAAGTCGGAGAAGCCCACCGCAACGGCGACATTCATATTCACGATTTGGACATGCTGGCCGCCTATTGTGCCGGCTGGTCGCTGAAAAACCTGCTGCACGAAGGCTTCAACGGCGTCCCCGGCAAAGCCGAGGCCGGTCCGGCCAAGCACCTGTCGGCAGCTGTCGGCCAGATGGTCAATTTTATGGGCACGCTGCAAAACGAGTGGGCCGGCGCGCAGGCTTTTTCTTCGGTCGATACCTACCTGGCGCCTTATGTTCGGGTTGATAATTTGAACTATGAGCAGGTCGAACAGGCTTTTCAGGAATTGATTTACAACCTGAACGTTCCTTCCCGCTGGGGATCGCAGACGCCGTTTACCAACTTTACTTTTGACTGGGTATGCCCGGAAGATCTGCGCGACAAGCATCCGCTGATTGCGGGTGTTGAGCAGCCGTTTACCTACGGCGACCTCAAGCCGGAAATGGATATGATTAACAAAGCCTATATCAATGTCATGATGAAAGGCGATATCAAGGGGCGGCCGTTTACTTTCCCGATTCCGACTTATAATATGACGCCGGATTTCCCCTGGGAAGATGAAAACACCGAGCTGTTGTTTGAAATGACGGCCAAATACGGTCTGCCTTATTTCCAGAACTTTATTAACTCGACCCTGAAGCCGGGGCAGATTCGCTCCATGTGCTGCCGTCTGCAGCTCGACCTGCGCGAACTGCTGGCCAAAGGCAACGGCCTGTTCGGTTCGGCCGAGCAGACCGGCTCCATCGGTGTCGTTACTTTCAACTGCGCGCGTCTGGGCTTTGTTTACAAAAACAACGAAGCCGGCCTGTTTGCCCGCGTCGACGAACTGATGAATATTGCCCGCACTTCGCTGGAGCTTAAACGTAAGCTGATTCAGCGTCTGATCGATAACGGTCTGTATCCTTATACCAAGCGTTATCTCGGTACGCTCCGTAATCACTTTTCGACCATCGGTGTCAACGGCATCAACGAAATGATTATGAACTTCACCGACGGCAAGCATGACATTACTGACGAATGGGGGCGCGCCTTTGCCGAAAAATTCCTGGATTATATTCGTGATAAAATGGTCAAAATTCAGGAGGAAACCGGCCATATGTACAACCTTGAGGCCACTCCGGCGGAAAGCGCCACCTACCGCTTTGCCCGCGAAGACAAAAAGCGCTTTGTCGGCATCATTCAGGCGGGCACAAGCGAGAACCCCTATTATACCAACTCTTCGCAGCTGCCGGTCGGCTTTACCGACGATCCGTTCGAGGCGTTGGAGCTGCAGGCCGATCTGCAGTCGAAATATACCGGTGGCACGGTGTTGCATCTTTATATGGGGCAGCGCGTGTCTTCGGCCAAGGTTTGCCGTGACATTGTCAAACGCGTGCTGACCAACTACCGTTTACCGTACATTACCATCACTCCGACTTTTTCCGTTTGCCCCAAGCACGGTTACATTTCCGGAGAACATAAATACTGCCCCTTCTGCGACGAAGAGAAAATGGCAGAAAAAAGAAGAGCCGCAGCCTCATCCGAAGTTGCATAAACATCAACATTATGATACAATTAAATTTGGAGAAGAGAAATGACAGTTGTAAATATCAATGACGTAAAACTGAGCGACGAAGAAAGACAGCCCTGCGAAGTATGGACCCGGGTTATGGGCTATTTGCGTCCGGTATCCGAATTCAACAAAGGCAAGAAATCTGAATTCTATGCCAGACAGTATTTCACCGAAGGCAAAGCGGTTGAAGGCTGCGGCTGTGCAACTTATACCAATATTGCTGCCGAATAAGTTTATTTACGGCAATGGTAAACCCAATTAAGATCGGCGGTGTTGAAACTTTCAGCACCGTCGATTTTCCTGATAAGATAGCGGCTGTTGTCTTTATGCAGGGCTGTCCGTGGCGTTGTCCGTTCTGCCATAACGCGTTTTTGCAGGATGCTTCGGCGGCGGATAATTTCGTTTGGGAAAAATTTGTCGAATTTCTGAAGACCCGGCGCGGCATTCTGGACGGCGTCGTTTTTTCCGGCGGCGAACCGCTGATGCAAAACGGTCTGTCTGCGGCTGTCGCCGAAGTGAAGGAACTGGGCTTTCTGATCGGACTGCACACCGGCGGTTACCGGCCGAAACATCTGGCGGAAGTTCTGTCGCTGGTTGACTGGGTCGGTTTTGATGTTAAAGCGCCGTTTGAACGGGAAAAATACAAAACGGCGGTAGGCGGCGCCGATCATCTGCATGAAGCGGAAGAAAGCCTGAAGCTGCTGACGGAAAGCGGTGTCGATTTTGAATGCCGCACCACCTGCGACCCGCGGATTCTGACAATTGAGGACATTTATATGATCGCCGGGGAGCTGAATGCGCGGGGAGTGGAAAAGTATTTTCTGCAAAAGTACCGCCCGGTTGAAAGCGACAAAACCTCGACCGATGCCGACTGTGAAAGTTATTTTCTCGACAACGAACTGCTTGAGCATCTCCGTGCCCGTTTCCGGGTGTTTGACGTCCGCCGCTGATTTTTGTTGCAGACTTTTGAAAACGGGTTGCTTTTGCGGCTCGTTTTTTTTATAATCACAATATGAGATTTAACAAAAAAGTGGACAAAAATGTTTTTTTGTGTTATCTTGCCGATATAAGAAAACAAAAAAGAGGTGCTGACAATGGTCGAAGTCAATCTGACAACCGAAGAAACGGATGCGCTGCTTGAGGTTGTTAACAAAGTTAAGGCTTCGAAAGCCTATCAGAACTACATGTCCGGCGTCGGGCTGAATTTGAAGCGTGCAGCCTCGCTGAAAGGCGAAGGCGACGGTTTCTCCAAAGTCGGGGAAGCACTTCGCAGCGGTAAAATACCGCAGTTTCTGAATGCGACCGCCAAAGGACAGAAGAAGGTTCAGGACGCGCTGCAGGCCGAACTCAAACAGCGGAAACTGCACGGTATTTTGAAAGATGCGGAGTTTAATGATGCCATTTACCGGGAATTGTATGTTAAGCCCGGAAGTTTGAAAGATTATTTGGGAATATCGTCACAGGAGGAACAAATGAGCGAAGATAAAGAACAAACGGAAGTTGAAAATGATGTTCCGGCCGGCAGCGCCGCCGCGGACAACGGAAACGACAACATGGTCGATCTTCCCGACTACTATGATGAGGAAAAGTTTAAAGATCTGGAAATAAAGGTTGTAGACGGTAAAGTCAGCAAAGCAGATTTTGAAAAACTGGAAAAGCGGCATAAGGAACCGGAAAAGGAAGAAAACGACAATCAGCCGACTTCCCCGAAGACGGAAGAGGGCAACGAAGGTGATGCGGCGGCTGCCGGCAGCGACGGTTCTTCCATAGAAGTGGACGGCATGGACGGCAACGGTCCGCGCACGACAGAAAATGAAGATTCCGACTGGGTGAAGAAATATGATGCGGCCTTAACCAGATATGGGCAGGAAAACGGCAATGAATGGGTTCGCGACAACGAAGCCGACGAAAACGGCGAGCGTCCGGCCGGTTTGAAAGGTAAATTTGCCAACGGTACCGAGGTTCATTATGCCGACAAGGATAAGCTGTCGGTCAAAACGCCGGAAGGCGAAAAGCCAAATGCCGGCCATTTCAAGGAAATCATAGCTCTGGCCAGGGAAAACGGACAGGATATCAAGCTCGGTCCGACCATGACGCCGGAATTCAAGGCCGCGCTGATCGAAGCCTGTGCCAAAGGCGGGGTCGAAATCCAGAACTTAAGCGAGGAAGACCGCGCAGTCTATAACGGTTTTGTGCCGAAAGAAGAAAAGACGGAAGAGAAAAAAGAAGAAAAACAGGAAAAAGAGACATCCTATTCCGTAAAAAGTAATGTGGTTCAGTCATGTTTGGGGCGTTACTCGAGGGATCTTGACTTAGATTTCAGAAATGATACGGATGAATTTGAAAATAGTCTGAGAAAGAAAGAAGAAGAGTTGAAAAGCGGTGTGTTGGAAGGTGACAAGGAAGATGCGCTGAAGGCGAAGATCCTTATGATGAAATATGTTGAAGCTGAATATGACGGAGACAAGGACAAACAGGCGCTTTATGAAACCGCATTGCAGCGTTATGGTGTTGACAGCATTAAACGCAAGCCGGAAAACGGTGGCTCTTTTGTTGTCAAAACCAAACCTTACGGCGAGCGGACGGAAGAAGAAAAGGCCAACATTAACGCCGCCATGGAGAAGGCTTTCCCGAAAAAACAGGAAATGGATCCGGCGGTGTTGGCGGCCATGAACGAGCAAAAAGGACAGACTCTGCAATAAAAAGAGTTTGACAATTCATCATGCCGATTATTAAAATTTTGTAAAAGAATACAAAAATTGACAAAAAATACTTGCCTGCACATACTTTCTGTGGTATAGTGCAGGCAAATATGTAGAATATGGGGATTTTGAGGAGAAAACTCATGGCAATGAATGCAAAACAAGCAGCGGAATTGATCAGAAACGGCAATTTTAACGATGCCGACGAACTCTACGACGCCTTAAACGGACAAAAAGAGTACGGCGACGAATTTGCCAAGCTGCTTCAGCACATCGAAACCAAAGTAAAGCTGGATATGAGTCTGTATGCCGGTTTAGCGACGTCAGCCAAAGCAGTGGACGAACTGAGCGCGGAGCTCAATCCTCTGGACGAAAAAGATCCGGCTTTTGCCGATGTCCGCGAACGACTGGAAAAAGTCGAACTGTATCAGACTGTCAGCGAAAACGGCAAAGAAGTAAGCAAAGCCGTGGAGGGCAATGCGCGCGACAAAATGATCGCACAGATCGTTGCCGCGGCCAAGCTGGAAGCCGACAGCGAGCTTCGCGGCGCCAGCAGCCCGGAATCTCCGGCAGCCAAAAAGTTTATGAACGCGGCTGACGCGGAAGCCAAAAAGGCCGTTTATCGGGAAACCCTGAACGAAAAAATTGATTTGGCGCTTTTACAGAGTTTCCTGACTGCGGAAACGACCAAAATTAACCGGGAAATGGAAAATAAATATTCCGGCGACAAGAAAAAGGCCGACGAGGAGGCACAAATTCTGCTTTCCGCCCGAACCAAGGAAATAAAGGAAAAAATTACCAATCTCGGTAAAACGACTGCGGAGAAACTGTCAATCAGTGTCGAAGGCGCTATCGGTTATTGTGCCAACATGTCGGCTCAGGCGGAAGAACGGCTGGTTGAATATAAAAACAATGTTAAAAAAATCGCCGACCGGATCAATCAGGGGTTTGCCAAGCTGAAAGATCAGGGCAAAACGTTGCGCAGTCAGTGGCAGAAGGCGAGAGCCGGCGCTAACAAGGTTTTTGAAAACTGCAACAAAAAGATGTCAGACCGCATTGTTGCTTTCAACGAAGGTTGTAAGCATGTCTGGGAAAATAAATACGAAATTGCTCTGAACGTTGCCAAAAATATCTATAATCATAAATATGAAATTGGTGCCGATATGGTGGCCGCTGCCGGTTTTGCCGCAACGGTTGCCACCGGCGGAACGACCGCGCTGGTCGGCGGTGCCGCATATGCTGCCTATACCGTCGGCCGCCGGGTTATTTATGAAGCGTATAAGCAGAAAAAAGAACATCCGGACAAAAGCTACAAAGAAATTTATACCAACGGCAAGTTTTTGACCAAGGCCGCATTTTCGGTCGGTGCGGCGGCTGTCAGCTGGGGAATTGCCAGTACCGCGGCTTCGGTCGGTGCCGACGTGGCGACCCAGACGGCGGCAGAAGTCGCCAAACAGCTGGCAGCACAGAAAATGATCAGACGCGGGCTAACGGTTACCGGATCTGTAACCAGCAATATTGTAGGCGTAGCAACGGCCAAAAACGCAGAAGAACGCCAAAAGGAATGGAAGAGTTTGGGAATGTCAGCCCTCACCGGTGCGGTAGCTATGTTTGTGGCTGAGGCCTGCAGTAACGATCATGCCGGTGAATGGGACAAAAACAGGTTGGAGATGCCTCGCTCCGGTAGCGATGAGCAGCTGGCCGACACAGCTGTCGTACATCAGCCGGTCGATACAACGAAAGTACAAACCGTTTTGCCTGAAGATCAGAAAGTCGATCAGGGAACGGAGGACATCAAAGTAGAGCAGGAAGCTGATACCGATAGTTTCGAAATGAAGGATTTCCCCGAACATTGGAACGAAAACATGGGCATCAGCCGTCGTCAGTTCGAAACTTTGAAGAGTTGGTACGACAAACTGGACACCACCGAAGGCGCCGGCATGGATCGTTTTTATTCCCATGCCGCCCACTATGCGGCCGAGCTGAGTGTTGACTCCAACAACCCGATGACGGCTGAGCAGGTACTGTTCAAGTTCTCCCGTCTGACGGCGATCACTTCGGTCAAGAGCGGAGAGTTCGGTACCATCGGCACCGGTTCCCTCGGCAAGCAGCTGGAAGACATTTACCATCTGTTGGGCTGCGGCGACCAGTTGACGGCCGAGCAGATGGAAACCGCCCGCAAAACGCTTGATATCTGTACCTTGAACGAAGCCGGCAGAGCAGACGGCCGGATGGATGCGGACAAATTCTTCGCCGTAGCCGGTGCCGGTTATCGGGGATTGCCGGTTGACGAAGACGGCACCCTGACCATGACCCGCCGGATCCGCGTTATCGGCGAAGGCACCAATTGTCCGGAAGACAAACGGGTTATGTATGAAGAAGTCAAAGGCGGCGAGGAAAGAAAAATCGTTGAGCCGATTGCGCCGCAAAAACCGATTCCCGTTACCGTCATTACGGAAGAAAAGAGCGGTTCCGACATTCGTCTGGAACTGGAGGGTAGCGGCGACCGTGGCGGTGACGATATCATTACCCGTTCCGCACCGAAACAAGAGGAGTATATTGCCGGCGCCACTACCCAGTCCGGAAAACGTCCGGGGCTTGAAGGGGCTCGGACAGCTCAGAATCTGAATCCGAATTCTCCAGAAACTCAAAATCTTAGCCGTGGGGAACTAAGGCAGCTTGCTAAGATGCAAAAAGAGATAGAAGGTCGTTAACGACGAGGCTTCTTTGAAACAGCAAAAACCCCGGCTCGTGATCTGTCCTTTGAAAACCGGACAGTTCACGCTCAGCCGGGTTTATTTATGTTTTGAATGTCTGCGTAGGCAGGCCGAGACAGATTTCCAGCTTGGCCGTCATGCTTGCGAAGCTTTTGGGCTGGGTGTTTGAGGTTTGGAATGGCTAATATCGCCGGGATAAGTTAATGAAAGTTTATTATGTTTTTGACAAAAAATTCCGAGTTTATTTAGGGCTGAATGCTTAAAGTGTCGGGCAACTATGCCTTGCGCCTTTGCTCATGGTTAAGCCCCGACCGTGACTCAAATGCGCAAAATGGAGGTAACGCTGCCTTGTGCCTTTGATCGTTGTCAAACCATGAGCTTTGCCGCAGTTTTGAGTCCCCGGTTTACCGGGGAATATCTGTATGACGGCAAAGTTCCGCTTTAATTGGGGGTTTGTTTAACCGGGGTTTTGCCGGCGGGGAAGGGCGCACCAAGATCCTGTTCGCGGCTCTCTATCTGAGGTAGCGGCGTTCAAAGCGTCGGTTTTTGCCGATTCTTGACAACACTTCATATCCGATGGTGCCGGCGTCGCGGCCGATGTCGTCAAGAGTGTAAAATTCGTTGATGACAAAAGCCATGTCGCCGACATGCAGGTTTTCCACTTCGGTAACGTCGCAAATGACGTTGTCCATGGAAATGCGTCCGATGATTCGGGCTTCGGAAGTTTTCCCGCCGTTATAAAAGAAAAGCTTGCCGACGTTTGACAACGCGCGGGGAACGCCGTCGCCGTAGCCGATTGACACGATGGCGATTTTGCGGTTGCCGGCGGCGCGATAGGTGGCGGAATAGCCGACGAAGTCGCCGCGGCTGAGAGCGGAAATTTCCAATACCGGCGCCATCACCCGAACCACCGGCAGCATCTGATTTTCCCGATAGGGCGCGGTATTGATGCCGTACATGGCGGCGCCCAGACGGACAACGTCAAACCGGTAATCCTGACCGAGAAAAGTGCCGTCGGAGGCGGACAGGCTGGCCGGCAGTCTGGGAAAGAATCTTTCCCGCAGGCGGTTGAAATTTTGCAGTTGATGCTCGTTCATGAAATGTCCCTGTTCGTCGGCGCAGGCAAGATGCGACAATACCAGCGAAAACAGGTCGCGGTCGTCGGGAGACATTTCCGTCAGTTCGTTTTCGCGGAAGCCGAGCCGGTTAAGCCCGGTTTCGATTTGAATCGCCGGTTTAATGCCCTTGATTTTATGTTCTTTCCAAAAGGCCAGCTGCTCCTTGCCGGCAATTACCGGAATCAGGTTCGCCTGCTCGAAGGAAGCAAGGCTGTCTTCGCCGATTCCCTGCAAAACGTAAATTTTGGCGTTCGGTACGTGTGGGCGGATTTTTTCTCCCTCAATGCCGTGGGCGACGAAAAAAGTGCGGCAGCCGACGTTTTCATAAAGCCTTTCGGCAACCGTTTCCGCTCCCAGTCCGTAGGCATCGTCCTTGACCACCGCGGCGGCTTCCGCCCCCTGGGCCAGAGTTTGCAAAAAGCGGTAGTTTTTTTCCAGATTGTCCAGGTTGATTTCTAAAATCGGTCTTGTCAAAACACTCATATCTGCTTATTATCCTTTCCGTCAGAAACAATTTTCTTTTTTTTATCGAAGAGTCAAATTGCATGAATTTTACCGACATGCATATCCACTTGCAAGACTATAAGGCAAACTGTGCAACGGATATTATCGAAAACGCCCGTGCGGCGGGCGTCGGCCGGATGGTCTGCGCGGCAACCGCGGAAAGCGACTGGCCGGCGGTGGCGGCGCTGGCGGAGAAATATCCGCATACGGTGGTGCCGGCTTTCGGCGTCCATCCCTGGTATGCCGGCGAAACGGCGGTAGGTTGGGAACACCGCCTTCACAAACGGTTGCTGTCCGTGCCGGAAGCGTTGGTCGGAGAAAGCGGCCTGGACGGTTTGCGCGGCGATCAGGCGGCGCAAAAAACGGTTTTTTCCGCTCAGCTGGAACTGGCAAAAGAACTGCGGCGCCCGCTTGTTATCCATGCGGTGAAAGCGGTGGCGGCGCTTTCCGCCTTTTTGCCGCAAATGCCCGAACGGTTTATGATTCATTCTTTCAACGGCCGGACGGAACATCTGCGGCCGATTTTGGAAGCCGGCGGTTATGTGTCTTTTTCCGCCTCGATATTGAAAAACCGCGATGCCGGGGAAATTGTCCGCCTGGTGCCGGAAGATCGGCTGCTGATTGAGACCGACGGCCCTTATCAGGGGCCGGAAAAGGGACGCGAACAAACGCCGCTGTTTTTGCCCGTGCTGCTGGCGCAGCTTGCCCGCTGGCGGCGGGAAGACGCGGAAAGGCTGGCGTCCGCGGCGGAAAGCAACGCGAAGGAGTTTATTTATGGAAAATAAAAGTTTCGGCCGGACAAAAGCCTTGCTCGGCAAGGAAAAATTCGCCCGCCTGCAAAACGCGAAAGTGATGGTCGTCGGCCTCGGGGCGGTCGGCGGTTACGCGTTGGAGGCTTTGGCCCGCGCCGGCGTCGGGCATTTGGTGCTGGTCGATTTCGATCGGGTGGAGGAAAGCAATATCAATCGCCAGATTCTGGCGCTGACTTCGACCGTCGGCCACAAAAAGAGCGAGGTGGCCTCCGCGCGCGTGCGCGACATTAATCCGGCCTGCAAAGTGACAGTCAGGGACATGTTTGTCAATGCCGATAATTTGCCGGAACTGCTGGCGGAGCCGGTTGATCTGGTGGTTGACGCCATCGATTCGCTCAATCCCAAATGCGGCCTGATCGAAGCGTTGCAGCAAAAGGAGATTCCCTTCATCTCCTCGATGGGCGCGGCATTAAAGACCGATCCGTCGAAGATCCGTTTGCAAACGCTTGACCAAACCCACAACTGTCCGTTGGCACGGTTTATCCGCAAACGGCTGAAACGGCGCGGCTGTCGGCTTGACAAAATCGTCTGCGTGTCTTCCGACGAGGTGGTTTCGGTGCCCGAAAGCGCGCTGTTTATGGAAGACAAGCCGTCCGACGGCGGACGCCGGCGCCATACCATGGGATCGCTGCCGACGGTGACGGCCGTCTTCGGTCTGACGATCGCCAACGAGGCGATTCTGCGTTTGTCGGGTTATAAATCGCGATAAAGCTTGCAATTTAAATGCTTTTTTAATAATGCTCTGTTACTACTGGAAATAATGTAAAACAACAAATGCCGACAACGGAAAGATTAAGAGAGTTTTGCCATGAAGATGATAAAGCCGATCGTTAACGTTTCAAAGGTTGCGGATTCCTATGATGCCGTCCTTTGCGGTTTTAACGGCGTGCTTCACGACGGCGTTTCTTTCCGGGCGGAGGCGCTGGAAGCTTTGCTTTATCTTTATAAAAGCGGCAAAAAAATCGTGCTTTTGAGCAACGATTGCCGCCGGGTGGAAGAGATTGTCCGTCTGATGCATCAAAACGGGTTTTCTCCCCGTTTGTTTTCTGCCATGGTCACTGCCGGGGAAATTCTGTATCATCATCTGGCCGCCGGCCGCGGCGTTTACGCCTCGCTCGGAAAAAACTGCTGCTGCCTTGACGAAGACGGCGGCGCTTCTCTGCTTGAAGGGTTGGATTTTGCCGTAACCGCAGACCCGGCAAAAGCGGATTTCCTTTATGTCGGTCGATTGCCTGCCGGCCGTGCGGTTGACGATTATCTGGACGTGCTGAACCATGCCGCCAGCCTCGGCCTGCCGCTTTTGTGCGCGGGCAATGACACTTCTGTCGTCTGTGGCGAAGACACGGTGCCGGCAGCCGGTGCCGTTGCCGAACAATATGCGGTTTTGGGCGGCAGAATCATTACCGTCGGCAAGCCCGATCCTGCCGTGGTTGACTATGCGTTGACTGCTTTCGGCCCGATGGAGCGCAAACGGATTCTGATGATCGGCGACAGCGTGGCGTCCGATATCCGGGCGGCAGCGGCCGCCGGCATTTCGAGCTGTCTGGTCAGCAAGGGCGTACATGTCAGCTTTTTGGGCGAAGGCTACATTCCCGACGTGACCAAAACCCGGGAACTCGGCAATATGATCGAGGCCTATCCCGATTATGTAATTTCCAGTCTCCGCCGATAAGGCGTTTTTTGCTTCGCTTTGCGTTTTGAACGCGCTTTTCTCTCCGGCCGCAATGGCCGGTCGTCCTTTTTTGTGCCGGGCTGAGGAAAAACCGGCGGAAAGGGGCTTGTAAAAATAAGATCCACGGCTATATGATAAACGTTACGTAATCATTAATGCATTATTGTTTATGAAAAGTCTGACCAAAAAACTGGAAAACCGCATTGTCGTCCGCCTGTTTGCTTTTATGGGGATCGGTGCGGGGCTTTCGGCGGCGGTCGCCTGCCTGTTGACAAGAGTGGCGGAATACCGTGATTTTCTCGCGGTGCCGGATGCCGAAAACAATTTGATGTTAAGCGTCAGCGGCTGGATTTTGCTGCTGCTGCCGCTGGTGATGTTTCTGGCCGTGCCCGCCGAACGCAAAAATCTGAGTTTTGCCGCGGTGCTGCTCATGTTCTGTCTGTTCTGCGGGTTGATCGGCGCGGCTCTGAGCGGCGTTTCGCTGGTTTTTGTCAAAGCCGACGTTGCCCGCGGGCTGCTCATCTCCTCTGTGATGTTCTTTGCCATGGCGCTGACCGGGGCGGTTTTTCGCCGCGACATGATTTCCTGGCATTGCATTTTGCTGACTGTGGTATGGGGAACCCTGCTGACCGCGCTCGGCTGCTGGCTGTTTCCCTCCGGTTTGACCGATTGGGCCGTCAGTATGGCGTCGGTTATCGTCTACGGCGCGGTGACCGCTTATTCCGGTGAGGAAATCGAACGGATCATCGCCGATTCCGATCGCACCCGGCTCAACCAGCTGGCTGTGCGCGGCGCATTGGCGGTGTACCTTAATTTCATCGGTCTGGCGGTGAAAGTTCTCCGCTTTTGGGAAAGCCGGGGAAAATGCAAATGAAAAAAAACGGTGCGGTTTTTCCGCGCCGTTTTTTTTGTAACAAGAAAACTAGCGGCTAGGCTGTTAGTTCCAAAGAGCTTACAGCTTTACAGATAAAAAAA
>CABUBU010000014.1 GCA_902489795.1 uncultured Azospirillum sp.
TCGCTTGATTTCAACGGCAAGACCTATACTCTGACCGCCAAAATCGAACTGAGGCTTTATGCCGGCCTTCATCCGGCAATCATTTCCAGCCAGCTGATCACAAGCGGGATCAGGGACGTTAAAAACGAGTTGTGGACCAGCACTTATACCAGCTGGGCGGAAGTCGAACATCGTTATTCGGATGGTAACATTGGTCGTAAAACTTATATGGTGGAGCAGATGAGAGGAGAAATCGAATCTTCGATCCAAAAGTATAAGGTTCTGCCCGATGCCAATCTCAAATTGGTGAAAGCCGGTTTTACGGATGCGGTTGTCCGTGATACGGTCGGTCTGCCCGAACGAATGGTTGTGTGTGAAGTCCGACGTCAGTATGAAGTCAAATATAATCACTTCGTACTGAATTATCCGGTGAGCGAATATGAGGCGTATTACGACGACGGCCTGACAAGGTTTGAAATGCCGTCGCTGAAATATACGGATATCCGGGAAGAGCACGAACTCCGTTACGTCGGCGAATACAAGGGCGACGAACGTGATTATCTGGAATATTACTTTACCCAGCTGATCCGCGGCACCTTCGGCAAGGGCATACACGAAGCCTCCGAAAGCTTTCAGATTATTGTCTACACCGAATGACAAAGTGTACCGGCTTTAACGGCCGGCTATTGCTTAAAAACGCCGTTCCTTAAAAGGGACGGCGTTTTTTCACTGCCGATTATGCTTGAAAATGAATGCTTCTTTTCTATAATAACTTTGTTTATAATCATAAAAGGACACGACAATGAAAGAAGAAATTCTGAAAGTAATGAAAGAAGCCGGCAAGCCGATGAGCGCCGGCGAGGTGGAAAAGCTTCTCAAAGCCGACCGCAAAGAAATCGACAAAGCCTTCAAAGTTCTGAAAGAAGAAGGAAAAATCGTTTCTCCCGTGCGCTGCAAATGGGAACCGGCGGAATAGTTTCCGCACAATGTTGTTGCACGATTCAGCGGTTTGTGTTATATATGAACCGCTGAATTTTTATTATTAACTTTTTAATATTATGTATATGATTGAAAAAATTTTTGACCGCGGCCGTCTTTGGAAAGAGTTTATGGTAGAAAGGTTGGGACTTCCCGCCTCTCGAGCGCAAGCCGGATTTGTCGACATTATTGTTGAATCCGGGATTGAGGAAAAGGCTTTTTTGTGCCTTTGCGCGCAAATGAGCAAAAAAATCGGCAGTTACAATTTTAGAGAAATCAATTATCTGCATACGGTGAAAGCTTATCGCGCCGTATTGGAAATTATGTGTGATGACACCATTTCGCCTCGCGGTGAAGTTTTCTGGCTGGATTATCCGGATTATCCGGAAATTGTGTTCGAAATTATGCCGGCGCCAATGGAGCTTTATAAGGTTTATGTCGTTGATCAGAAAATGGCGGCGGCAGACAAACCTGGTGACGGTATTCTGCTTTCTGTTCCTGATTTGAGACGGATTGCCGACATTGTTTTTGTTGCGGAAATTCCTGAACATGTCGAAGCCAAACGCCGGGTCTGGTGCGAGAAGCACAAAACGGCGGGAAAATGAACCGGCGGTCTTGCGTTTTTAGGATCGGGAGTTTTCCCGATCCTTTTTTGTGTCTGCGTTCAGCGATTGTTAAAAGTTTTTAATTATGCTGCGGGTAGGAGAAAAAATATGAATCATGAAAATATAAATCATGCGGATTTGAAATTGTTTCGTGAAAAGTTCCGTCCTTTGTATGCGGCGGTTAAAGACAGCGGCTTCTGCCGGCAGTTTGCCGCCAAAAAATACCGGCACTCGGTGCAGGTTTTGACGATCGGCCGGGAAATTGCCGCCCGTGACGAACAACTGAAAAAAGAAGACGCTGCTTTTCACGCGCTCGGGGAAAAGGCGTTGCTTTTTCATGATATCGGCCGGTTTATGGAAGTTTACGAAATGTACCGGAACAACGCCTTTGCCGACCATGGTTCTTGGTTTTCCAAACGCTGCGATCACGGTTTGCTGAGCTATGAAATGATGAAAAATGAGCCGGGGTACAATGACGTTCGGATTCTGGCGGCTCTCAAACATCACGGTCATATGATGGAGGAGTTTTATGCCGATCCCGAGTTTCAAAATGTTGCGGATCCGGAAACCGGCCGCCAGCTTTTGGCGATTCTGTTCTGGGTGAGAGATGCCGACAAGCTGGCCAATTTTTATATTCAGCGTTATGAAGACAACCTGCGAAAAGACCCGTTTTTCGTTACCATGAGCGAAGAGGTCCGTCTGGCGCCGCTGTCGCCGGAGGCGGTTGCGCAGTTTGAAGCCGGGCAGGTGATTTTGACCGGCACCGTCAAGTCTTACTGCGACCGGCTGTTGTGCTGCCTGTCATGGATTTATGATCTCAATTACAAGGCTTCTTACTGTCTGTGCGCGGAACACGGCTATTTTGACATGCTGCTTGAACTGTTGGCAGAATATAACCGTGACGCCGACGCGCAGGAAAAGATCATCCGGACGGTGCGGGGGATTTTGGCGCAAAAAATCATTTAAAAAAAGAAAAAGCATCAACCGTTTCGGGTCGGTGCTTTTTCCAAAAGAGAAAGTAGCGTAGTTAACTACTTGAGAGCCTTACAGATCTTGTCATACTCCTCTTTGTCGATTTGTTTCGCTTCGAGAAGTTCCTTTGCCATTTTTTTGAAGGCCTTTTTTTCGGCTTTCGTCATGGTGGCGGGATCTTTTTTATACTTGTCGAGCATAAACTGACGAAGTACTTCGGCACCTTGCTGACCTGCTTTTTTGTCAGTGTTTACTGCGGTACCGAACACGGGCTGATTTTTCTTATTCTCTTTCATATTTTTTTATTTTTAATTAGTTAATAATTTTTTTCTACCTTTTACTTTAGACTAAAATAAAATTTTGTCAAGTACGTTTCCGAGGAAACGGTAAAAGAAATCCCGCCGGCAGGGGCGGGATTGCAGAAAAAGGCAAACAATTAAAACTCGCGTTTCAAATCGCGTTCAAACATTGAACGGATGGTTTGTTCAATGTCTGCATTTTCGTAAATTGCCTTATACAGCGCCTGACAGATCGGCATGTCGATTCCTTCCTTGTCGGCGATGATTTTGACCGCTTTTAAGGTCGGTACGCCTTCCGCCAGCTTTGCAAAGCGTTCGCCTTTGGCGAAAGCTTCGCCGTAAGAGCGGTTGTGGCTGTGTTTGGAAAACAGCGTTGCTTCATAATCACCAAGATGTGCCAGTCCGTAGGCGGACATCGGGTTGCCGCCGAAGTGCTTGATCAGCCGTCCGACCTCAACCGGCGCACGGGCCATCAGCGCGCCTTTCAAGCCATACCACTCCAAACCGTCCAGAATGCCGGCCGCCAGTCCGATCACGTTTTTTAAGGCCGCGCCGATCTGGTTGCCGATCAGATCCGAACCGTAGTAGAAGCGAATCAAATCGCTTTGCAGCAGTTTGATCAGATAGTCTTTTGTTTCTTCTTCCAAACTGTCGATCACCGCCGCCGACGGCACGTTTTTCATATAATCTTGCACATGACCGGGACCGGAAAGGGCGGCAACATGAACGTTTTGCTGCACTTCTTCGCGGAAAACGTCATGCATGATTTTGGCCGATGGCTCTTCCAGTCCTTTCATTGCCAGCAGAAAGGTTTTGCCGTTGAGGTCATATCCATTCAGTTCCCGTGCCAGCGAACGCAGATGCTGGCAGCCGATCGAAATGATGACGGTATCGTTAACAAGCAGTTTGTCGAGCGTGTCAAACAAATACATATTGTCCGAAAGGGTTAAATATTCGTTTTTGCGCGTGTCGCGCAGTTCAATGAAGTTGGGCGACGTTTTGAGATCGTACATCAAAACGTTTTGGATTTTGTCTTGGCAGCGGTTGGCGGCATACCAGGCAAGGAAAGTGCCCCAACGGCCGCAGCCGATGACGGAAATGTCTTTCATGATCGTTTGTCCGTTATAAGTTAAAACCGTTTATAATTTAACTATTAATCCAAAAATCATCTGGATGCAAACAACATCTGACGACTATCCTCAGGCGTGTCCGACGGCAAAAAAAACTCCCGTCGGGCGGGAGTATGCGTAAGTGGTTGAATTTTGGTTCAACTTGACTTTTTGATCCGCTGGCGGCCGATAATCGCGTTGACGTAGTCAAATTCTTCAAAAGAACGATAAGCCTCGTCGTAGCTTCGGCGGTCATATTCGTAATAAACCTTGTTGGCCAGCATTTTGATGGCGTCGTCTATTTTCTGGAAAGCCGCATTATAGTCGGCGTTGAAGTTGTTTTTGACTTTTTTCTTGATCAGGGAATGATAGGCGTTGATCACTTTTAAGGTTTCGTCGGCGGAATTGGCATAACCTTTTTGCTCAAAGTCATGCATAATTTGAGCCGTTGTCTGATAAAAACACTTGTTAGTCAGAATGTTTCTTTGCCTAGTATTACTACTGTCTATTATCATAACACCAACATCCAAAGTTACAATTCGACGACCTTTATAGCATAAAAATCTCCCTAATGCAATAATTTTCGCTTTTAGCCGGGGCGGAGGCTTCTCGGCGTTTGTTTTTAAGATGGTTGTGATGTCTGAAAAAACAATCGGTAAAGGTTGATTCGGGCAAAAATGCCCCGCGTATGATGCTGTTTTTGGGGTTAACGGAGGATGACAGATGGGAAAATTAAGGTATAAATACAGAGGCAGGCCGTCTGGGTGCAAGTTGGACTATGTTGATACCACTGGGAAAATATCCAAAAGGTAGAGGAAAATATAAGTAACCAATAAAAAGAAGGTGCCAAGTAAAGTCAATTGACGATGGATTTGTTCCATTTATGGTGAACTAAGCAGTCTATACTCGGACAGAATCAGATACACCATTTGTTTTTTCTGGTAAAACGAGCTTTCTTAGACGTATGCGCAGAACACACAGCGACAGCGGAGAAGTTTTTTTCAAAAAAAAGCCCGCCGGAGAGCGGGCTTGAACGAGGCAATCGTTTTTATTCAACGTTGCCGAACGGGTTAATCGCCTTGTCGGCATTTTGGTTGGCACGCAGATTAAACAGATTCAGCAAAGTGCTGGATACATAAATTGAGGAATAAGTTCCGACAATAACACCCCAGACAATGGTGAACGAGAAACTGCGCAGCGTGTCACCGCCAAAGATGAACAGGGCAACAGATGCGAGCAAAGTGGTTAACCCGGTCAAGATTGTGCGGGAAAAAATATCGTTAATACTCTTGTTTAAGAGATCGTATTGCGACATTTTCTTATATTTTCTCAAATTCTCTCTGATTCTGTCATAATTGACCACGGTGTCGTTGACCGAATAGCCGGCCAGCGTCAAAATAGCCGCAACCGTTGTCAGACTTATGTCAAATTGAAACAAAGAGAGCAGGCCTACGGTTGTGATAAGGTCGTGAATCAGTCCGATCATGGCGCCCAAAGCAAACTGCCATTCAAAGCGGAACCAGATATAAAGAGAGATTGCAAAAATTGCGATGACAGATGCAATTATGCCGGCTTTTTTAAGTTCGTCCCCTACTTGAGGTCCGACAGATTCTACTCTTCTGTACTCATAATCCGATCCCAACACGTCTTTGATGGTGTTGATTGCATCTTGTTGAGCTTTTTCATCTTGTGATTTGGTCTGCGCACGGATCATCATCTCGCTGCCGCTTTCGCCGATCGACTGCAAGTTGACGTCGTCAAGTTCAACTTCTGACAATTTTTTGCGCACTTCTTCCATGTTGATCTTTTCGGGGCTTTTCAGTTCAATCAGAATACCGCCCGAAAAGTCGATACCATAGTTAAAGCCCTTAAAAGCAACACAAACAAAAGATAAAACCACCATTGCAATCGACAATATGTATCCGGCTTTGCGAAATTTCATAAAATCGATATTTGTGTCTTTGGTTACCCAGCTAAAAATTCTCATTTCTTTATTATCCTTAATTTCTTCAGTTAAATAGGCAGTTTGGTCGGCTTGTATTTTTGCAGCCATCCGGTGATGATCAGGCGGGTGACGGTAACCGAAGTAAACATGGAAGTCGCGATACCGATTGCCAGCGTGACGGCAAAGCCTCTGACCGGTCCGGTGCCGAAATAAAGCAGAACGAACGCGGCGACGAGCGTCGTCAGATTGGAATCGACGATTGTGGCCCAGGCTTCGGTAAAGCCTGCTTCCGCAGCGTCGCGGGTTGAACGTCCGTTTTTAACTTCTTCGCGCATTCTCTCAAAGATCAGCACATTTGCATCCACCGCCATGCCGATGGTAAGAATAATGCCGGCGATTCCGGGTAGCGTGAGTGTTGCACCAATGATGCTCAAAACACCGAGCATCAGAAACAAGTTGAGGAAAACGGTGATAGTGGTGAAAAGACCAAACAGTCCGTAAGCCGCAATCATGAAGAGAACGACCGCGATCAGGCCGATGAGAGAAGCGGTAACGCCTTCATTGATCGAATCAGAGCCTAGCCCTGCGCCGACGGTTCTTTCCTCCAGCACTTCAAGCGGGGCGGGCAGAGCACCGGAACGCAGCAGCAAAGCCAGTTCCTGAGCCGATTCCAGCGTAAAGTTGCCGCTGATCTGTCCCGATCCGCCGAGGATGGCGGTCTGGATGTTCGGGGCGGAGATTACTTCATTGTCCAAAACGATGGCCAGTCTTTCTCCAACATGATTTTGGGTTGCTTCGCCGAACTTTTTGCCGCCGAAACTGTCAAATTTGAAACTGACAACCGGCATGCCGTCGTCAAAAGCGGCGCGGGCGTCAACCAGATGTTCGCCGGTAACCACCGGTTTGCGGCCGATGACCAGAGTTTCACCCTCAGCGCTGTTGATCAGCCGGGAAGAGTTGCTCAGTTTGCCGCGGCGCGCGTCAGCGGCGGTGGTGCGGCCGTCTACCAGATGGAACGACAGCTTAGCGGTTTTGCCGAGCAGAGCCTTGATCCGTTCCGGATTCTGTTCGCCCGGCAACTGTACGGCGATGCGGTCAACGCCCTGGCTCTGAATTGAGGGTTCGTTAGTGCCGGTTTCGTCAATGCGGCGGCGGACGATTTCAATCGACTGGTCGATCGCTTTCAGTTTCAGCTCGTTTAAGGCCTGTTCTTTGTAGCGGATTTCGATTACGCCGTCGTCCGTTTCCTGCACATTTAGGTCGCCGTTCATTTTGCGGAAGGCGGAAATTGCTTTGTTACGGGCGTTCAGGTTGTCAATTTTGACTTTGACGTTGTCGGCGCCGGCTTTCAGGTTCTGGTAGCGGATTTTGTTGTCGCGCAGAGCCTGACGGGCTTCGTCTTCAATTTGTCCCATTCTTTCTCTGATCACGTCATCGACTTTGACTTCCAGAAGCAGGTTGGAGCCGCCCTGCAGGTCAAGGCCGAGGTTGACCGGTCGCCACCATGCGGGCAGCTTGCTTTTGTCGCCGATAAGGTTCGGCACGGCAAAGAATATTCCGGCTAAACAGATAGCGAGAATAATGTAAATTCTGGTTTTGGATAGTTTGTACATTAAACGTTCCTCTTATTTCTTTTCTACGGCTTTGGACTGCTTCTTGGTTTTCGGGGCGGGAGCAGCGGCTTCCCCTTCGTCGTTGACGACGTCGCGGACGGTAGCGCGGTTGACGGTTACCGTCAGTCCTTCGGCGATTTTTACTTCCAGCTTAATGCCGTCGGTTTTGGTTACGGTGCCGTAGATGCCTCCGCCGGTAATGATTTTGTCCCCTTTCTTGATTGCCTCAAGCATCGCCTGATGCTGGGAAATCTTTTTCTGCTGGGGACGAATGAGTATGAAGTAGAAGACAATGAAAATCAGCGCCAGCTGAATCAGCGTGCTGGCGACCGATGCCTGCGGAGCCGCCGCGGCGGCGGTCTGAGCCAAAGCATCATTTACGAACATTTTTTTCTCCTTGCGTTAAATTAACTGGACACGAATATACACTATTATCTAAGGATAACAATAATAAAAAGTCAAATCGTCAACAAATTTTTCTTTTTTTACGGCAGGTAAGCGACCGGATTGACGGCTTTTTTGCCGGCGCGGATTTCAAAATGCAGCTGCGGCGAGTTGACGCCGCCGGTGGCGCCGACGGTGGCGATCTTTTCGCCGCGGCGCACCTTTTGGCCTTTTTTGACCAGCAGACGGTCGTTGTGGGCATAGGCGGTGATCCAGCCGTCGTTATGGCGCACCAAGATCAGGTTGCCGAAGCCTTTCAGCTCGTTGCCGGCATAAGCGACGGTGCCGGCGTCCGCGGCTTTGACGGCAGTGCCGCGGGCAGCTTTGATGTTGATGCCGTCGTTGGCGCGGCCTTTGCCGATAGTGCCGAATTTTGACACGATGGTGCCCCGTACCGGCCACGAGAATTTACTGCTGCGTTTTTGGACGACCGTGTATGAACCGCGCGCCGGACGGGAGGTCGTTTTGCGTGGGGCGGCACGCGCCGTGTACTTGCGCTTCGGAGGGGGATTGGCGGTGGCTGATAAACTGCGCGCGCTGCCCGCCAGTATCACTTTCTGTCCCACCGCCAGCGTATAGGGGTAGGAAAGGTTGTTGATCCGTTTGAGGTCGGCGATGTTGGCGTTGTATTGGCGGGAAATGCTGTAAAGGGTGTCGCCGCGGGAAACAACGTGATAGGTGCTTGCGGGCAATCTTAAAACCTGTCCTACCTTAAGCGTGTAAGGCGGCTTGAGGCCGTTGGCGTCGATCAGGTCACGCAGCGGCATGTCGTAGCGTTTGGAAATGCTGTAAAGGGTGTCGCCTTTCTCGACGGTGACCGTCTCCGGCGTGCCGAACAGAGAGGCGCATCCGGTCAGCCAGAGCAGCAGTATTCCTATCAGAGCCGTCCGCAATTTCGTTTCACCTCTTTAGCACATTTAAAACTGTGCTTATTGTAGCGGCAAGATGTTTAATTTTTCCTTTACTCTCAAATAGAACTTGCAATTTGAGGCAAAAAAAAGTACATTGGCGGCAGATTGATTAAGGAAAAAAGAAGCTGGCGCGGATTGCCGCGCCGACAGGAGAAACAGAGAAAAATGGCAAACAGCGAACGGCCGGAAATCATTGACGAAAGCGGCGACAAATACAAATACGGCTTTGTGACCGACATTGAGGCGGAAACCGCCCCGAAAGGGCTTAATGCCGATATTATCCGTCTGATTTCCGCCAAGAAGGGCGAACCTGAATGGCTGCTGGAAAGGCGTCTTAAGGCGTTTGAGTTCTGGCAGACGATGAAAGAGCCTTCCTGGGCAAAGCTTTCTTACGACAAGATTGATTATCAGGATCTGTATTACTACTCGGCGCCCAAGCGCAAAGCTGCGCCGAAAAGCCTGGACGAAGTCGACAAACAGCTGTTGGAAACATATGACAAGCTGGGCATTCCCCTGAAAGAGCAGGAAGCGCTGGCCGGCGTGGTCGCGGTCGACGCGGTGTTCGACAGCGTGTCGGTGGCCACCACCTACCGGGCCAAACTGGCGGAAAAGGGCATTATCTTCTGTTCGATTTCCGAGGCTGTCAAGGAACACCCCGAGCTGGTGAAGAAATATCTCGGTTCGGTGGTGCCCTATACCGACAACTTTTTTGCCTGCCTCAATTCGGCGGTGTTTACCGACGGTTCGTTCGTCTACATTCCCAAGGGCGTGCGCTGTCCGATGGAACTTTCCACCTATTTTCGCATCAACGCCAAAAACACCGGCCAGTTCGAGCGTACGCTGATTATTGCCGACGAAGGCAGTTATGTTTCCTATCTGGAAGGCTGCACTGCGCCCCAGCGGGATGAAAACCAACTGCATGCGGCGATTGTCGAAATCGTGGTGCTGGACAACGCGGAAGTCAAATATTCGACCGTGCAGAACTGGTACCCGGGCGACAGGGACGGCAAGGGCGGCGTTTACAACTTCGTCACCAAGCGCGCGGCTTGCCGCGGCATTAATTCCAAAGTGTCGTGGACGCAGGTGGAAACCGGTTCGGCGGTCACTTGGAAATATCCGTCCTGCGTGTTGCAGGGGGACAATTCGGTCGGCGAGTTTTATTCGGTGGCGTTGACTAACAATCGCCAGCAGGCCGATACCGGCACCAAAATGATCCACATCGGCAAAAATACCACTTCCAAAATCATTTCCAAGGGGATTTCCGCCGGTTTTTCCGACCAGACCTACCGCGGGCTGGTCAAAGTGGCGCCGACCGCCGCCAACGCCCGCAACTATTCGCAGTGCGACAGCCTGCTGATCGGTTCGACCTGCGGTTCCCACACCATTCCCTATATCGAAAACCGCTGCCGCACCGCCACTCTTGAGCATGAGGCGACCACCTCGAAAATCAGCGACGAACAGCTCTTTTACTGCAAAAGCCGCGGCATTTCCGAAGAAGACGCGGTCAGCCTGATCGTTAATGGCTTCTGCAAGGAAGTGATGCAGCAGCTGCCGATGGAATTTGCGATTGAGGCGGCCAAGCTGATCAATATCAGTCTGGAAGGGAGCGTCGGCTGATGATATTGCTGAAACCGGACATGCCGTTCGCGGAATTGAAAGATAAAAAGCTGGTTTTTCTCGCCGGGCCGATTATGGGAGCTGAGAACTGGCAGGCGCGTGCCGCCGCCGATTTGGCTGATCTGGACGTTTACGTTGCCGATCCGCGCCGCGAAAAGAGCGAAAATTTCGATTATGACCGTCAGGTCGGCTGGGAAAGCTTTTATCTGTCCCGCGCCGACGTCGTCATGTTCTGGCTGCCGCTGGCGGCGGCGGAAGTCAAGGGCCGCAGCTATGCCCAGACTACCCGTTTCGAACTCGGCGAATGGCTGGGACGCACCGACTTCAACCGTCGGCCGGGCAAAACCGTGGTCATCGGTATTGAGGAAGGCTTTGCCGGCAAAAGCTATCTCTGCAAACGCTGCGAAGGCACGCCGTGCACGGTGTTTGACACTTATGAGCAGACTTTGGCGGAAGTGCGCCGGCGCCTGCAAACGTCCGGCCGGGTGTTTTTCACTTCCGACACCCATTTCGGTTCGGAGCGGACGCGGGTGCTGTCGCGGCGGCCTTTTGCCTCGGTCGAAGAAATGAATTGGGCGCTGGTCGCCAACTGGAACCGGACGGTCGGGCCGCAAGATACCGTCTGGCATCTGGGCGATTTCGGCGATTTGGCTTTTGCCGCCCATTTAAACGGCCGTATCCGGCTTGTGCTCGGTAATTACGAAGTTGACGCAATCAGGCAGAATCCGGCTTACCGGCAGGAACTGGAACAGACTTTTGTTTCCGTTGATCTGAGCCGGGTGATTCAAACCGCGGACGGCGAACCGCTGCACCTGTCGCACAAGCCTTCAGCCGCCGATCGGGAAATGTTCAATGCTTTCGGCCACATTCACGGCCGACAGAAATGCAAGCGCTTCGGCCTTGATGTCGGTGTCGACAGCAATCATTTTGCACCGCTTTCGGAAGAAGACCTGCTGTTTTTCAAAAGAGCTGTTGACAGCGGATATGATGAAGAAGTTTTTTGTTGAGGATGGAGAAAATGACGGAAAAGGATTTGTACGAACGGGCCTTGCGGGTCTGGGGCAAACAGCCGCAGATGCTGCAGGCGATTGAGGAAATGTCGGAACTGACCAAGGAAATTCTGAAAAACGTTGCCCGCGGCAAAGACAACCTGAACGAACTGATCGAAGAAACGGCGGACGTTGAAATCATGCTCGGCCAGCTGAAATGCTGCTACGGCATCGAGCGTCGGGTGGCCGACTACAAAAGCGGCAAGCTGAAAATGATTGAACAACGCCTGGACGAGTGGGAAGAAAAAGCGAAAGAGGAAGAAAAGACAAAATGAGCACACCTTTACTGGAAATTGAGGATCTGCACGCCCGCGTGGCCGGCAGGGAAATCATCAAGGGCTTCAACCTGACGATCAACGAGGGCGAGGTCCACGCGATTATGGGGCCGAACGGCGCCGGCAAGTCGACGTTGTCCTATCTTTTGAGCGGCAAACCGGGATATGAGGTTATTTCCGGCACGGTCAGGTTCCGCGGCCGCGATCTTTTGGCGATGCCGGCCGAAGACCGCGCCCGCGAAGGCGTTTTCCTGATTATGCAGTATCCGGTGGAAATTCCCGGCGTGCCGGTCACCAGTTTTCTGAAACATGCCGTCAACGCCGTGCGCAAATATCATAACCAACCGGAACTCGATACCATGGAGTTTATCAAAATGGTGCGCGAAGAAGGGCGCAAACTGGGCATTGACGCCGAGATGCTCAAGCGTCCGGTCAACGTCGGCTTTTCCGGCGGAGAGAAAAAACGGCTGGAAATTTTGCAGATGGCGGTCTTAAAACCGCAGCTGGCGATTTTGGACGAAGCCGATTCGGGACTTGATATCGACGCCCTGAAAGTAGTGGCCGAAGGGGTCAATGCTCTTCGTGACGGCCGCCGTTCGCTGCTCGTCATCACGCATTACCAGCGGTTGCTTAACTACATCGTGCCCGATTTCGTTCACGTGTTTGCCAACGGGCACATCGTTAAATCCGGCGACAAAAATCTGGCACTGGAGCTGGAAGAAAAAGGTTATGCCGAATTTGTGAAAGAAAAGTAAGATGGCGGAACTGATACGGGAAACAGAATTGTTCGGCACCGACATTCCCCGGCTGGAAGGCCTGCGGGAAAAGGGACGGGCGGCTTTCCGGCTGCCGACGCCGAAGACCGAGGCCTGGAAGTATACCCGGCTGCATGTGCTGAAAAACGGCGATTTCGTGCCGCCGGCGTCAAAGTTTCTGGCCGAGCTGTCCGGCGAAGACGGGGACAGCTGCGGCTGCTCCGGCTGTCATGACGACGGCTGTTGCGGCCGGGAAACGGAACATCATTGTTGCGGGGAAAGCTGCGGCTGCGAAAAAGACGACGGCAAAGATACCGGACACTGCCGCTGCGGACATTGTCACGGCAACCGTCCGGAACTGCCGTTTGCAGCCTATCCGCTGCATTTTGACAACGGACAGTTTGTGCCGGTATACCCGGCGCTGCCGCGGGGGGTGGAAGTGATGACCCTGATGGAGGCTTTTGTCAGCGGCGAAGAAAATCATCTGCTCGGCAAATATATTGATTTGAAACAGTATCCTTTTGCCGCGCTCAACACCGCCTATCTGGAAGAAGGATTGTTTATTCGCGTCGGCCGCGGCGTCCGCCTTTCCCGGCCGCTGGCCTTGGTTTTCCATACCGACGGCGGCACGCTTTGCCGGCTGGCAAACGTTCGTAACCTGATTGTGCTGGAAGAAGGTGCTGTCGTCGAGTTGCTGGAATATTACTGCTATGACGGTGCGCCGAAGTCCTGCTATTTCAACAATATCGTCAACGAAATTTATCTCGATGCGGGAGCGGAACTTAATCAGTATAAATTTCAGAACGAGGCCTGCAAGGCCGCGCATATCGCTTTTAACGCCGTGCGGATTAAAAGAAACGGCGTTTATAACGGCTTCTGTCTGCAAAAGGGCGCAGACCTCGGTCGTAACGAAACCCGTGTGCAGCTGCTGGAAGAAGAGGCCAGGGCGGAAGTGAATGCTGCTTATCTGATGAACGGCTGGGCCACGCTGGATACCACCACCGACATTGAACATCTGGCGGAAAAGACCTATTCTTCGCAGCTGATCAAAGGCGTGGTCGGCGGCGAGGCCAAAGGCGTCTTTCAGGGGAAAATCCGGATTGCGCCGAACGCGCAGAAAACCGAAGGCCGGCAGCTGCACAAGGCGCTGCTTTTAAGCGATACAGCGGAAATAGACGTCAAGCCCGAACTGGAAATTTACGCCGACGATGTCAAATGTTCGCACGGCGCGGCCAGCGGCGAGCTGGATCAGGAACAGTTGTTTTATCTCCGCTCGCGCGGCATCGGCGAAGAAGAAGCGCGACAAATACTGATCGATGCTTACCTGACCGACGCGATTGCCCGGGTTGGCAATCCGGAAATCCGCGACTGGCTGCGCGGGCAGATTTGAGAGGAAAAATGAAGGTAACGATTCGCAATTCCCGCGGCGAAAGAATTGTTGCCGCGGTCGAACGGTCGGAAACCCCCGTGTGTGGCCGGTTGGCCTTTGTCCAGCACGGCTTGAGCGGGCACAAGGGGCAGGTGATGGTGCGCCGTCCGGTGAAAGCCTTTCTCGACAATGGCTTTACCGTCGTTACCTTCGATTCTCGCCATTCTTTCGGCGAAAGCGACGGCAGTCTGGAGTTTGCCACCCTGAGTTCTTTCGTCGAGGATCTCAAAACCGTCGTCGACTGGGCGGCGGGCGAGGATTTTTTTTGCGAACCGTTTGCCTTAAGCGGCCATTCTCTGGGCGGCGGCAGCGTGCTGAGGTTTGCTGAGGAATGTCCCGAAAGGGTGAACCTGTTGGTGCCGGTGGCGGCCATGGTCGGGGGCAAATATTTTATTCGCTCGAGACTGCTGAACGAACACGACAGCTACCGCAAGTGGCAGCGCGAAGGCCGCCTGTACCGGGAGAACAAAAATCATCCGGAACTAAACGGCTGGCTGTCTTTTGACGTTGTGCGCGACATGCTGCGCTACGATCTGGTGCGAGACGCCGGCAGCATCCGCTGTCCGACGCTGCTGGTTACCGGCGACCGGGATCCGTCGTCGACGGTTTATAACAATGACAAACTGTTTGAACATTTACAATGTGCCAAACGGCTGACTGTTTTAAAAGAATGCGGACATTTGTACGAAAGCGGGCAAAACGCCGAAGACCTGTACCGAACTGTTCGCGGCTGGGTGAAAGAAAATGTATGACGTTTATGAAATAAGAAAAGATTTTCCCGAGCTGGCACTTACCGTTAACGGCCGGCCGAACACCTATCTCGACACCGCCGCCTCGGCCTTGAAACCGGAAGCTGTGGTTGAAAAGATGATGTCTTTTTACCGGATGCACTATTCCAACGTTCACCGCGGTGCCTATTACCTTTCCGAGCAGGCGACGGCGGAATACGAAAAGGCGCGCGAGACAGTCGCCCGCTTTGTCAATGCCGAGAGCCGGGAAATCGTGTTTACCCGTTCGGCGACAGAAAGCGTCAATCTCGCAGCCGCCAGCTGGGGTATGCACAACTTAAGGCCGGGCGATGAAATTCTGCTTTCCGAAGCCGAACACCATGCCAATCTGGTGCCTTGGCAGATGGTGCGCGACCAAACCGGCTGCACTTTGAATTTCTTTGCCGTGAACGACGACGGCAGCTTTAACCCGGAAAATTTTTACCGGGCGCTGACGCCGCGGACGAAACTGGTGGGAGTGGCCGGCATTTCCAACGTACTGGGAACGGTTTTCCCGGTCAGGGAAATTACCGCCGCCGCGCATGCAAACGGCGCGTTGTGTCTGGTTGACGCCTGCCAGTCGGTGGTTCATCAGAAAATTGACGTTAAAGACATCGGCTGTGATTTTCTGGCCTTTTCCGGCCACAAAACTTACGGTCCGACCGGCATCGGGGTTTTGTACGGTCGTTACGAACTGCTGGCTGCCATGCCGCCGTATCAGACCGGCGGTGACATGGTCAAAAGCGTGACGCTGCAGCATACCGAATTTGCCGAACCGCCGGCGCGTTTTGAGGCCGGAACGCCGGCTATTGCCGAGGCGGTGGGGCTGGGCGCGGCGCTGGAATATATGAGCCGGCTGGGAATGGAAAACATTGCCGCCCACGAAAAAGCGCTGATGGATTATGCGCTGACGCGTCTGGCGGAAATTCCCGAACTGAAGGTCGTCGGCACCGCGCCGGACAAAGGCAGTGTTATTGCTTTTGCGCTGGGAAACATCCATCCGCAGGACGTGGCCTTTGTTCTCGACAAAGAAGGGGTGGCGATCCGCACCGGTCACCATTGCGCCGAACCGATCGTCAACCGCATGGGCTACACCTCGCTGGCTCGCGCGTCGTTCGGGCTTTATACGACCAAGGAGGATGTCGATCGGTTTGTTGCCGCCTTAAACAAGGCAAAGAGTTTTTTTTAAGAGTTTTTTTTGGGAAGAAGGATAACGGAAAATGAGCGAAAACGATCAGGATATGCTGGACGAAGACAAGGAAGCCGAACTGTTGCAGGCACTGGCGGCTCAGGCGCCGGCGGAAGAATATGTTGCCACCTCCGGCGAAGCCCTGCCGGAAGGCGCGTTGCTGGCTGCCCGCGATGACATTGTCGATGCGCTCAAAACCGTCAGCGATCCGGAAATTCCGATCAACATCTACGATATGGGCTTTATCTATGACATCAGGCAGCTGAACAACGGCAACGTGGAAATAGACATGACCCTGACCGCGCCGACCTGTCCGGTGGCGGGCATTCTGCCGCAGCAGGCGGCGGATGCGGTGGCGGCTCTGTGCGGCACCGGGCAGGTAACGGTCAAAGTGGTGTGGGAACCGGCCTGGACGCCGGACAAAATGAGTGACGACGCCAAAGCCGTTCTTGAAATGTTTTAGCTTTTAGCTGCCGGCGGCGACCTTTTCCAGATTTTGCACCAGATTGACCGGGGTGGCGGCGTTGTTGACCGCCTCTGTCAGGAGGGCGGGGTTTTGTCCGCTGAGCTGCGCCAGAGCCTGAAAGACGTCGCTGTCGGTTCTGCCGGCGGAAGCCTCTATTTTCAGTTCTTCGAAATTAAACAGGGCAAAACGCCGGAGAGCGGTCTGACCGCGGGTCGTTTCAAAATCGGCGGCGGCAAGGCCGGATTTTTCCATGTCAATGTATATGCCGTCGCGGCTGTATTGCCACATGCCGCCGGTCGCCACGTCGGTGAGCCAGCTCGGCCAGAAGGTGAGGTTGAGGATGGAAGCGTTGTTCAGGTTGGAGCGCAGCACGATCTGTTTGTCCTCATAGCCTTTTTTCTTGGCAACGACAACCACGCTGCCCGATTTTCTTTCCAACGGGTAAACACAAGGCGTTTTGCAAACCTCCATTCCGTCAACAAAAATTTTAACCCCTTTGAGGTTGGAGTCGAAACTGATGTCTTGTTCCGTGCCGTTAAAGACGGTTCCGCAGGCGGAAAGCAACAATGCGCCGAATAAAACAATTTTTTTCATGTATCAAACATCCTTGTGAGAACGTAGTTAAAACAAAACCCGCCGGAAATAGGGCGGGCGGATGTTCAGAAACCGAAATACACTTATAAACGGCTCGGCTTATTTGGCCAAAACCTTATTCGCCGACATCCACCCGGAGGTTAAGAAGTCGGCATTTTTTTTAAGTCGCATGCCACGACTAAGTGTATTTTAGGGTTTCTGACGCCCTGGATACGCCCGAAGACATATCTGCGAAACAGATTAAAAGTTTAAGCGCAAAAAGTAAAGCGAAATTTTTTCGGCCGGACGAACGGAAACGTGTGGTTAAAACAAAACCCGCCGAAAATCGGGCGGGCGGATGTTCAGAAACCGTAATAAAGACCTTAAGTAACCTCCCAAAGTACCATTCAGTTTGTCTTTTAAGAAGATGATTACAAACAAAACGACGCAGGAAATACCGACTGTATTTGCAAGGAGTTTTGCGTAGCAAGGGCTTCTTAAAAGCAAATCCTGCGGACAGTTTTGCCAATGCATCCTACTTGTAATTTTATTTGCCGCTAGCTGTTAAGTAGCGGCGGCATAAAATCACGGCGTATTATGATATTGGCGAAACTGCTGAATGCTGCTTGAGGGAGGTTACTTAAGGTCTGTAAACGGCTCGGCTTATTTGGCAAAGCCTTATTCGCCGACATCCGCCCGGAAATAAAAAGTCGGCATTTTTTTCAAGTTGCATGCCGCGACAGTTTTTAAAAAGGGTTTCGACGCCCTGGATATGCCCGAAGACATATCTGCGAAACAGATTAAAAGTTTAAGCGCAAAAAGTAAAGCGAAATTTTTCAGCCGGACGAACGGAAACGCTTGCCAATTTTGTCTAAAATCGCTAAAATAACGCCGTTTAAAAAATTTTTGAGATAATTATTTTTAAGTAAAACCTAAAAAAATAACATTATGGTGACATTGTTTTTATTGATTCTGGCGGGTTTTGTCCTGTTGATTGCGGGTGCGGATTTTATTGTCAAAAGTTCGGTGGCGATGGCCAACAAACTGAAAATTCCGCCGTTGATCGTCGGTCTGACGGTTGTCGCTTTCGGCACCTCCGCTCCGGAATTTGTCGTCAGCCTCACTTCGGCTCTTGAGGGTGCGGAAGGTCTGGTTCTGGGCAATGTGGTTGGTTCAAATATTGCCAACATTTTGCTCATTCTCGGCAGTTCCGTGCTGATTTATCCGATCTATTTCGACCGCCGGGCTTTTTTCCGCGATTACGGCTTTTTGCTGCTAGTGACGCTGGTCTTCGTTTGCTTTGCCTTAACCGGCGTTTTTGTTTTCTGGATGGGAGTCGTGATGCTGCTGATGCTGGCCGCATTTATTGTTCTCAATTACCTGAGTGCCAGAAACAAGGCCGGTGGGGAATATGTGAGCGCCTGGGATCATAAAAGCTGGCCGTTTGTCATTGTTGCCGCCGTTCTTGGTTCGGCTGCCATTGTCTACGGCGCAGATCTGCTGGTTGACGGCGCGGTCGGCATTGCCAAGGCTTTTGGTGTATCGGCGGAAATTATCGGTCTGACAGTTATTGCCGTCGGCACTTCGCTGCCCGAACTTGCCACTTCCTGCGTGGCCGCTTGGCGGAAGCAGAACGATCTGGCCGTCGGCAACGTGCTTGGTTCCAACATATGGAACATCGTGTTTATCATGGGAGCCGCCGCGGCGGTTACCGATGTCGAAGTGCCTGCTCAGTTTGTCCGCTATGACATATGGGTGATGCTGGCGGCAACGCTTCTTCTGCTGTTGTCGGTCTGGCGCCGCGCTTATCTCGGCAGGATTTACGGTGCGCTTTTTGTTATCTGTTATATTGCCTATCTGACGTCGCAGGTTTTGATTGCCCGCGGCCTCGTTTAGGCGGTATATTGTAAGAAAAAAAGCCGGTCGTTTTGACGATCCGGCTTTTTTGTTTTTTTTAATGCCGCATTTTGTGCAGAGTTTTTTATATTCCTGCAATGCAGGTGTCGATATACTTCTTTTCGATTTCAAGCAGTTTTTTTACCGATTCGATTTCGACGTATTCGCCGTCGCCGTGAGCGTTTTCGCCGTTTACGCTGTGCATGACGATAACCGAACGGTCGGCAAACATACGGGCGTCGGTGCCGCCGCACATTTGCGAGATTTTCAGCGGCCGGCCAATGGTTTCTTCGGCAATTTTGCGGTAAGCGGCAATTTCCGGCATGGCGGCATCCATGTAGACCCCGCGGCTTTGCAGCAGAATTTCGTAAGTGCAGCGGTGTCGCTCGCAGGCGGCTTGCAGTTTTTTCTCGAGTTCCGACAGTGAAATTTTTTCCGTCAGGCGGAAATTGACCCGCGCTTCCGCTTCGGCCGGCACCACGTTGTAAGTGGTCGGCGAATTGAAGGCGGTGACAACCATCGTGTCCTGCCAGATGTTTTCCGGCTGGTGACCGCCTTTTTCATAGTCGCCGAAATCTGCCGCCAGTTCGCTCAGACAGTCCGCCAGATGTCTGACGGCGTTGACACCTTCCCACGGCCGTGAACTGTGGGCGCTTTCGCCGGTCGCGGCAATGCGGACGCTGACCGGGTGCTTGGCCTTGTCACACAGGGTAAACAGGTCGCCGGCGTCGGTGTCGAGTACGATTCGCGGAGTTATGTTTTCGTTTTTCAGCAATGCCTTGATGCCGTTGCTGGTGGTTTCCTCGTCAGTGGTAAGCAGCACTCCGAAGCGGATGGGTTTGTTCATGGCATAAGCCAGCGCGGCCAGGTTGACGGCCACCGGTGATTTCATGTCCAGCGCGCCGCGGGCATAAATCCGTCCGTTTTCGATTCGCGGAGCAAACAGTTCGTCCTTGGCCGGCACCACGTCGAGATGACCGACGGTCAGAATGTCGAAATCGTCTCCCCGGCAGTTGGCCAGAAGCAGAACCGGATCGGCGCCGGCAAAGCGGAATTCTCGGATTGTCGCACCTTGCGGCGCCAGGTCGTTTTTAACCAGCGTGACAATCCGTTCGATTTCTTCTCCGCGGCCGGAAACGCTCGGGATTTTCACCAGTTTTAAAATGTTTTCAATAAGCTCTTCCATGTTTTCTCTGGTCGATGACGGTAATGAGAGTCTGTTTCATCTGCTGGCGGCGGCGCAGGTGCTCAAGCGCGTTGTCGATGGTGGTGTGGGCAATGCGCACGTCGCTGATGCAAAACACCGTCCGTCCGTCTTCCTTTAAGATGTGGTCAAAGTCTTTGGTTCGGGCAAACGGCGCGAACCCGAGCTTTTGGTAAAAGTCCTTGGCGTTGGCGTTGTTGGCGTTGTATTCGATAATCAGGCTCTCGAAGCCCTGTTTTTTCAGCTCCGGAACCGTCTGCTGAAAAAGCAGGGTGCCGAGCCCGTGGTGCTGGATCTGCGGGTCGAGATAAATCTGGTTGACGATCAGCGTTTTGTCGTCAAGCGCCACTTCGCGCTCAAAGTTGACCTTGCAGCACCAGGCGTATTCAAAACCGTCGAGATAGCCTTTTTCCACGTCCTGCGCCCGGCCGTTTTCCGGCTGCGTGTAATACTCGGGAATCGCCGAATAGCGGATAAAACCGCGCGGCACGTCGTTTAAGTGCAGAACCGCCACCATCGATTGGTCGTCTTCCGCCATTTTCCACAGTTTTTTGATAAAATAGCCTTTGGTGTAAAGCGCCATTTCCGATTCCGACTTGTAGTCGGCGGAAAGCTTGTTGTAGGAACGCTGATAGGCTTCTGCCAGCGGCAGGATCATGCTCAGTCGCTTCTCCAGATTGCGGATTGAAACTTTCATGGAAAACCTTCAAATTTAAGGGGTTAAAAACTGGCTGAAATTATATATGATTATCCCCGCAAGTCAAATGCTAAATAAAAAAGGATAGACCTTTGCCGCATTTGATGTTACAAAACAGAAAATATAAAGAGGACAACCATGGATATTGACGAGTTAAGCGAAAATTTTGAACTGCTGGACGACTGGGAAGACAAATACCGTTACCTGATCGACCTCGGCGAAAAGCTGCCGCCTTTTGCCGAAGAATGTCGCACCGACGAATGGAAGGTCAGCGGCTGCCAGTCACAGGTGTGGCTGGTGCCGTCTTTTGCGCGGGAAGGAAACAATGTCCGCCTGCATTTTGCCGGCGACAGCGACGCCGCCATCGTGCGCGGGCTGATCGCGGTGGTACTGACGGTTTTTGACGGCAAAACCCGGGAAGAGATTCTGTCGCTTGACGTGGCGGCGGTTTTTGCCCGCCTGGGGCTGGCGGACCATTTGTCGCCGAGCCGCCGCAACGGGCTTGGCGCAATGGTGGAAAAAATCAGGTTTTACGCGTCTGAAGGATAACTACGCAAGCAAAAGGGCTGCCGATGAATATTCACGAATATCAGGCCAAGCGGATGCTGAGCCGCAACGGCATTAAAATTCCCAAGGGGCGGATTGCCTATACCGCCGACGAAGCCCGCCGGGCGGCCAAGGAAGTGACGGACAAAGGGCCGTGGATGCTCAAGGCGCAGATCCAGTCGGGCGCCCGCGCCGCCGGGCATTTTTTGGAGGAAAAAGCCGGTTCCCGCGGCGGCATCCGGCAGGTGGAACGCCTGCGCGATTTGTGGGCGGAAGCGGACGCCATGCTCGGCTCGACGCTTGTCACCAAGCAGACCGGGTCGCGGGGAAAGCTGGTCAGCCGTCTGTATATTGAAGCCTATACCCGGGTCGGCTTCACTTTCTATGCCGGCATGGCAATTGATCGTGCTCAGGCTTCCGTTACTCTGCTTTTGGCCAATACCAAGGACAATGATATTAACGAAATTGCGGAATCTGAACCCGGTCGCATTCTGCGGTTGCCGATTGATCTGGTTACCGGTCCCACCCATGCCCAAACCGGCCGGGCGGCCGAGTTCTTGAAACTCCAGCCCCGCAGCTACGACAGTTTCTACCTTTTTTTGCGCGGGCTTTTCAAAACCTTTATTGCCAACGACGCGCTGATGATCGAGATCAACCCTGCAGGGGTGATGAAAAACGGCGACATCGTGGCGCTCGATGCCAAAATTACGCTTGATGACAAGGCCCTTTTTCGCCACCCGGAAAACAGCCGTTTGAAAGACGATTACGAAACCGGCGCGCGCGAGCTGAAAGCCGGCAAATACGGCTTCACCTATCATGAGTTTGACGGCAGCATCGGCTGCATTGTTAACGGCGAAGGGCTGGCGATGACGATGACCGAACTGCTGAAAAGACGCGGCAGCGAGGTTGCCTGCTGGCTCAACGTCAAGGGCGGCGTCGATCGTGACAAAATTGCTGCCGGCATCAAAATTATTGCTACCAACCCGCGGGTGGAGGGCATTATCATCAACATTTTGGGCGGCTTTGTCCGCTGCGACCTGATTGCCGACGGCATTATCGATGCGGCGGCGGAAGTGGGAATGAACATTCCGCTGGTGGTACGGTTTGAAGGAACCAACCGTGACGAGGCGGAAAATGTGCTCAAGCGTGCGGGGCTGCCGCTGACGCTGGTTCGCAACATGGAAGACGCGGCGGACGAAATTTTGCGCCTGGTGCAGGAGGGGGAATAATGTCGATATTGGCCGGACGCAATACCAAAGTGCTGGTTCAGGGCATGACCGGAACCCAGGCTTCCTTTCATACCAAACGCTCATTGGACTACGGCACCGACATTGTTGCCGGCGTCACTCCCGGCAAAGGCGGCACCGTTCACCTCGGCCTGCCGGTTTTTGACACGGTCAAAGAAGCTGTGGCCGAAACCGGTGCCACCGCTTCGTTGATGTTTGTGCCTGCCCGGATGGTGAAATCGGCGATTGCCGAAACGGCGGAAGCCGGATTGGAACTGGCGGTCTGCATTTCCGACAATGTTCCCGTCCGCGATATGCTTGAGGTGCGCAACATCTTAAAAAGCAGCCGCACCCGGCTGATCGGCCCCAATACGCCGGGGCTGATCACACCCGGCGAAGCCCGGCTCGGCACTTTTCCGGAAAATATTCATACCCCGGGGCGGATCGGCATCGTTTCCCGCTCTTCCACCCTCACGTATGAAGCGGTGCTGGAAACCAGACGGGCCGGTTTCGGTCAGTCGACCGTCGTCGGTTTGGGAGACGATACCGTGATTGGCATGAATTTCGTCGACGTTTTGCGGGAATTTATGGCCGACGAGGCAACTGAAGCGATCGTCATGATCGGCCAGCTCGGCGGCACTTTTGAGGAACTCGGCGCCGACTGGTACCGTTCATGCGCTGTCAAAAAGCCGGTGATCGGCTTTATCGCCGGCAATTCGCAGGCCTTCAGCGCTACCGTCGGCTATGCCGGCGACATCATCACCCGCGGCAAAATCACCGCTGAAGACAAGAAAAAGGCGCTGGCGGACGCCGGCATCACCGTGGTCGAACAAATCAGCGACGTGCACGGGGAATTGCAAAAACTGCGGCTTTAGACCATGATCGGAAAGCTTTTTCGCCTGCTGCTCGACAGCATACTGCCCCGCCGCTGCCGCAAATGCGGACAGATTCTGACAATCGAGGGAGAACTGTGCGAAAAATGCTTAAACGAAATCAATTTTATCTTTCCGCCCTATTGCAGAAAATGCGGTCATCCGTTGAGCGAAAAGGAAGCGCGGGGCAAAATGCTGTGTGCGTCCTGTCTGCGTAAAAAACGTTCTCCTTTTCGTCTAAGCCGTTCGGCGCTTTGTTATGACGAGGCTTCCAAAAACCTGATTCTGGCTTTCAAATTCATGGATCGAACTGAAAATGCGCGGCTTTTGGCAGCCATGCTGAAAGTGGCGGGCGAAGACATTTTCAAAGCCGGGGTCGACGTCATTGTGCCGGTGCCGCTTCATTATACCCGGTTGGTCAAAAGACGCTACAATCAGTCGGCGCTTCTGGCTCGCGAACTCGGACGCTATACAGGGCTGCCGGTCGACTGCCTTTCTCTTGTTCGTCATAAGAAAACCCGGCCGCAGGTGGAGTTTTCCGGTTTTGAACGGGTCAAAAACGTGAAAAACGCCTTTTCCGTTCCGCATCCCGAAAGGCTTGCCGGCAAAAGAGTGGTGCTGATCGACGACGTTCTGACCACCGGTTCCACCTTAAAGGAATGCGCCGCCGCGCTGAAAAAAGCCGGCGTCCGTTCGGTCGATGCGCTGACGGTCGCCCGGGTCTGCTGAAAAAGTCCGGACGGGGCGAAAATACGCACGATCAAAAACGGCGGAAATCAAGCTTTTCCGCCCTGCAAATCCAACCTCTTGCCTGTAGCTTTTTGTCGGTGTTATTCGGCATTACCGTTTGGGAGCGGAAAATCAGCTGCAAATACCTAAAGTTATTCATTATTTTTACGACGACGTCGATTTATGGAAAAAGGGGCCAAACCCGCAGGTGCGAATGTGCGTGTGTTCGTGGAAGAAGGCATGTCCCGATTATGCTTTTATGCTCTGGCACGACCGTCATCCGGAGTTCGGCGAAATTCTCCGGCAGTCGCTGTTTGTCCGCAGTGCTTACGAATTGAAACTGTGGGCTTTTGTCGCCGATTACGTGCGTTTGTATGCCCTACATAAGTACGGCGGCATATATCTCGACACCGACGTCCAGCTGTTGAAAAATTTTGACGCTTTTCTGAATGACGGCTTTTTAGTCAGCGTCGAAGGCGACATCCGGGAGGGGGAAAACATTCCCGAACCGGCGGTGATGGGCAGCGTGCCCGGACATCCGCTGCTGGAAGAAACGATGAAATATTATCGCTCAAACCATGTCTTCAACCGGCAGAATTCGATCGTGCCGACGGTGATGAAAGCGTCGATGCGAAAATTCTGTGGTTTTTCCCGCATTGACTATTCGTCGCCGGAAGAAACGCAGCGGGCGGAAACGTTTTATTTCGGCAGCCGCCGCTGCGACGACTGGGAGCTTTACCGCGGACAGTGCCGCTGGCGGAACGAAGAAAAGCAGATCAGCATTTATCCGGGCGAATATTTCTGCCCCTGCTGGTATACTTTCCGCGAAAAGGCGCTTACCGAAAACACCGTGGCCGTTCATTGGAATCAAAGCTCATGGTGGAACAAGGACGCTTTTGCCCGTCTGCGCGCAAGTCTGAAGCCGAAACTGCCGCCGCCGGCCGAAGAAAAGGCTTTTTGTCTGTTCGGGCTGCCGCTGGCCAAAATCCGCCGTTCGCGGACAAAAACGAAAATTTCCGTTTTGGGCATGATCGGCGTCCGGATGACGCCGACCCGTTTTCGCCAGCAGCTGTTCGGTTTTCTGCCGCTGCTGAAAATCGTGAGGAAAAGCTGATGCCCGAAATTTCTGTTATCATTCCCGTTTACAACACCGCCCGTTTTCTGCCCGCCTGCCTCGACAGTGTTCTTGACCAGACTTTTGCCGATACGGAGATAATCTGCATTGACGACGGCTCGACCGACGACAGTCTGCAAATCCTCCGCCGGTACGAAGAACGGGACGGCAGGGTGAAAGTGCTGACCCAGCGCAATGCACGTCAGGGCGCCGCCCGCAACCGGGGCTGGAAATTGCCGTCGGCCGTTACTTGATGTTTATCGATTCCGACGACTGGCCGGACAACGACGTTCTGGAAGTTTTTTGCCGGCGGGCGGCGGCAGACGATGCCGACATCGTTCTCACCGGCACCCGCCTGTATGATGAAAACGGCGGCAGCCTCGGCCGCGATTATATGAATTTTGAAGGCTGGGACGGCTGGCAAAACGGCATTCCGGCAGAAAAGTTTTTTGCCGTTTTTGCCCCCGTCTGCGGTCGTTTGTATAAAACGGCGTTTTTGCGCCGAAACCGGCTGCGTTTTGCCGAACGCTGCTTTTACGAAGACAATTCCTGGGGATGCCTGGTCGGCATTCTGGCGACGCGGGTATCGTTCGTGCGTAACGTCTACTGCTACCGCCGTCATCCGGGCAGCACCACCGGCACCAAAGACGCCAAAGTGTTTGACTGGGTAAAGGATTTTGACTTTTTCTGCCGCGAAAGAAAAAAAGGCGGCTGCGTTCGCCGCTGGTCAAATGCGCTTTTTTCTGGTATCTGAAAAGCTTTGACTGGTATCTGCGGCAGCTTTCGTCTGCCGATCAGCGCATTTTCTACGGCAGGATCTGCCGCCGGCTGAAACGTTTGCAGCTGAAAAAGGAAGACGTTACCCGGGCGCCGCTGCCGGCGGGGAAGCGGGAAAACTGCTGACGTTTTGGCAATGGCTGAAACAAAAGGACTTCGACCGCAGCCGGCAGCTTGACGTTTATTTTTGCGGCGTTTTGCTGTACCGGATCAAAACCCGTCCGGACGGCAGCCGTTCTGATCATCTGCTGTTCGGGACGCTGCCTTTCTTTTCCCGCCGGCAGCGGCCGGCACAAAAATAAATCCCCTTCCTTGCGGGAGGGGATTGGGCTCAGCGCAGTTCAAAAAAGCTTTTGTCGACGCCGCAGACCGGGCAGGTCCAGTCGTCCGGCAGTTCTTCAAACGGCGTGTCTCCGTCATAAACGTATCCGCAAACGACGCAAACCCATTGTTTTTCGTTGTCAGCCATTTTATTTCTCCTTTTTGTTTAGAATGTTGGGTAAAAACTTTAAAACTTCGTTTTTGAAAGAAGTGCGGTAATCATAATATGTCAGCGGTTCATCTTTTCCGACGTTCCGGCAGTCGGTCACTTCGGCGGTAAACAGGGTGTTGCTTTCAAAAACCTGTTTTTCGAGTACCCGACAGGTCATCACCGCGATGCAGTTTTGCAGATAGGGCAGACCGTCTTCGACAAAATGCGGCACTTCCGCCCATTTGTCGGCGGTGCGGCTGGTCCGGAAGCCGAAATTCGCGATGACGAAAGGATCAACCCCGCGGCCGAGAACCGACAAGCCGAAACGTCCGCTTTTCTCAATGCAGCTTTTAGTATAGCTGCCGTTGTGGCAGGAAAGCGCCAGCACCACCGGTTTGCTGGCAACCTGCATCACCGCGTCCACCGCGCTGCCGACCGGCCGGCCGCCGTCGTCGGCGCCGAGCACGTACACGCCGTGGGTGAGGTTGTATAAGGCGTCGATGTTCATGTTGCCGTTTCTCCTTGTTTCAGGATAATATAAACGCGTTTTGGAGCCGATGCAAGGGGCTTTGGTCAGTAATGCGGCGGCGGCGTTTCCTCGCTTTGAGGCTTTACCGTTTCATTTTTCAGCAGCTCCGCCAGATAAAGGTTATGTTTGATCAGCCGGTCGATCTGCCGTCCCTGTTCGATCACCACCTGGTTGAGTTCGTCGATCGTTTTTTCCTGAATGGCAATGGCGCTTTCGATCTCGATCAGGCGTTCTTCCAAAATTTGCTCTTCCATAATTAATCGTTCTGTTCTAAATTAAGCTTGTCTTTTTAACATAAGTTCAGGATTTGCCGATGTCAATTTTAATTAAGAATGTTTTGCACCAAAACCGGCGGGTTGACGTTTTGATCAAAGACGGCCGCTTTGAAAAGATTGCGCCGGATACGGAAGCGCCGGCGGACAAGCTCATCGACGGCTCGGGCAAGGCGATCGTCCCCGCCTTTTACAATACGCACTGTCATGCGGCGATGTCGATTCTCCGCGGCTATGGCGACGACAAACCGCTGTTTGAATGGCTGCGGGAAGACATCTGGCCGGTTGAAGCCCGGCTGACCCCGGACGACGTTTATGTTGCCAGCCGTCTGGCAATATTGGAAATGATCAAATCGGGCACCGTCTTTTTCGCCGACATGTATTTTTACGGGGAAGAAACCATGCGGGCGGTGAAGGAAATGGGGATTCGCGCCGCGGTGTCGCTGGTGGAGATGGACATGTTCGACCCCGAACAGACGAAAAGCAAAATGGCCGCGACCGAACGCTTTCTGGCGGCCGACAACCCCTGCCCGGAAAGAATTGTCAAAGGGCTTTCCTGCCATGCGGTCTATACCGTTTCTTCCGAACTGCTGGCGTTTGCCGCCCGCACCGCGGAAGAAAACGGCCTGACCATGCAGATTCATCTGAGCGAAACCGCCGGCGAAAACGCCGAATGTCTGGAAAAATACGGAGTGACGCCGACCGAACGGCTCGATTCCTTCGGCCTTCTGACGCCGCGGACGACGCTGGCTCATGCCGTGCACTTAAACCAACGCGACGTTGAGATTATCGGTGAGCGCGGCAGTTTCCTTTCGCACAACCCGGTTTCAAACCTCAAGCTCAATTCCGGCCTGTTTGCTTTTGAAGACCTTTATCACCGCCTGCCGGGAAAAGTGACGATCGGTACCGACGGCGCTTCCTCCAACAATAACCTCAGCATGATCGAAAGCGTCAAGTTTGCGTCGCTGGCGGCCAAATGCCAGGCCGATTCCGCCACTGCCGGCAAGGCCGCCGACGTTTTCCGCGCGGCGACGTCAAACGGCGCGGCCGCGTTCGGGCTCAATGCCGGGGAAATCCGGGAAGGCGCGCCGGCCGACTGCCTGCTGGTCGATCTGAACAATCCGTTTATGGTGCCGGCCTACAATCTGGTGTCTGACCTGATATATGCGGCCGACAGTTCCTCGATTGCCGACGTCATTTGCAACGGCCGGCTGGTGATGGAAGACCGTCGCGTCGAAGGCGAAGCGGAAATCGTTGCCGAAGCGCGGAAACTGGCCGAAAAGATTATTAACTTAAAATAAATTTTTTGTTCCGCTTGAAAAGTTCTTTTTTGTGCATATATGCAAATCGTCTGAAACAAATGTGTTGTCAGATAGGTTTTAATTATCGTCAAAAAAAGGAACTAACATGCTAAGTGGAACAGTTAAATGGTTTAATAACAAAAAAGGTTACGGATTCATCAAAACCCCGGAAAACGAAAAGGATATTTTCGTTCATATCACGGCGATTCAGAAATCTGGTCTGGATAAGATCACGGAAGGTCAGGAACTGTCTTTCGACATCGTGCCCGATCGCGCCGGCCGCCCGGAAGCGCATAATCTGAGCATTTTAAAGAATTAATTTTGTTGATTAAATTTTCTTTTTAATTTAAAAGCACTAAACATTGTTTTTGTCTTGTTTTCAGGGATAAACGGCATGTTTAGTGTTTTTTTGTTGGCGCTGCCCCTGTCGGTCGGCGCTTTTGCCGTCGCTTTTTCGTACGGACTGGTGATTAAAAAGGATATCGCCTCCTCGGCGGCAAAACTGGGAGCCGCAACCGGCGCCGGGCAGTTTGTAATGCCGCTTCTCGGCTGGCAGGCAACCGATTCCGTCCATCGTTACATTGAGGCTTTTGACCATTGGATTGCCTTTGTCGTGTTTCTGCTGCTTGGGCTGAACGTTATCCGCGGCGCTTTGGGCGGGGAAGAGTGCGAAAAGCACAGTCCGAAACTTTCGTTCAAACTGCTCTTGGTTGTTGCCGTGGCTACCGGTATCGACGCCTGCGTGGCCGGAATCAGCCTGTATTTTATGAATGTCGGCATTGTTGCCGTCGCCGTGCTCATCGGCGCGGTCTGTTTCGTCTGTACCGTTGCCGTATTTTATTTCAGCCGGGTGTTTTGCCGGCTGCCGACGGCCTGCCTGCAAATTGTCGCCGACCGTGTGCTGATTTTGCTCGGGGTAAAGGTCTTATACGAGCATTTGTTATAATCGGAGGTTGCTTTTTGCCCGGAAGTTGTTTATAATAATTGCATGTTTAACCGTTTGGGGACTGTCATGAAAAATTTTGCGGCATTTTTGTTTTGCGGCGTGTTGGCGGCGTTTTCCGCCCGCGCGGAAACGGTTGTGACCACCACAACCACCACCACTACGACCACCACGTCGGGCAATGTTGCGGCTAACGTCACTTATACGCCTTCCGTTGTGACTCATGTGCCTCCGGTCAGTCGGGTGATTGTTAATCCGCAGGCCGGAGAAGACGAGCTTTATCACCGGCATCCGGCAGCGCCCAGGCTTTACGGCAGTCCGGTTCTGGCGGTCGGCGCCGGTGCGGCGGCAGGCGCCCTCATCTGGAACAGCGGTTACCGCCACGGACGCCACCGCCGTTACCGCCGTCACCGCTATTATTGGTAAAAAAAGGGCCGGGTTTTGTCCCGGCTCTTTTGTCGATGCGGAAAAATGTTCCGACACTACAGGGAAAACCGCACCTTTCCTTCGTCGATGACAGCGGTGCCGCCGACGGGGATGGTGAGAAGCGGCGTCGAGTGGCCGAAATCCATGTTGGCAATGACGGGTTTTCCCTCAAGATAAGGACGGAAACGCTCAATCATAAACGCCAGCTGTTCGCGGGTGACCGCGGATTTTTTCTGGAAACGGCCGATTAAAACCGCTTTGACGTTTTTAAAGTCGGGTTGTTGCAACAGCGATTGGAAATTGCGGGTAAAATCGGCAATCTCGACGCTGCCGGTGTCCTCAATGAATAAAACCGTGTCTGCGGCAAAGGCCGGCCGGTAGGAAGTGCCGTTGAGCAGAATGAAAGTGCCGAGGTTGCCGCCGACAAGCGTTCCTTCCGCCTTGCCCGGCTGCAGCTGCCACCAGCCTTCGTTTTTAATGAACTGCCGGTTTTCCTGGTCGATAAACCACAGATCGTCACTCCATTCGGCGGACGGAAGAATTTCGCCCGCGCCGTCTTCAAACAGCATTTTTTTCATGTTTTGCAAAGTGTAGTCTATGCCTTTAAGCATCCCGAGCGAGCTGAAATGCGGGCCGGAAAAGGTGACGAGTCCGGTTTTGGCGTAAACGGCGTTTAAAAGCGCGGTAATGTCGGAAAAACCACAGAAAATTTTTGGGTTTTCGGCAATCGTCCGGTAGTCGATAAAGTCAAGCAGCTGGTTGGAATTGTTGCCGCCGATCATGGTGAATACCGCTTTAACTTTCGGGTCGGCAAAAGCTTCGGCAATGTCGGCGGTTCTTTTTTCGACCGATGCCGAGCCGCCGGCGTCCCAGTTTTCGTCGACAGCGTTGGTGCCGTAAGAAACGGCAAGCCCCATTTCCTCAAACCGCCGGCGGGCGATTTCCCGGCACTCGTGACTGATGATTTTGACGCCCGACGCGGGGGCGATAATCCTGATTTCGTCGCCCGGACGCAGACGGGCGGGAATAATTTTTTGCATGACAGATACTCCTTCGTTAATTCAGATAACCGACAATAATATAAATCAAAACCCCCTAATGTCCAGCAATTGATTTTTGACAAAAATGTCTTTTTGTGACAAAACAGCGTTGACTAAATTTAAACCTTATTGTATCATTAAGACCAAATATGGCTTTATTTTGACGGAGACTTATTATGGCAGAAAGCAAAAATTTCAGCAGTCGTTTGGAAGCGATGAAGGCAAGCAATCCGGATCTTTATGAAAGTATTGTCAGATGGTACGGACCGGCCGATTTGCAGGCTCTGGAAAATGACGAAAGCGTTTTCAATGCGTTTGTGACCCAGTTTAATGCGGAAAATAAAAGCCAAAATGATGCTGTCACGGCGCTTGACAATGCTGTTGACGAAGAAATTGCCGGTGCCGGTTCTGAAGAAGACGGCGTCGCAGCCGATGATGACGTCGCTACCTCCGGCAGCGAAGACGCGGCCGCTTCTTCGGAGACGTTGGCTGCCGTTGCCGATCCTTACCACTGGGAAGAGTTTTACGCTCCTGTACCGGAAGTCGAAGCCGCCCGTTTCGACAAAGTCTACGATCTGCTGAACGGCGAAGAAGGAAAAGCTTATCGGGAAAGTCCCGCTTGGCAGGGCAGCTCCTTTGAATTTGACAATTCCGAAAACAAGTCGCTTGAAGAAACGCTGAACTTGAGCGCCTGCCGCCGTCTGGCGTCATCAAACGAAGATATTACCCTGGAAAACCTGAGCAGCGCCCGCGCCGAAGAAAGCGCCCGCATCAAGGTGGAATATTACAATTCTCTCTATGCGCTGTCGGTCGGCGACAAATATAATTCGATTAAGGCGGAAACGCACCTCAGCCGTATTTTCAAAATAGACGAAGCCGTCCGCGCCGGCAAAAGCGAAAAAGAAATCTTCAAAATGCTGTCCATCAATCCGAACGAGACCACGCAAAAGATGGCGTTGGCTTCGACGACGCAGGCCAACATTCGGCCGATTTCCGATTTTATGGAAAAACGCAGCAAATTCAGCCGCGGCATGCATAATTTCGGCAAGGTTATGGACCGCATCCAGAAATTTGAACAGAAAAATCCCTTGTTCGGTCTGGCCGTCAACTATGTTGCCGCCGGCAACCCGATATACATGGGTTACCGTTCGGTTCTTTCCGCCCGTGCCCTTTACAACGATTTTCAGGGTTTTAAAGATTATGCGGCGTTCCGCGAAGTTTACAAAAACGACGTGGCCGAGTTGGGCTTGAAACGCTGGAAAGAACAAAACCCGGAAAGCAAGGTTGGCGCTACCGACTATAGTCAGGTCAAGGCCTATGACACTTACGAGGCTTATTGTGAAAAACACAAAGCGGAGGAAAACCGGGTCAGCGAAGAAGAATTCCGGCAGTTGAAGAAGTTTCAGAAAAAGGCAGCGTTTACCCGCGAAGAGTTTGAAAGTCTGCGTCAGGCGGCCGGCATGCCTTATGAGGAATATGCCAAAAAGGCCGGCGATCGCGCCGTTGGCAAAGAAATGTTTGATAATCTGGTTAAATATACGGATATCCGTCGCACCCAGAATTATGCCGAATACGCCAAGAAGGCCGGCGACCGCGCCGTCGGCGAGGCGGAATATAACCGGGTCAGAGCCTTGAACCGTGCGCTTAACAAAGTTTCCATAGGGCAGGCGTTAAAAGACAAAAACACCCGCAAGGCGATGATGGCTCATTCGGTCATTTTTGCCCGTTCGCTGCCGGTCGTCGGCCAAGGGTATGCCCTTGGTATGGCAGTTAAAAATATGGTCAGCAAGAGCTACTGGCAAGGGGTAAAAGCCAAGGCGCAGGGAACCGGTCATGCGGTCAGAACCCTGTGGAGCAAAAAAGGCCGTGACAAAGAAGCTTGGAAAGAGCTTTATTCCAATGGCGGCGGTCTGGTGGCGGAAGTTGCCGGCGCCTGGATGCTGGCCGGCGGCGTCAGCAGCCTGGCCGCCGGATATGACGGAACCGGGACGACAATTGATTACGCGCCAGACGAAAATTCCCCGACACCGATGGATAACACACAAACGCTTGCCGATGTGCAAACGGCTGCGCCGGTTACGGAAGCCCCGTCTTTGTGGGCACGTTTTCAGGGGTTTATGGGCTATGGCAATCAGGAGGTGCCGACAGATGCGGCCATCGCGGACAGCACAATACTGAATACGGAAGTGCGTGCCGACACGCTGCAAAACGTAGAGCGGGCAGATAGCTTGCGAACGGATACGTTGCAGAATGCGCAGCATCCTGATGCGCAAAAAGATTCTGTTTTTAATTTGCAGCAGGATTGGAAGCGTCCGGATCTTGTCTATGCGGCGGACAGCACGGAAGTAAAAGTATCTTACGCGCCCGGAGAACACGAAAGCGACTCCCGGGGCGGCGCCGATCAGGTTTTGGTCGAACCACGGGAAACGGCGGTCGAATTGAACGACGTGCAGAAAACAAACCTGAACGCCCTGTTTGAACAGTATCCGCGGGCGGCTTCGATCATCTTGGAAGGCAATGACAATCCGGCGGTTGACGACGTTACCAAAGGCACCTTTACCATGGAGGGGGAAGGGAATTTGTATAAGAGCGGTGTTATCTCCTCGGCACAGCTGCAAGAGATGATGGCTGAAGGAAAATTTACCTCGGCTCAGTTGGAGAGCCTTTCCCGGTTTGCCGATGCTAATTTTGAAAACGGTAAAATGAATGCCGAATTGGCCGGGCGGCTGTACGGTTCGGAAACAGAGGTGCAGCCCAGTGAACAGGATGTCGACAATGACGGCAAGGATGGGGAAAACAGGCAAAAAACGGATGAACGGAACGGCGAAGAAAACGACAGCGGCGGGCAGGAACGGGAAAGTAATATTCGTTTCTATTCTTTTGACAAGGACGGCAACATCATTTACAGTGCCGAAAGTTTGCAGGATTTAAACGGTCTGGATCCTGATCAGATGGATGCCCGGGCTTATCAGGATCTGCTGGCTCGGCAGGCAAACGGCGAACAGCTTGATGCCGGTGCGCTCAATTTTATCGAGGAATATAAGAATTCTCATGCCGACCAGTCCCTGGAGGGGGAGCAGCATATCGGCAACGGGGAAGAAAATCAGCAGCAGGAAACTGTTTTAAACGATCGGCAGCCGGAGGAACAGTTGAGCGGCATTGCCCTGATGCGTCACGATTTTGAAAGCGGCAACGGTTATGAGATGTCGGGCAGCGGCGAAATCAACGGCAAAAAGGTAGATGTTTTATTTGGTTATGACGAAAATGATACGCAGCTTATGGCGCAATATGCGATACATGACGGCGAAGACCGCTCGACGGTGATTAAAACCCAGCTCGGCGACGACGGCCGTCCGTATACGCTGGTGACCGAAATTGAAGGCAGCAAAACGACCACCCGCGAGGTCGACAACGCTCGGGAAGTGCTTCGCGAGGCGCTGGCCGGTGAAGAAAATCAGACCGGCCGGGAAACCGAAGGACTGGAGGAATCTCGCAATCTGACAAACGAAGGCGAAAACGGCGAAGATAAGGAAGTGCAGACCAAAACCGACAGGGTTCGCAGTTCCACTTTTCGCGGCAGATACTGGCTGGAAGCGGACGCCAACGGAGAAAATCCGCAGCTTCGCTGCCGGATGGGCGATCCTTCGCAAATTGCGGTTGACCGTGAACTGGTTGCCGCTTTTCAGAATACGGTTGATGGCAGCGGCAGCAGCTATACGGCCTTGGGCGGCCGTCTGACGGCAGATAATTTCGGAGCGGAAAACCGCGACAATCCGAGCGCTTCCGGCATTATGATCAAATGCGAAAATCTGGCCAGAACGATCGCTTTGAACGAAGCTGTTTATCAGGATATGGAACATCGTCTGGAAAACGGCGAAGAACTGAGCGAACTGGACATGAAATGGCGGCAGAAGTACGAACATGATTTGGAAGGTATCGGTTTATCCCGCGAAAACGGCCGTCTGGTTTATGAACCGGAGCACGTTTCTCCCCGGACGACAACCCAGCAACAGGAAGAAGTGAAGGGAAACGATCAGGGAGACGGCCGCCGCATTTATCAGCTAAACGAAAGTGGCAACACTGACGGCCTGCTGCATGCCTCCGAAGTAAACGGTTATACTCAGCTTGAAGGCAAAGGGGTTAAAATTGCCTATAGCCTGACCGATGACGGCCAGGTGAGATATGCAAACAATGCGACGGTTACCGTTGATAAGAGCGTGTTGCAAGCCGTTCGCTCGCAATACGGCTCATCGCTGACTCCCGCAGAAACGGGAAATAGTCTGGCGATGGCGCGGGATATTACGAAAGGTGAGGTTATCTATGGCTACTTGCAGCAGGAATCCGGAAACCGGGAATTGACCGATGCCGAAAACAGCTTTATGCAAAAACATAACCAAACCTTGGAAAAAGCCGGGTTGGTTCGTGACAACGGCGGGGAAATTGTCAAAAAAGATGCCTATGAAGGCCAGCCCCGGGCTTTCATCAAACGTGGCCGCGAATATGACAGTTAATTCTGCGGTTGTCTGAAGCTTTAAAACGCCTGAGATTTCCCCAGGCGTTTTTTTATTAGCTGCCTTAGCATTCAATCCCGAGTTGATCCGAGACCGAATGCTTTGGTTGGGGGACAGTGCCGCCTTGTGTCGGCAAGTATGGCCAAACCTAAGGTTTATAGCTGTCCGGTTTGTCGGGGAATATCTGCTTTGCCGTTGTCAGGGCAGTTGCAAATTGTTTGATCGTGCCTATATTTTTATCGGAATTTTAAGCGGAGAATTGATGATACAAATAGAAACCCTGATGGCCGTTGCCGGCGCGCTGCTGTTGGTCAGTGTTTTTGCCAACCGGATTTCCGTTTTCTTCGGAATTCCCGGACTGTTGATTTTTATCGGCATCGGCATGCTGGCCGGCAGCGACGGCATTGTCCGCATCCAGTTTTACGACGCCAGAATGACCAATTACATCGGCACCGTCGCTCTGGCGTTTATTTTGTTTGCCGGCGGACTGGATACCCGCTGGCGCGACGTTCGTCCGGTACTGGCCGGCGGCAGCCTGCTGGCCACGCTCGGCGTGGTGCTGACGGCTTTGTTTCTGTTTTTGCCCGCTTACTACGTTTTGCGACTGGAACTGCCGGTTGCGCTTTTGCTCGGCGTGATCGTTTCTTCGACCGACGCGCCGGCTGTGTTCATGATCATGCGTACTCAGAAGGCCGAACTGCGCGACAATCTGCGGCCGTTGCTGGAGTTTGAATCTGCCGGCAATGATCCGATGGCGGTTTTGCTTTCCCTGGGGGCGTTAGCCTGGTTGCAAAACTCTGGTTTTGCCGCTGCCGGTCTGGTCAAACTGTTTGCTCTCCAGCTTGTTGTCGGCTTCGCCGCCGGCTGCGGACTGGGGTGGCTGGCGGGACTTCTGCTGAAAAAAATCTGCATCTGTTATTTCGGGCTTTATACGGTGTTCGGCGTGGGTTTCGTTCTGCTGACGTTCGGTGTTGCCCAGCTTTTGGGCGGTAGCGGTTTCCTTGCCGTATATGTTGCCGGCATCATTATCGGCAACCGGCCGTTTATGTACCGCCGCAATCTGATCCGCTTTCACGATTCTCTGGCCTGGATCGCTCAGGTGGGAATGTTTTTGCTGCTGGGGCTGCTGGTTAACCCCAGCGAGCTGCCGTCGGTAATGCCGATAGGGCTGCTGGCCGCCTTTTTTCTCATTTTCTTTTCCCGGCCGGCGGCGGTGTTTGTCTGCCTGTGGCACAGCCGTTTCAGGTGGAAGGAAAAGCTATTTGTCGGCTGGGCGGGGCTGAAAGGGGCGGTACCGATCATTCTTGCTACCTATCCGTTGATGATCGGCTTTCCCGATTCTCAGTATCTGTTCAACCTGATTTTCTTTCTTGTTATCGGTTCGGTGCTTTTGCAGGGCAAAACGCTTCCCTGGCTGGCCGCCCGTCTGGATCTTTACCGGAAATGAAAAAACGCTCTGCCGCAAGGACAGAGCGCTAAACTTTCCGCCGGTAGTTGATTGGGGGTCAAGACTATTTGAATGGCAGAAAATTTAATATAAATTATATAGTAGTTTTATTCAGGTTGCAATAGCCAAAACTAAAAACTTGAAAAAAATGGTGGACTAAAATTGTCCGGGCGTCTAAACTCCCTTCCGTTCGCATTGAAAACAAAGGCTTTGAAGATGAAAATAGGGGTGTTTGATTCCGGCCTCGGAGGGGTGGTGATAACTAAGGCGTTTATCGAAAGCATGCCGCAGTACGACTATTTGTATTACGGTGATTCCCGCCATCTGCCCTATGGGGAAAAGACTTCCGGACAGATTTTGTCCTATACGATTGCCGCCATGCGCCGGCTGATTGCCCGCGACTGCAAAATCATCATCATTGCCTGCAATACCGCCACTTCAATAGCCCTGCGCTATGTGCAGCAGCGTTTCCTACCGCTTGAGGCGCCGGACGTCAAGGTGCTTGGGGTGGTGATTCCGACGGTTGAAGTCGCCGTTGAAAACGACGCCCGTCGGGTCGGAGTGGCGGCAACTACGGCCACCGTCCGTTCGCATATTTATCAGACCGAGCTGCATAAGCTGAATCCGGATCTTGCGGTGACGGAAATTGCCGTGCCCGAACTGGTGCCGGCGATTGAGGACAATGATTTTTCCCGGGCGGAAGCCGTTGTCCGCGCCTGTGCGCCGGAATTTGCAAACTGCGACAGCCTGATTCTCGGCTGCACCCATTATCCGCTGGCCAAAGCCTTTTTCCGCGCGGCACTGCCCGGGGTAAAAGTGGTCTCTCAGGATGAACTGATGGCGGCTAAACTGGAAAATTATCTGACCCGGCATCCGGAAATCGAAAGCCGTCTTACCTGCGGCGGAACATACCGTTTTGAGGTTAGCAGTCTGAACCGTCATGCGCAGAAAGTGGCGGCGCTTCTGTTTCCGGACATTCCGGTCGAAAAGACCGCCGACGAATGAAAGAGGAGCGTATACCCAGGGCGGCTCTTGCAATCGCACTTTTTTTTACCTACATATAAATTTAGACAATTTAATCATTTTAAGGAATTTTCATGACCACTATTTTATGCGTGCGCAAAGGTTCCGAGGTTGTCATTGCCGGCGACGGTCAGGCAACGCTCGGGGAAACCGTGATTTTCAAATCCAAATCGGTTAAAGTGCGGCGGATCGGCAACGGCAAAATCATTGCCGGTTTTGCCGGCGCCGCGGCCGACGGTATTACCCTGATCGAACGGCTGGAGGGCAAGTTAGAAAAATATGCTTGGCAGCTGAAGCGCTCGGCGGTCGAACTGGCCAAGGACTGGCGGATGGACAAGTATCTGCGCCAGCTGCAGGCGTTTATGATCGTGGCCGACAAAGACGTGTCGCTGGTCATTTCCGGCACCGGCGAGGTAATGGAACCCGATGACGGCATTATCGGCATCGGTTCCGGCGGCAACTACGCCATGGCGGCGGCCAAAGCCCTTTACGACGTGGAAGGTCTGTCGGCGGAAGACATTGCCAGAAAAGCGCTGAACATTGCCGGCGATATTGACGTTTATACTAACCATAATCTGATTATTGAAAGGGTGGCGGCCGATGAGTAGTGCAAATTTCAGTCCCCGTGAGATTGTTTCCGAGCTGGACCGCTTCATTGTCGGCCAGAACGAGGCCAAAAAGGCGGTGGCGGTCGCCCTGCGCAATCGCTGGCGGCGGATGCAGGTGGCCGAAAACCTGCGTGAGGAAATTGTGCCCAAGAACATTCTGATGGTCGGTCCTACCGGCGTCGGCAAAACCGAAATTTCCCGCCGTCTGGCACGGTTGGCAAAAGCGCCTTTTATTAAGGTGGAAGCAACCAAATTTACCGAGATAGGCTATGTCGGCCGCGATGTGGAGTCGATTGTCCGCGATCTGCTGGACATTGCCATTAACAGCACCCGCGAAAGAATGCGCAAAGAGGTGAGCGAAAAGGCCGCGATCGCTGCCGAAGAAAGGATTTTGGAAGCGCTGGTCGGCGTTTCCGCCAGCGAAGATACCAAACAGAAGTTTCGCAAAATGCTGCGCGAAGGCGCTCTGGCCGAACGGGAAATCGAAATCAGCGTGATCGACACCGGCGCCAATACCATGCCGACGATGGAAATTCCCGGCATGCCCGGTGCCCAGATGGGAATGATCAGTCTGGGCGACATTTTCGGCAAATCGATGGGCGAAAAATATAAAAACCGCAAAATGACCGTTGCCGATGCCGAAAAGCTGGTGCTGCAGGAGGAAAGCGATAAGTTGCTTGACAACGAAAAAATCATTTCCCGCGCGATAAAAGCGGTGGAAAACGACGGCATTGTCTTCATCGACGAAATCGACAAGATATGCGGCAGCGTCGAGCGGCGGGGCGGCGACGTTTCCCGCGAAGGCGTTCAGCGCGATTTGCTGCCGCTGATTGAGGGCACCGCCGTTTCGACCAAGCACGGCATGGTCAAAACCGACCATATCCTGTTTATCTGTTCGGGGGCGTTTCATCTTTCCAAGCCGTCCGATCTGCTGCCGGAATTGCAGGGGCGTCTGCCGATCCGGGTTGAGTTGTCGGCTTTGACCCATGACGATTTCGTGCGTATTCTGACCGAGCCGGAAGCCAACCTGATCGAACAGTATCAGGCGCTGCTGGCGACCGAAAACTTTACCCTTGAGTTTGAACCGGCGGCAATTGACAAGATTGCAGACATTGCTGTCCAAATCAACGAAAACGTGGAAAATATCGGCGCCCGCCGGCTGCATACGGTGCTGGAAATTCTGCTTGAGGACATCAGTTTTTCGGCTTCCGACAGAAGCGGGGAAAAAGCGGTGATCACCGCCGCCATGGTGGAAGAAAAGCTGGCTAAGTACACCCAATCCGGCGATTTGTCGAAGTTTATCCTCTGATGCCCCGGCTCGGCGTTTACATTCACTGGCCGTTCTGCCGCAGCAAATGCCCGTACTGTGATTTTTTCAGCCGGGTGAAAAAGGATGTTGACCAGGCGGCAATCGTCGACGGTTATCTGGCGGATCTGGAATATTACCGCGGTTTAAACGACGGCTATACGGTCGATTCGGTCTTTTTCGGCGGCGGCACCCCGTCGCTGCTGGAACCGAAGCAGATTGCCCGCATTCTGGATAAAATCGCCGCTCTGTGGCCGCTTTCCGAACAGCCGGAAATTTCGCTCGAAGCCAACCCCAACACCGATCGTCCGGGGCTTTTTGCCGATCTGCGCGCCGCCGGCGTCAACCGGCTTTCCCTCGGCGTTCAGTCCTTAAACGATGCCGATCTCCGGTTTTTGGGGCGCACGCACGAGGTGAAGGAAGCGCTTGCGTCCGTCGATTCGGTGTTGAAAAATTTTGACAATCATTCACTTGATCTGATTTATGCCCGTCCCGGACAAACGTCTGCCACCTGGGAACGTGAGCTGCGGCAGGCAGCGGCGCTGGGGATGAAACATTTGTCGCTTTATCAGCTGACGATTGAAGAGGGCACCGTGTTTGCCCGAAAAGGTGTACCGGCAATGGAAGAAGAAGCGGCGGCGGCGCTGTACCGGTTGTCGGAAGAACTGACGTCCGCTGCCGGTTACCGGCAATATGAAATTTCTAACTATGCCGCGCCGGGAAGTGAGTGCCGGCATAATCTCGGTTATTGGCAGGGCGATGATTATGTCGGCGTCGGCAATGGCGCGGTCGGCCGTCTGCACTGCGGGAAAAAGCTTTTTTCAACCACCCATCCGAGGCGGACGGAAGAGGTTACGCCGTGCGAACGTGCGGAAGAACTGACAATTATGGGGCTGCGCCTGAACGAGGGGATCGACAAGGCGCGTTTTGCCGCTCTTTCGGGGCTGGCATGGGAAGAATTTGCCGATCACGGACAGCTTGCGGCTCTTAAAAACGAAGGACTGGTTGAAGAAACGCCGCACAATGTCCGGGTTACGCCGGCCGGTCGCCTGCTGCTCAATTATGTGATCGAACAAATCTGCTTGTAAAGTCTTAAAATTTCATTTGCCGCCGGTTTTCTTTATGAGGAAAAATACAAAAAAGACGTTAAAATTATTCGCATTTTCAAAATTCCCGTTTTCCGGCGGAAAATGGATTATACTATATAAAAAATTAACCTGTCCGTGCTATAAAAACGCAAATAAGGGAGAGTTTGCCGATGTTTGCAAAATGGCTGGACGCCGCGAAAATTTATGCCGACCGGAGAATGCCGGTAATGCTGGCGTTCGGCTTTTCCAGCGGTTTTCCGCTGCTTCTGGTCGGCAGCACGCTGACGGTGTGGCTGCAGGAAAGTCAGATTCCCTATGCTTTGATCGGCCTTTTTTCGCTGACGCGGATGCCCTACGGCTTCAAGTGGATATGGTCGCCGCTGATCGACCGCATCCGGCTGCCGTTGTTTGAGCGTCTGGGCCGCCGCCGCGGCTGGGCGTTGTTCATCCAGTTGTGCATGCTGGCAGCCATTCTCGCGATGTCGGCGGTCAACCCGGCTGAGCATACGGCCTGGATGGCGCTTCTGGCATTGATCGTCGCCGGCTGTTCGGCCTCGCAGGACATTGTTCTCGACGCCTACCGCATTGACAGTTTTGAAACCGCGGAGCAGGGTGCCGGCTCGGCCGTTTTCGTGCTGGGCTACCGGCTGGGAATGCTTTTTTCCGGCGCTTTTGCCCTGTGGCTGACGACCTGGCTCGACTGGCGGGAAGTTTATGTCGTGATGGCGCTCGGCGCTCTGGTCGGCATTGTGACCGTGCTGCTGGCCAAAGAGCCGTATAAGGACCGCGCTTACCGGGAAGAACGGGAGAAGCTGCCGTTTAAACCCCGGCTGCGGCGTTTTTTGCGGGAATCCGTTTATGAACCGTTTAAGGATTTTATGCACCATCACCGCTGGGGGCTGATTCTGCTGTTTATCCTGCTCTATCGGCTGAGCGACGAATATAAGGCGCCGATGGCTTTCGTTTTTTACAAGGATATGGGGTTCAGTAATGCCCAGATCGCTTACGTGTCAAAAATTTACGGCATGCTGGCGACCATTGCCGGCGGCCTGCTCGGCGGCATTTACATCAAACGCAGCGGTTTGCCGAAAGCGCTGATGCTGTTCGGCGTTTTGCAGGGCGTGACCAATCTGGTGTATATCGGCCAGGCCTATGCCGGCGACAACGTTTATACCCTGTCGCTGACGATCTGCATGGACAATCTGGCTGCCGGCATGGGCACTACCGCGCTGGTTGCCTATATGGCTTCGCTTTGCAACGTGGCCTACAGTGCCACCCAATATGCGCTTTTGTCTTCCTTGATGAGTCTGCCGCGGGATATTTTTGCCTCAACCAGCGGCATTTTGGCCGATCACGTCAGCTGGCCGCTGTTTTTCCTGATTGCCTCACTGATGGTGCTGCCGGGACTTTTCCTGCTGGCTTATATGATCAAAAAGAAAGTGCTGTCCTGATTTTCGGGAAGGGAGAGAAGTTATGAAAATCGTCAATATCGGCGGCGCGATAAATTCCGGCAAATCCACGGTTGCCGGAATTTTGACCGAAAAGCTGAAGAATGCGGTTTTTATCGAGGTCGACGATCTGCTGTCCGATGAGGAAGCCGCGTTGTTTCCCGATTTTCCGGCGCGGATAGAAGAGCGCCTGAGGCGGCTTTATGCCGAACTCGGCCGCCATCTCAGGGAACGGCGGTTCGATCACGTCATTTTCGCCTATCCGATGACGGAAAGGACTTATGCCGCGATTCGTGCGCTTCTTAAGGACAAGGCGGCGTTTGTCGTCGTCACGCTTAATCCGCCGCTGGAAAAATGTCTTGTCAACCGCGGCGCGAGAGAACTGACCGACTGGGAAACAAAACGCATCCGGGAAATGTACGCGCGGGGATTCAACCGCTTTGTCCGCTCCGACCTGATTATCGACAATGACGGACAGACGCCCGAACAAACGGCGGAAACAATCGTTTCGTTCATCACCGCCGGAAAGGGTCCGGGTTAATTGCTTTTTGTTGCTTCGGATTTGCATAAGCGGCCGGCTGTGTCGGATGTTCAAAAATTCGTTGTGCCGAAATAATTGAATCCGCCGCGCTTCTCCCGCAGCCCGTCATGCCGAATTTGTCCGAGCCTGCCAAGCTGAGCTTGCCAAATCATGCCAAACCCGTTCGAACCTGCTACGTCGGACTTTCCCGAGTCTGCTATGACTTCCCGGTAATCCCCCATGCAGAATCGTCCCGAAATCGTCGTGCAGAACCGTCCCGAAGTTTCCGCGTCGGATTTGATCCCCGTATTTTTTCATTTCCCGCACATATGCTTATTTCCATTTCTTCTCTGACGCCTGCTTCCTTTTTCGCCTGATCCGCTTTCTTCCGGCTTTACTTCTGTTTTTGTCCTTTACCCTTATACCTGCATTCGCTCTTGTTTCCGATTTTTCCCCAATCCCGTCCCGCTTCTTCCGGTTTTACTCCTGTTTTCGTCCTTCATCCTTATACCCGCATTCGCTCTTGTTTCCGATTTTCCCCCAATCCCGTCCCGCTTCTTCCGGCTTTACTCCTGTTTTCG
>CABUBU010000015.1 GCA_902489795.1 uncultured Azospirillum sp.
AATCCAACAATCGGAGCTTCAACCTAGTGTTGAGGCTCTTTTTTTATTTTAAAGGAATAAAACAATGACTGATATAAAACATCCCGAAATCACAGTTCAACTTGTGGGGAAAAATGGTAACGCCTTTTATATTTTAGGCTTATGCAAAAGCGCTATGGAACGCAATCGCCTTCCACAAAATGAAATCGACCAGTTTATGCGTGAGGCGACCTCCGGTGATTATAACCATTTATTAGTCACTGTAATGGCTTGGTTTGATATTGATTAAGGAATTGGATTATGAATAAAATCAATTCGAAAACAATTGCTGCACAAAATGATACGTTTCGTAAGACTTTTTGCGGTGGTAAAGTATTATTGACTTGCGGTATTTCGGCTCTATCGTTAATGCAACAAGCTGAAATTATCAATAAAGTCAAAAACTTTAATAATTTTACCAGAGATAACGATCCATACGGTGAACACAATTTTGGCTGTTTTGATTATCACGGACGACAGATATTTTGGAAAATAGATCTCTATGATGTAAATTATGAGTTTTATAGCCCTCAACCTGATGATGAAACACAGACCAATCGAGTCTTGACAATAATGTTTGCAGAGGAATATTGATGAAACCATTTAAACAGGGTGTATTCTCAAGGTATTGTTCGGTATATTCAACCTTGAATAGTTTACAAACACTCGGTGTAAAATTGAAATATCCGCAATGGCAACAGCTTTATGATTATCTCTTGTATGGAATTAATTATTTTGATGCTTTGTATGAAATAAATACTTGCGGGGCTGATCACAAACGACTTGAGGTGATCTTTCAATATGCAAGTGAATGGCTTGAAAAGCATTGTAAATTAAAACTGGTTTTTCAACGACCATTTTGGAATAAACGGATCAGCTTGAATGAACTAGTTGAATATGCCAAACGGCAGATTGCAGATAAGAAAGCTATACATTTGAGGATAAGAAGCAATCATATTGATCATTACACTGTTATTAAACGTATTACCAAAGATAGAATCTGTTTTTACGATAGCTTGGATTTACCTGATATTCCCCTAAAATACATCAGTACAAATGATTCTAAAAAGTATCAAATATGTTTGCGACAAGTATATTTCTTAAGTTTAGAGGCTGTGTAAATGAAGTATACCCCATTAAAACAGTGTCATCTCCTCCATTAGCTTCATAAAATTGATGTTCATATAAATACAGGTCAAAAAGGTATTTATTAAGTTTTCTATTTTTCAGGGCGTTAATTTTATATTGAATCTTATCTTGTTGTGTTTTCAGCTCATCAAGGATTGATGACTGCAAGCTTAATGATATGATGGATTTGTATCCTTGTAGTTCATTATCTGTTTGAGCGACAATATATGGAAGCAAATGATACCAGATATTTTCTTTGGCATATTCTAAAGAATCCGAAGAGATTTTACGATCTAAATACGGAAATTCAATTTCATTCATCTCATATCTCCTTTACATAAAGAAAACTTAAATCTAAACCGTCATAAACTATATTTTCTGAAATGGTTTTATAAAGCTCTTTCATTGAAATAGTTCCGTAATGTTCATCAAGACTGTCTTTAGCTTCCCAGCCACAAAGACGAACAACTCTTTCTTTGGGAACAGCGTGGTTGCGAAGTTCGGTTCTGAATGTGTGGCGAAAACTATGAAACACGTGTTTCTCTTGCAATTTATCATCGGGGTTTTGAATTGTTTCATTGACTTTATCTAATGTTCGATTAAACCATTTTGACATTCCCGCTGAATATTCATTACGTGAATTGAGTTTCAATTCAGGAAAAAGACGTTTCAATTTGTTATATTTATCTTTGCGTTGTTGTTCGACATATTCAAGAAAACCGAGCTTTAGTAAAACAGGATGGATCGGAACATTACGAATTCCGGCAATTGTTTTAACTTTCTTACCGTCTGTATCATTAATATTTATAATATGAATTTCCTCTTTTATACAAATATCATCAAGGACGAGTTGGCAAATTTCATTAAGTCTTGCTCCAGTATATAAACCAAGGAGTGGTACCCAAAAATAAGCATCTCTGAAAATCTTTTCCCCAGGTTTCAGTCGTCCGCTCCTGTTATTTTTACACCCACGATAAACAGGAATATTAAAAATTGCTTGTAATTGAGTTATTGAAAAAGGCAGGTATTTATCGCCTTGCTTGGCTCGGATATCTTGTGCCGGCATTTCGACTTCATCAAAAGGATTCTCTTCAATAAACTTTTTTTGTTTTGCCCACATAAAGACAGAACTTAATGTTTGAATGTAGTCGTTTTGTGTTTTTACGGAAAGGCGGGGAAGCGTTTCATCAACCTTTGCCATTTTAATAGCTTGCTGGATAGTTTTATTTGCCGTTTTGCCACTCCCAAACCGACTGGGAATAAATGGGATAGTGTATAAAAGTTCCTGCAAGTCATCGGCAGTAATTTGACGAATCACCTTATCTTTACCGATTATATCAGCAAGCAAATTCATTTTACTGGCAACTCTTTCTTTTGTTTCTTTGGATGTATTGTCCCTGCTTGGCGTTTGATTGTACACCTCGACAATTTCAGATAAGGTCATATCGGGTTTTTGTGGCTTTCTGCTCTTTAAAGTTTCATTGATAACAATTTGATTTTCGTATATGCGGTCAATTAATTCTGGTTCAACTTCACGGCGCACGCCATTAAGATATTCGTAAATATAACGTAAAAATTGGATTTTTGCCCGCATAAAGGCATTTCTTATATCGAAAAGACTTTTCTGTGATGGTTTGGGATAGATATCTTCAAATAAATAAAGATTCATTTCATCGTCAATAATCGAATATTCATTGTTGACATACTTTGTTTCATAAAAATTTAGATTCTCACGATAAAGTCGTTTATCATCCGAAAGATTTTTTGATGTTTTTAATCGGTCTTTTTCGTCTTCAATCTTCTTGATCAGCCAATTATAAGCTAAGTCTTCAGCTTGTCGTTCATCATAATCATAAATGCTGGAGCGGATCTGATTGTCAGCTTTTTCCTTTTCGAGAGCTTTTTGAATTTTCTGTTGTTGTCTGTACCGTTCTTTTATTTCTTTAAATTTCTCATACGTTTGATGAGACATATTTGCCATTGCATAAAAATCATCCAGTTTCAAGAAATCATCATCAGTATAATTGCTAAAATCAATAGTATCCTTTTGATTTTCCCACTCTTCCATTAGTTCATCATCATCGTCATCATAAAGAATCTCGGAAAAATCGAGCTTTTTAGCAGTTTCCTCTTTTTGTTTTTGCTTGTTGAGATCGTTTAATAATTTACGCCGAATAGACATAGTTTCAAGCTCCGCCCGCAGATTAGCCAACTTAGAATCCTTGGTATTCAACGATCTCCATATTTGTTTTTTGCCATACTTGGAAACCAAACTCTTTGGAATTGTAATGATAGTATAGTAAGAGGTTTTACGGTTGTAAAGTTTCATATCAGCCCTTTCACAAAAAGGCTAACTTTTGATGATTATATTAGCAGTATCCTGATAAAAAAATTAGCACCTGACATTAGCAGGTGCTAAAAAATTGACTTTTAAATCGGTAAATTCTTTGCAAATTCAAATATTTACCTTGATTCTGGCTGGGGTGGCTGGATTCGAACCAACGAATGACGATACCAAAAACCGTTGCCTTACCACTTGGCGACACCCCAAGGAAATCCTGTTTCATGTACAGATGTGCATTTGAAACGGTTGAAGTATATTTATGCCATATTTTTCATTTTGGCAAGAGTTTTTTTATCACGTTAAAAATGCCGACATCCCGTGTCGACATATCACCTCAAAAAACAGGTCTCTCCAACCGGGGGCTGCACAGCTGCCAACCTGACGGTTCAATTATAATCAAAAGCGAGCACCGTTACTTCAACGCTTTGGCGCTCACCTCTTTGAGGAAACAATGGTTTTCGGAAAGAAATGTAAACAGGTCTCTCCAATCGGAAGCTGCAACAGCTGCCAACCTGACGGTTCGATTATAATCAAGACGAGCACCGTTACTCTCCAACACCTTGGCACTCACCTCATTGAGGAAGCAATGGTTTTCGGAAAGGAATGCAATAAAATTCATAAAAAACATCCGGCCGTCGATATTGTTTCAGCAAATACGAACCCGGACCGAAACGCCCGGACAGATCCCCAAAGCTGTGGCGGCCTGAATACAGTATTTCACCGGGTACGGCCGCTCTTTGATAAAAAGAAAAATTATTGCCTAGGCAAAAAATGAAAAAGCCGATCAAACGGCATGAGCAATTTATTCTTTTTACAACTGAAAAAACAAACAACAAACAACGCCCCAATCCTTTTCTAGCGCAGATTATCAGGTATTTCACACCGCCCCCAACGGCAAACCCGGCACGTTTGAATACGGCCATCACAATTTTGTCAATCCTCTGCCCTGCTCCGCCCTGTTTTCGTGTGGACGGAACATACAAAAAGTGGATTTTTACCCGGCAAAAGGTTATATTGTTCTCAAAGGGAAGAACAGAACAATGAAAATCCCGAATTAATATACTATTGAGGAAAACAAAATCATGAGAAAAGCGATTGTCCTGATATTGCTTTTGACCGGCTGCGCCGCAGTCAAAATTCCGCCGGAATTCGTTTACCGGGAAATACAGACCCGCGATTTTACGTTAGCAACCTGGCAAAAAATTACCGATACCGACGGCGTTTACAAAATCTACATTGAAGGCGACGGCTATGCTTTCAACGCCCGCGGCCAGGCAACGAACGATCCGACCCCGCGCGGAACACTGGTGCGCGAACTGGCATTCGGCGACCCTTCGCCCAACATCGTTTATCTGTCACGCCCTTGTCAATACATAAAAAGTGAAATCTGCAGCAAACGTCATTGGACAACCGCCCGCTTTGCGCCGGAAATCATCAATGCGGAATATGACGCCGTGCGGCAGATTGCCGGCAATTCGCCGGTCATTCTGATCGGTTTTTCCGGCGGTGCCCAAGCGGCGGGGCTTATTGCCGCCGCCAAACCGGGGCTCAACGTTAAAGAAATCATAACCGTTGCCGGCAACCTCGACCATCTGGCCTGGACACAGTACCAGAAAGTTCCGCCGTTGAATGAATCGCTTAATTTGGAAAGTTATCGGAAACAATTCGCGGAAATTCCGCAAACTCATTATGTCGGCGGCAACGACAAGGTTATTCCGCCGTTTCTGGTAAAAGAATTTGTCGGCAGCGGCAAAAAGGTAATCGAAGTTCCGAACGCAACGCATAACGGCGGCTGGGAAAGCATTTATCCGCAGATTTGGGAAAAAAGGTAAAGGACACCGGCACACGGACGACAAAAAAAGCTTTGTCCAAAGGAGCAAAGCTTTTTTTGCACAAAACCTCATTTGACGACGATGAAACTGCAGCCTTCGTCAAAATCCACCGGTTCGATTTTATCCGGCGCCTCAATATCCATGGTCAGCGCTTCATACGGTCCGGGATCGTCCGTTATCAAATATGCCCCCCGGTAAAGCGGTCCTTCGCCGACGGCGGCAAGAGAAACGCAGATACTGTCGACGTTCCGGGCAATTTCCCGCATTTCATCGCCGGTCGGAAGCCTGCCGCCGAAAATCACCGCCAGCTGTTTGCAGATGCCGGGATAGACACCGCAGCCGTAATAACGCAGAACCGTCAGTTTGTCATTTATGACAAAACCTTCCACTTCGTTAAAAGACTGCCGGCCGGTCGGATGATGATAAATCTTCTGCGACAACCCGAGCGGTTCGGTCAAAATTCTGACGAACGGCTCAACGGCCCGTTTTCCCTGCGGATAATAACTGTACGGAAGTTTGGCGGCGGAAGAGTCATAAGGCAGACGATCTTTGTTCCAGTCAAGCGTTTTTTCGCCCGTATTCCGTTTGGTTCTCTTTCTGTTCGCAAAACCGAACATTTTTTGCAAAAATTTTCCCATAAAAATATGATTTTAAAATAATTGATAATCCGAATTTCCCATATATCATGCGCAGCGGAGAAAAACAAGACAAAAAGCCCCTCACGGCAAAAGGGGCTTTTCGCTGTGTTTTCCGCAAACCTTTATTTGTTTTTGAGACAAAGAACGTAATATGTGCCGTCTTTAACCTCGACCCCGTGGGTATCGTGCCCGAAGCCCGGAAATTTGCGGTCAAAGGCCTGCAATGCTTTCAGATAGCCGAGAACGGGACCGTCCGCCGGACCGGCATTTTCGCCCGGCATCAGCAGCGGAATTCCGGGCGGATAAGGAACCACGCCGGTTGCCACCGTACGGTCGGCGATCTGATCGACGGCCATTGATTCGACGTTATTGTGAACAAGATTTTCATATGCTTCCACCGGTGTCATATCCGGTTTGGGCAGAGCCGAGAAAGCGGCGGACAGGGCTTTTGTCGTGCCCAGTTCCTTCATGGCGGCAAACATTTTGTCGCACAGTTCTTTTAAGCCCGTTTCTCCGTACTCGTGCGGATTGTCCTTGACCAGTTTGGGCAAAACGCGGCGCAGAGGCTCGTTGTTGTCATAATCCTGCTTGAATTCGAACAGGGCGTTAAGCAAAGTTCCCCATTTGCCGTTGGTAACGCCGAGAGAAAACAGCACCAGGATGGTAAAGTCGGTGTTTTTTTCGACCACGATACCCTTGTTGTCCAGATAGGCGCTGACGACCGCGGCCGGAATACCGCTTTCGGCCAGGCTGCCGTCAACCAGCACGCCCGGCGTTACCAGCGACACCTTGATCGGATCAAGCATGCAGTAGCCTTCTTCCACCTCGCCGAAACCGTGCCAGTCTTCGTTCGGCTTCAGCGTCCAGCAATCGGAATCGGTTGCCAGCTGCTCTTCGTCGGCTTCAAAAAACGGCACTTTCTGTCCGCTTTCGCGTTCAACCACGAAATCCGGCTGCCAGATATTGAAAAACCAGTCTTTTTTGCCGGTAAATTCGGCATGAAGACGAGCCACTGTCTTGCGGAAGGAAACCGCTTCGCGGATGGAAACATCGGTCAGCGCCTTGCCGCCGGGACCGTCCATCATCGCCGCGCTGATGTCGTTGGAAGCAATGATCGGATAGAACGGCGAAGTTGAGGCATGCATCATGAACGCTTCGTTAAAACGCTGATGATCAATCGGGTTGCGGCCGTCGCGGACATGGATCATCGAAGCCTGAGAAAAAGCCGCCAGCAGCTTATGGGTAGACTGGGTGGCAAACATGGTCGGCCCTTTGCGGTCGTCGTCTTTGGGATCGCAGCACATGGCAAAACGCCCCTTGTACATCGGGTTGAAACGGGCATAGCCGTACCAGGCCTCGTCAAAATGCAGCCGGTCAACGCTTTGTCCCAGCAGCTCCTTTACCCGGTTGACGTTATAACACAATCCGTCATAAGTCGAATTGGTAATGATAGCATGCGCCGGCGTCGGATCGATCCCTTCTCCGACCAGCGGATTTTCGGCAATTGTCTGACGAACGGCATTGGGTGTCAGACGATCCGAGGTGATCGGACCGATGATGCCGTAGCGGTTGCGGGTCGGGATCAGATAGGTCGGAATCGCTCCCGACAGGGTAATTGCGTGTTCGACCGATTTGTGGCAGTTGCGGTCGCAGAGCGCCACCTGGTTGCGGGTAACGCTGGCCATCAGGATCACCCGGTTGGAAGTCGATGAACCGTTGGTTACGTGATAGGTGCGGTCGGCGCCGAAAACCCGCGCCGTGTATTTTTCGCTTTCGCCGATCGGACCGGAATGGTCAAGCAGCGATCCCAGTTCGCCGACCGAAATCGACAGATCCGAACGAAAAACCGGTTCGCGGAAAAAGTTGAAAAACGCACGGCCGGCAGGCGAATGCATAAAACCGGTGCCGCCGGTATGCCCCGGCGTATGCCAGGAATATTCGTGCACTTTGGAAAAAGCGGCCAGCGCCTTGAACATCGGCGGCAAAATAAACTGACGGTAGCGTTCGGTCGCCGCCAGTACGCGGCCGGCAATAAAATCCGGCGTATCTTCCATTACCCAGATGAAGTCGTTGACGCTTTCCAGAATTTCCGACGGCACTTTAGACGCCGCCGTTCGTCCGGCCAGAAGAAAGACCGGCAGTTCCCTGTTATGGTCGCGCAAAGCTTTCAGCAATTCAATGATTTTGGCATAGTCTTTGTCGTCTTTGTTGTTCAGTTTGAGCAGCACGCACTGAACGGTCGGATCCGTAATCAGAACGGCTTTGGCGTCGTCATCGCTTTCCGACACGATTACCCTGACGTCTTCCGCGGTCAGATAATCCTTCAGTTCGCGCACGCTGCGGGCGGCCGCGGTGTTGTCGTTCAAACCGTCGTAGACCAGCAGCATCCTGATCCCCAGCGGGTCGCTCTCCAGGCATTTTGCACCTTCTTTCATAAATCAAACTCCTTTCAACTTTAATTTGCCGGATCTGCGGTCACGGAAGTATTGACATACTCGCTGATCCGTTTGGAACTGTAGTCACTGACAGATACCCAGAACATTGCGATCAGCGCCGCGATCGTAATCGTCAGGGTCATATAGCGAACCCAGCGCGGCACACAGCAGCCGCCGGGTTTGACATGCGTTTCCCTGATTTCGATTTTGCGGTTGACCGAAAGCTCGTAGAATATAATGGTAGAAATGACGAAAATCAGCGCCCAGCGGGTTTGCTCGCTGTTGGAACCGATCATCGCCGACAGGCTGTAGACGGCGGCAATCAGACCGACAATGGTATAAAACAATCCTTCCCTGTCGCTCATTTTTTCACGGCCGAGAATTTTGATCGCCACCGAAGAATAAATATAAGGCAGCAGGGTCATGATAACCGCGATCGAGGCGATTTTGCCGAACTGTTCGGAAGCGGTCGGCGACATCGTGGCCAAAACCTGCAGGGTCATGATGCCGGCAACGATCGCCAAACCGGCGGAAGGAACGCCGCGGCGATTGACGCGGGCAAAAATGCCGGCAAACAAACCGTCTTTGGCCGCCGCCTGAGCCGTTTGTCCGACCAGAAGCGTCCAGCCGGCCAGAGAACCCAGACAGCCGACCGCCGCGCAGAGGGCGACAATTTTGCCGGCGGTCGACCCGAGGGCAATGCTTACCGCCTGCGAGAACGGCGCCGAAGAGGAAACCAGTTCCTTGTTGGGAATGATGCCCATGATCGCCGAAGAACTCAGCACGTAGCAGACGGCCGCCAGCAGCACCCCGACGACGGTTGCGATCGGCACATTTTTGGCCGGATTTTTAACCACCGCGGTGGAAACCGAAGCGCTTTCGACGCCGATAAAAGCCCACAAGGTAAAGTTCAGGGTCATGCCGACGGCGGTCAGGCTGCTTTCGCCGGAAACGTTCCAGCCTTCCATATAAGTTTCGGGATTAAACCAGAACCAGCCGAGCAGCGCGACGCCGACGATCGGAAACAGGGCCACGGTGGTGGTGATGCCCTGCATGCGGCCGACCACCCTCGGTCCGAGAATGTTGGCGTAGGTAAAAAACCAGATGACGGCAATCTGCGCCAGCGCCATTACCAGCGGATCCCGAAGCGCCGGGAAAAACGGCGTCAGATAACCAAGCCCGGCCACCGCCAGACCGACGTTGCCGATAACGTTGGCCAGCCAGTAGACCAGGTTGGTCTGATAGCCCATATAATCGCCGAAGGCCTTGCGCGCATAGGCATACGGCCCGCCGGCCGCGGTCGTCACTTCCGTCAGCTTGGCAAACACCAGCCCGAGCGCTATGGCACCGACAACCGTAATCAGCCAGCCGATGATGGCGATGCTGCCGATGCCGGCGAGGTTGGCGGGCAGCATGAACACGCCCGAACCCATCATGTTTCCGGCCACCATCAGGATTGCCGGAAGCAGTCCTATCTTATTGCTTTCACTAACCATCTGTTCTCCCCGTTTGACATAATTGCAATTGTTTACGGCTATTTACATAATGCCTCGTCAAACGGGTTACAATTGCCGGGAGAGAAATTTATCGGCAGAGAATGCGGTCCGGCTGCGGACGTCCGCTCTCAAAGACCGGGAAAATGATCCACTTCTTCAATGGTAAAGTCTTCGCCGATAACGACAAATTCAACCGTAAAATCTTCGCCGACGTCAACCAGGCGCCACTCCCCGCAATCGGTGCCGAAAGGAGAATATTTCACTTTCAGGTCGCCGAAATATTCAACCTTGCGCACCTTGAAATCCCCGAAGTGCTCGACAATCCGCACGTTGCCGTAAAGCGGCACCCCGCCGAAGGTGCAGTCTTCCGCGATTTCTTCCGCCGCTGCCGGGAACGCCGCCAGCAGCAACGCCGGCAACAGGATTTTTTTCATCATATCTTCTCCTTTTACGTCTGCTTTTGCAAAAACCTATTTTAATATGCGGAAAACAAAATGCCACATATTTTTTCCGGCCGGCGTTTTTTTAGAACTTTCGGCCTGTTTTCATCCGGCCGGACGCTTCCCATATTTTGTAAAATTAATATGAGGAACGATTGATGAAAAAACTGACATTATCCTTAACCGCCCTGCTGCTGGCGCTGTGGCCGGCCTTCGCCGGCGCCGAAACGCCCGCTTTTGTCCCGCTCAACCCGGCAGCAGTCAACAAAAAACTTGACGCCGCCGCAACCAAACTCAATTCCGGCAAAGCCGGCAAGGAAGAAATCGCCGCCATTTTGCAGGAAGTTGCCGGCATTGAGGACGACCGGCAGCAAACGCGTCAACAATATGCCGAAGAACTGGCCTCGGTGCAGAAAAAACTGAACGCGCTCGGCCCGGCGCCGGAAAAAGACGAAAGCGAGCCGGCGGCCATTGCCAAACAGCGTAAAGAATTTGCCGGCAAAGCCGACGGTTACAAGGCACAGATCGCGCAGATGGACCTGCTTGCCGCGCGGATCGACGAAATCAACGGCCTGATTTTAAAAATCCGCAACCGGCGCCTGCTTGACAACATTCTGGTCAAACAAAGCTCAATTTTTCATCCCGAAGAATTCTGGCAGTCGCTGACCACCTTCGCCAGCTTCGTCTTTGAACTGGTCAAATCGTCTTTCAGCTGGTACCGCGGCCTGCCGCCGGAAAAGGAAGCGGCCGTCAACAACAATATCCTGACGGTGATCAGCGTCATGGCCGGCGCCCTTGTCGCCGCCTTTTTCCTCAGCCGTTACATCAGAAGCCGCCTCGGCTACCGCGCGGCGGTCGAACATCCCGACTATTCGCAAAAAGTGCGCGCCGGCATTGCCATGTTCATCGTCCGCGGCGTCATTCCCGCCGCCGTCATCGGCGCCTTTTTGTTCTGGCTTAAGGGCAACGGAGTAGTCAACACCGGTTCTTTCGGCCTGCTGCTGCACACCGCTGCCGTTTACCTGCTGTACTACTACCTGACAAAAGCGGCGGTGCGCACCGTATTCACGCCGGACAACGGCAAATGGCGGATCATCGAAGTGGCCGACGGCTGCGCCAAATGCATCAGTTCCGCCCTTGTTTTTTCGGCGGCTGCAATCTGCATCGTTTCCTTTTTGCAAAGCCTTGCCGGCCGGATGGACTATGACAGTTCAATCGTCTATTCGCTGAAAATTTTTGCCAACGCGGTCAAGGCCTTCTGCGTGGTGCTGGTTGCCCGCAAGGCGCTTTACAACAACAATCCGCCGGTGCCGGGGGAAATTGACGACGACACGCCGCTCGACGGCCTCAGCACCGCCTCCAAAATCAGCCTGTTTATCACATTTCTGATGACGGCGGCCTTTGCCGTTTCTCTGTTCGGTTATATCCGCCTGTCGGAGTACGTTATCAACCGTTTTATCATTTCCGTCGTCGCCGTCGGCGTTTTCTATATTATCGACAAACTGATCCGCGGCCTTTTTCACCGGATACTTCAATTCCGTTTCTGGCTTGCCACCTTCCGCCTCGGACACAAGACCCTGCGCAAGGCGGAATTCTGGTTCGGACTGCTGCTTTCGCCGGTGATGTGGGCGTTTGCCGTTCTCGTCCTGCTGGCCGTCTGGGGCGTTTCCGTCGATCTGCTGCTGGCGCGGATAAAAGGCTTTCTCACCGGGTTTAACATCGGCGGCATTCACATTTCCATCACTTCTATCATTCTCGGGATCGTCTGCTTTTTTGTGCTGCTTTCCCTGTTCGGGCTGTTAAAAAACAGCTTTGTCCGCGGCAATTTAAGCAAAATAGACATGGACAACGGGGTGCGCAATTCGCTCGTTTCCTCAATTAATTTTCTCGGGTTCATCGTTTCCGCCCTGATTGCCGTCGCGGTAATGGGCGGCAGCCTGAGCAGCATCACCATCATCGCCGGCGCGCTTTCGTTCGGGGTCGGCTTAGGTCTGCAGAACATGGTCGGCAACCTGGCCGCCGGCATGACCATTTTGTGGGAACGGCCGATCAAAATCGGCGACTGGGTGGTCATCGGCGGACAGGAAGGGCTGGTGCGCAAAATCAACATGCGCTCGACCGAAATCGAAACCTGGGACAAATCGACCGTCATTGTGCCGAATTCCGCGATTTTGTCGCAAAGCCTGACCAATTACACCTACTCCGGACTGACCGGACGGGTGGTCATCAAAGTCGGCGTCGGCTATGACAGCGACATTGAACTGACCAAACGGACGCTTTTGGAAATTGCCGCTTCCAACCCTGACGTTCTGACCAGCCCCGAACCTTCAGTCGCTTTCAACAACCTCGGCGACAGCAGCCTCGAATTTCAGCTCAACTGCTTTACCGCCAACGTTTTCAAGCGCTCCGGCATCGCCAACGACTTAAGGGAAAAAATCATCAACCGTTTTCGGGAACTGAAAATAGACATTCCCTACCCCCAGCGCACCGTTTATCTGGAACGGCCGGCAGCCGGAACTAACGCCCCGAAAAACGCTTCTCCTTTTGCCGAACGCTCCTGAAAGCAGTTTGTCCCGGGTATCCTTAAACAAACGCATGCTCTTGACTTTTTGTTAAAAATGCTTTGTATTAGGGGTAATTTCGGCAATTTTGGAAGGTGAAAATGAAAAATACCGTTAAAATAACATTCTGGATTATGCTGACCGCCGCCGTTGTTCTCGGCATCAACGCCGGCTGGGACAAATATCAGGAATTCCGGCAGGCCGAACTGGCCAGGGTGATGACCGTCAAAGACAAGAAGTTCGACCCCGGCCAATTGACGGAAATGGCGGCCGCGCTGGCGGCTAAACCTTACGTTCCGCCGGCGGACAATCTTCCGGACGAGCTTAAGAAACTTAACTACGACCAATACCGGGACATTCGTTTCAGCCGCGAAAACGGCCCCTGGTACGGCAAAAAACTGCCGTTTGAAATTCAGTTTTTCCACCTCGGTTCATTGTTTCTCACCTCGGTTCCGATCAACGAAATCGTCAACGGCCGCATTCATCCGCTCAAATATTCCCCTGCTTATTTCGACTGCGGCAAAAACCGCCTGAACACCGATAAGCTGTCTGAACTTGGTTACGCCGGCTTTCGCCTGCACAACCCTCTCAACACGCACAAATATTACGACGAACTGGTTTCCTTCCTCGGCGCCAGCTACTTCCGTGCACTCGGCAAACATCAGAAATACGGCCTTTCCGCCCGTGGGCTGGCGATCGACACCGCCGTCCAGACCGGGGAGGAATTTCCGATCTTCCGCGAATTTTGGCTGGTTCGGCCGAAAAGAAACGACAAGTCGGTTACCGTCTACGCCCTGCTGGACAGCCCGAGCGCGGCCGGCATCTATACTTTTGTCATCACTCCGGGCGAAAACACGGTGATGGACGTCGACGCCAAAATTTTCCCCCGCAAGGAAATCAACAAACTGGGCATTGCGCCGCTGACCTCCATGTACCTGTTCGGCGAAAACACCAAAAACAAATTTGACGACCACCGGCCGGAAGTGCATGACAGCGACGGCCTGCTGGTCTTAAACGGCAACGGCGAATGGCTGTGGCGTCCGCTTGACAACTCCAGGTATCTGCGCATCAGCGCTTTCGTCGACGAAAATCCGAAAGGTTTCGGACTGCTGCAACGAGACCGCGAGCCGGCTCATTATCTGGATTTTGAAGCCTATTACGAGCAACGGCCGAGTGCCTGGGTGGAACCGGTCGGCGACTGGGGTAAAGGCTGGATCGAACTGGTGGAAATTCCTTCCCAGCAGGAAATTCACGACAACGTCGTCGCCTACTGGGTACCCAAGGAAAAAGCCGTGCCGCAGAAAGAGCTGCATTATCGGTACCGGTTGTACTGGTTTACCAAACTGCCGGTCAAAAAAGTTCCCGGCGACATTACCGCCACCTATACCGGAATCGGCGGTGTATCCGGCATGCTGGAAGACCACAAACGCAAATTCGTGATTGATTTCGACATTCTCAACATGCAAAAAGAAGTGGAAAAAGGCATTGCCACGCTGGAAGTTTCCGCCAGCGAAGGGGAAATTACCGGCAAGCACCTGATGTACAACCCGGTAACCAAAGGCCTGACCGCATACATCGACTTCAAACCGAACGGCAAGACCTCGGAACTGCGGGCTTCGGTGGTCAAAAAAGGCAAGAACATTTCCGAAATCTGGAGTTACCAATGGTTGCCATAAAAATACAGAGCAAAGAAGACATTATCGGCGCATACCTTTGCAGCCTGGGTTTTGCCGGACGGGAACTGCCGTCAATCGTCAAGACCGTGGCCGGACAACTTGATTTTCAATCGGCCGACGGCGACGAGCTGGTCGGCAAAATCGACGGCATTCTGCTTGAAATGGCGCGCAAAACCTTTCCCGAAAGCGGACTTGCCGACGAACAGCTGCTGGCACAGTTCAAACTTTGTTTTCTGCTCTGCAACGGTGCCGAACAATGCACCGCGCAGGGCATCAGGCAGCTGAATTTGCCCGCCGCTCTGACCAAAGCCATGCGCGAACGCTTCATCGTCAATGCGCCGGCTTGTCATTACACGGAAATGAAACCGCAGAAAATAGAGAGCTTCCGCTCCCGCAAAAGGAAGAAAAAATGACTTCTCAGCTTGTTCCCATCAGCCCGCGGCAAATCCGCCGGCGGCGCCTTAAAGTTTTCGGCCTGATGTTTGTCAGCACCCTGTTCGCCACTCTGAAGTGGATTACGGTCATCCCGAGCGACAGTTCGCTCTTTACCCGTTTTCTGATGATCGGCCTGTTTATCCTCACCTTTGCCTGGATCGCCCTTTTCTTCTGGTCCAGCATTTTCGGCTTTTTCGAGCTGCTGCGCAAAAAGAAGATGCCGGGCATTGCCTGGCCGGAGGAAAAAACGCCGCTGTCAACCCGCACCGCCATTCTGATGCCGGTTTACAACGAATCGCCGGTCAGCGTTTTCGCCAATCTGCTGGCGATGGCACGGGATCTGGAAAAAACCGGACAGGCCGCCGCCTATGACATTTTTGTCTTAAGCGACACCACTAACCCCAAAGTGTGGGTGGAAGAAGAAAGCGTCTGGCTCGAAGCCAAGAAACTGATGCCCGCCTCAATCGGCCTTTATTACCGCCGGCGGCCGGTCAACACCGCCCGCAAAAGCGGCAACATCGAAGATTTCTGCAACAAATGGGGCGCGCTTTACGATTTCATGATCGCGCTCGACGCCGACAGCCTGCTGGCGGGAACGACCATGGTCAGAATGTCGCAGTTGATGGAAGCCAACCCCGGCGCCGGCATCATTCAGGCGCCGCCGATGTGCATCAACCGTCATTCGCTTTTCGCGCGCATTCAGCAGTTTGCCGGCAAGGTATACGGCCCGATCGTTTCCGCCGGGCTGGCCTACTGGCAGGTGGGCGACAGCAACTACTGGGGACATAACGCCGTTATCCGCGTGAAAGCCTTTATGGAATGCTGCAAACTGCCGGTTTTAAAAGGGCGCGCACCGTTCGGCGGGCATATTCTCAGCCACGACTTCGTCGAAGCGGCACTCATCCGCCGCGGCGGATGGTCGGCCTGGCTGCTGCCGGAATTAAAAGGAAGCTTCGAAGAATGTCCGCCGTCGATGATCGACTTCGCCGTGCGCGACCGTCGCTGGTGCCAGGGCAACATGCAGCATATGAAAGTACTCGTTTCCAAAGGCCTGCACCCGGTCAGCCGCGTGCATTTCATCATCGGCATCATGTCCTATCTGTCTTCCCCGTTGTGGCTTTCCTTCCTGCTGGTGGGACTGGCAACAGCGCTCGGACGTAACATTTTTCAGCCGGAATATTTCCCGACTTATTACACGCTGTTCCCGACCTGGCCGATTTTTGACAAATTCGGTACCATCAGTTTGTTCGTCCTTTCCATGTTCATGCTCGTTTTCCCCAAATTTCTGGGGTTGATCGTCTATCTGACGCAAAACAAATTCAAGGACATCGGCGGTTTTTTCGGGGCGGTCAAGAGCGTGCTGGCGGAAATCGTTTTCAGCGCGCTGTCGGCACCGATCATGATGATGTTCCAAAGCAAGTTCGTGTTTGACATTTTCGCCGGCATCGACGCCGGATGGAACACCCAGAACCGGGACGAAACCGGCACTTCTTTCCGGGAAGCATGGGTGCGCCACCGCTGGCACACGCTCCTCGGCGCCGCCACCACCGTCATTGTCTGGAAATATGCCCACAGCCTGTTCTGGTGGATGCTGCCGATCACCGTCGGACTGATGCTTTCAATCCCGATCTCGATGATTTCTTCCCGCGAGAAAACCGGCATAGCGGCCAAAAAGCACAAGTATTTCATCATTCCGGAAGAAATCCGGGTACCGGAAATTTTAACCGAAGCACTCGACTTCAAAAAACGGCTGTCACATCGGAACAGGCAAAAATTCGGGGTGGAGAACGTGGTTGACGACAGCGTGCTCAACGCTTTGCATATTCTGATGCTGCCGGTTAACGGCCCGGCACCGGAATTTGGCACCAAGGCGCTGGAAATAGCCAAGATCAAACTGGAAAACTACATCAATCACGGGCTGGAAATGGAACTGAGCCGGGAAGAGGAAATCGCCCTGCTCTACAGTCCCGACGTTTTGAAAAAAGCCAACCTGATAAAACAACTGGAAAACTGCAATGAACTTTAATCTGAAAACAGCCGCGGCAGGAACTCTGGCCGTGCTGGCGGCAGCCACCGCGGCGTTCGTCATTCTGCCCCGTCATAAAGAGCTGCCGGCACCGGCAGCCGTTCAGGCGGATAAAATACTGGTCAAAAAAGCCGAAAGAAAACTGTATTTGCAAAAAGACGGACAGAACCTGAAAGAATACCGCATTGCCCTCGGCTTTGCGCCGGTCGGCGACAAGCTGCGGGAGGGCGATGGCAAAACGCCGGAAGGCATATACCGCATTTCCGGCCGCAATCCGAACAGCCGCTTTTACCTGTCGCTCCGGGTTTCCTACCCCAGTGCGGAAGACCGGCGGGAAGCGGCGGAAAAAGGCTTTTCCCCGGGTGGCGACATTATGATTCACGGACTGCCGAACAAAGCTCCGTTTTTGGGCAGCGCCCATCTTCTGCGCGACTGGACGGCCGGCTGCATCGCCGTTACCAACGAGGAAATCAAAGAGATATGGTCAATGGTTGCCGACGGCACGACAATAGAGATCCTGCCTTAAATGACTGATTTCATCATTTTTTTGCGCTAAAAGCTATTGACAAGCGCGACGCCAGCCTGTAGCATGCTTCGATATTAAAATAAAATGAGGTTCTAAAATTAATCAATCATGAGTCCCGTATACGTATACGTTTTTAATCTGGCCCTGGTTTTGCTGCTGGTGTTTGCCAATGCTTTTTTTGTCGTTTCAGAATTCGCCATCGTCAAGATCCGCCGCACAAAACTGGAAGAACTGGCTCACTTCGGCAACAAACGGGCAAAAATCGCACTTAAAATCACCGAAAATCTCAATACCTATTTAAGCGCCATCCAACTTGGCATCACGCTGGCCTCGCTCGGCCTCGGCTGGATCGGAGAACCGGCGGTTTCCCACCTGCTGGAAGACCTGTTTACAGACTATTTTGCCGACAACAAGGTGTTGCTGCATTCAATCAGCTTTGGCGTTGCTTTCGGTTTCATTACCCTCTTGCACGTCGTGCTCGGCGAACTGGTGCCGAAGTCGCTGGCTATTCAGAATACAGAAACCTATGCTCTTGTCATTGCCAAACCACTGTATGTTTTCAAACATATTTTTTCACCGTTCATTTGGGTTTTTGACCAGGTAACGGCCGGCATTCTGCATCTGATGGGCGTTCAGCAGTCAAACGAAAACGACGACGCCCATTCGGAAGAGGAAATCAAACTGATCATCGATGCCTCCAAAAAAGGCGGCGTTATTGACGATACCGAAGGCGAAATCATCCAAAACGCGATCGACTTTTCGGAAATTTACGCGCATGAAATCATGATTCCCCGGCAGGACATGAAATGCCTGTACCAAAATTATACTTTTACGGAAGCGATGGAGTTCGTCAAAAAGCACAATCACACCCGTTTTCCGCTCTGCAACAAGGATAAAGACCACATCATCGGCATGTTGCACATTCGCGACCTGCTGGAATATGAAGGCGATGAAAACGACAAGGATATTTTGACCAAGCTCGCACGCAAGATATTGTTCGTGCCGGAAAACAAATCGATTTCCGAAATTTTGCACCAGATGATGCTGCGTCATGTGCATCTGGCAATCGTGGTCGACGAGTACGGCGGTACTGCCGGATTGCTTTCCATGGAAGACATTCTGGAAGAACTGGTCGGTGACATTATGGACGAACACGACGACATCACCAACGAGCCGATCAAAAAAATTGACGATAAAATATGCGAATTTGACGGCGTAGTACTGGTCGAGGACGCTTTCGACAGCATGGGACTGCCTGAGTTTGAACATGAGGAAAGCACCATGGGCGGCTACGTTTTCGGCCTGCTCGGCCGGCTGCCGAAAGTGGGCGACAAAGTGGAAGACGTCTATTGCGAATATGAGGTGATCGGGATCGACAACATGCGCATCACCCGCATCAAGGCCAGAATCAAACCGGCGCCGGAGCAAAACGATGAAATTTAAGACTGCGGCCATTGCCTTTGTGTTGTGCGCGGCGGCTTCGGCAGCACAGGCGGGTTGTATGGATCTGCCGCAGCAAATCGCGCGCCGGGCGCTGCAGATTTTGAAAAACCAAATCATGGTCGCCGAATACTGCGAAAAATGCCTGAGTCCGCTCCACCGGCTGATCGGCGTGCGCTCAACAGGCATTGTCTGCAACGAAGAGGACTTTTGCCGGGTTCTTATCAACGGCGAAGAAGTGGACGTATCGCATCTGTTTGCCGAAAACGCCGACGGTCGCGAGGAAAATATCGGTTATGCCATCGGCTGCCCGGACGCCCTGCTTTACAACCCCCGTTATCTTAACTTTGAAAGATAAAAGCCGTTGCCATTTGCCGGAAATGATTATATAAAAAGAACAGATACAATCATTAACGAAAGCAAAATCATGGAAAAAATCATCAATTACATTTCCCGCGGACAGGGTCTCGGCATTAAGTTCCTGTTGCTGTTTTCACTGATCGTCGCCGTATTCTACGCTATTGGTGCCAAGTTTTCCGGCGATGAATTTTTTGTCCCCGCCGCACAAAAGGCAGCAGACGCTTTTCTGCCGGTCAGAATTGAAGACGGCATTGTAACCGAGCCGGAAAACACGATCAAAAACTATACCTTAGTTCTCGGCGAAGGAAAAGTTCCGGATGCGGCAAGTTTCAACTTAACCATGGATACCACCGTAGATTCTCTGGACACGTCCGGTTTAAAAGAAGGGCTGTATCTGACCAGACGGGCGCTTTATGTTGTCCAACGTACTCAGACCAGAGTTTACGAACTGGAAGATTCTTCTTATTTTCCGCAAGGCGATTATACCGACATGTTTCATTCCTTTGTCAATTGGATCGTCGTTTTGGTCGGTTTGTTCGGATTTGTTGCATTTTTTATCCTCTACTTCATTGTCGTCATCTTTTACGCTACCTGTTCATACATTGTTTCCGCCATTTTCAGAAAGCAATACGACTTTGATCTGAGGATGCGGCTGAGCACGCTGGCGTTTATTGCCACCAACGTCGTCTTTACGGTTTTGGACTGGCTCGGTTTTTCCAACAATTTGATCTTCCTGCTTGCGGTGCTGGCGCTGCAGGCGCTGGTGATCAAAGAACTGCCGGGCAAGGAAACGCAGGCGGCACAATAGGCTTTTGGCTTCCAACAAAGAAAAATCCCCGCTGCCGGCGGGGATTTTTGCGTTTTGAAAAAGACTGAGCAAAATATGCCCGGCAGGACGGTGCGGGGACAAAAGACGGACACGGACGGCCGTCGGTGGCAAAAGACTTATGTTTCGGCACAGACCTCACCGGCGAAAAAGCAACGACGTTTTCCTCACCGTTTCGATATTGCCCGTCCCCGCCGACGTCATCGCCATTTTCGGTTCGCCGGCAAAAAAGTTAAACACCTCCTTTACGCCGTGACGGACGGCCGTCGGCAACGACGTCCGTACCGGCAGACGGTGCTTTGAAAACGTGCCGACCGCGGCGGCGCTGCTGTCAAAGTTTACCGGTACGCGGGAGTTTGCCGCCCGGGCAATTTTGTCAGCGCGGCAAAGAAAGCGGAACCGCCATCAGCCGACGGCCGCCGTGATTGTCCCACAAACCGCCGATATGTCGGCGGCAGTCGACATCAATGCCGGCCGCGGTTTCCTTTTCCGCTCCGGCATATTTCGGGTCATGGGCCGGACGGCTCATGATGACTGACATTGACGGCGGAATGCCCGAAACAGGGGTCGAAACATCCGGACTTTCCGTCCCGCTCATCCCCCGCGGACATACGACTGCCGCCGCAAACGCTTCACGGTTACGGCGTACGGCCGCTTTGTTGCAGGCACCGCCTGCCGGATTCCCGGGGCCGGGCGCCAAATTCTCCCGTCCCCGGACGGCCGGTCAACGCCGACGATTCCCGTCATTTTTTCGCGGCGGACGCTTTATAACCTTCGGACATGTTTTTTCCATTTTCTCCGCATATGACGAAAAAACACCTTTTAAAGCGGCAAAACAAAGCGTTTTTTCAATACAAAACCGGTTTACAAATTAAAATCAATATGTTAAAATTAGACAAAAGAAGACAAATATTTTATGATGGAAAGGCGGTGAGCAATTGAACAAAGAACGATGAAAAAAACTGGCGCAGAAAGCAGGCGACAAAATCAGGCAGGGATCGCTGCGTCTGGCAATGTTGATGACAACGCTGATCGGCAACGGCAGCGCGACAGCTTCCAACCCGCCTGCGGAATCTTCTTCGCCCGAAAAGACGACGATCACCGCCCCGGCCATCAAAACAGAACAAGCTGACAGTGTTGTCAACATTGACATGACTGAATTGATGAGCGAACAGCTGATCAGCAGCAACAAAAACATCGCCGGCAACTTTAATTTGGAAGGCCGCACTTTCACCGCCGAGGAACTGGCGGAAATCGGCCAGTGCGAACTGAACGAACAAATCCAGAAAACGGCACAAAAAACGGCAAAACGCGGCGTACCCAAAAAAGGACAGCAGACTTATTGTCTCGGCGCCGTAAAGTCTTTCTTTGCCAAACACGGCATCACCATCGACGCCCAGCGTTTTGCCTACCGTGCCGTCACCGGCTTCCAAAACAACGAAAACTTTACCGAAGTCGAAGCGGAAATGAACAATTTCCGTTCGCTGCCCGACGGCGCCGTCATCGCCTGGGAAAAGGGAACCACGCGTTACGGGCATGTCGCAATGAAGATCGGCAACAAGGAATTTTGCGACTTCGTTTACAATCTGCGCACTCACAATCGTCGGGGCAGCAGCGGTCAACGCTACGGCAAACCGCATGTCTTTATTCTCAAAAACATGCCTTTCAGCAAGAAACTGACACAGAAGCTGATCGCCGAAGGCCGGCTTGACAAATCTATGGAAAAGCAGACGCTCGCCCTGGTCAAAATCGGCGACATGAGAATGCTGCTCAACGCCGACAATCTGGCGGCATTCAACCATGACCTGGCCAAGGCCGGCATCCGGACATCTGACAAAATGACGTTAAAGGACCTGAAAAAACACGAGAAAGAACAGCAGCGGCTGACGGCAGAAATATTGCGGGAAAGACGGCAGCGGGACTGAAGTTTCGCCGGCGCCGAAGCCGCTTTTGCAACCGGCGCGCGTTTTTCATGTTTTACCGAAAAGCGGGGTTCAAACCCCGCTTTTCGGCATTTTGCCAACAATCGCAAATGCGGCAAAGAGTTTACCGCGGCGCATAGACATATTCGGCAATGGCAAAAGCGCCGTACAAAATGATGTACATCCCCATCAGCGTGGTAATGGTAACGGCGCCGAGGCTCGGAAAAATCAGAATCATAAAGGCAAACAGAATACCCAAAATACCGATGCCGAGACTCCAGCCCCAGAGCGCTCCGATCTTTCTCAGCTGGAAAGAAGTCACCAGTTGAATGACACCGACCGCCAGACACCACAAGGCAAAGATCATCGGCAGCGTGGCCGCGGTAACCCCCAGGTTGGCTACCAAAATGACCCCGACCAGAATATCCAACAACCCCACCAGCAGGTACCAGCCTGACTGATAGGAAAAGGAAGCCAGAAAATAGCCGGCGCCTACAACGATGAAGGCAATGCCGATATAGAGCACCAGTCCGAGCAGACTGGCCACCGGATTAAACCAAACGTAAAAGCCGAGAATCACCATGATGATGCCGGCAAACAAATGCCAGAAACCGGCGGTTTGCAACTTTTCCCCGTTGACGGGGGTGACAGGTTCAGCCATATTTTTTCTCCTTTAAAATCTCTTCTCAATAAAAAATAGGCATTGTTTTTCCGATTTCAAAGGCTGACGGATGATTATTTGTCAGCGCGAACAACCGCCGTCACGGGACCTGAGGGCGGAAAGCTCCGGCCGGGCGGCATAACCGCCGCCACGGGCGGGACAAGCGTCGTTTTCCCGATCTCCAAAGCCGACGGATGATTATTTGTCAGCGCAAACAACCTCCGTCACGGGACTTGAGGGCAGAAAGTTCCGGCCGGGCGGCATAACCGCCGCCGCAGGCGGGACAAGCATCATTTTTCCGATTTCAAAGGCCGACGGATGATTATTTGTCAGCGCGAACAGCCGCCGTCACGGGACTTGAGGGCGGAAAGCTCCGGCCGGGCGGCATAACCGCCGCCGAAAGATTTGACCATATACACATCCGCCAGTCTGCCGCCGGCCTGCCGTTCAAGGGAAACGCCCTGCTCCGCCTCATAACGGCTCATGCCGGTTTCCACGCACCAAACGGCGGAAATTCCGGCATTTAACGCACCGGCCATATCGGTACGGAAAGTATCGCCGATCATGGCAACCCGGCCGGAAGGGGCTATTCCCAGTTTGCGGAAAGCATATTGATAAATGTTGGCATGCGGCTTGCCGAACTCGACCACCCGTCCGTCCATCCGGCGATACATTTCGGCAATCGTTCCCTGTCGGACTACCGGCTGCGGCTCGCCGCCGTCCTTCGGTTTTTCAAACGCACGGTAATCGGGGTTTGCGCACAGAGCCGGCAGACCGCGCCGCCGCATCTGCAAAAGGGAATCCTTAAAAGGTTCCGTAACCAAACTGTCCCACAGCGGAGCTTCTCCTTCCGCCGTCAGGCGAGAGAGGTAAAAATGGCCGGACAAAGACGGAAACGCTTCCTTTTCTTCCGTCGTCAGCTGGGGAATGGAAATATAAAAGGCATCGGCCTCATCGGCATCAGGCACAACGCGATAGGCGCTGTCCGCAAACAAAGCAGCCCGCGGCGTACCCCAGATATATATGTTTTTGCCGGGGATGTCCAGTTTTTCCGCCAGCACGGCTTCCCTGAAAACGTCGCCGGAAGTGACAAAATCGGTATAATGACGACCGGCAAACATTCCCTTTTTTTCGTAAGAACGAACAGAATCGGCGCTGAGCGAAGTGGTGTTTGACAGAATGCAAACCTGGCGCCCTTTCTTTACGGCCTCTTCCATCACCTCCAGACTGCCGGGAAAGAAACGCCCGCCGTCCCAAAACACGCCGTACGCGTCAACCAAAAGCACGTCAAAGCGGTCGGCAATTTCGGCAAAACCTTCGTGTATTTTCATTTTTTTCCTTCCTCCCAAAAGTATTGCTGAACCGATTATAACCAAAAACGGAAAAAATACAATTTTTTTAAAATTAGCTGGATTTTAGACAAGACCATGTTATAATAGACAGAAAATAGACTGATAAAGGCAAAAAGAGATGGGCAAATTCTCCTTTGACAAAGATTTCGCCAAACGCGTTTCCATGCACCGCGATCCCGAACAACACAAGAAATGGGACGACAACAAGAAGCGGGGCGACAATCCGAATGCCCGTAGAAATAAGTACAAGGAGCAGAACAACGCTCTGAACAGCCGCAAAGACGAACACGAGAAATGGGGCTCCGAGCTGCTTAACCGTAAAGAGCAGATTTTCAACCAAAACAAAACGACGGAAGAAAAAGCAAAGACGGCAGCCGCCGAAAAAAACAAAGCAGCAGCAAATGCCGCACCGGTTTTAAGCGACAAGGAAATCGGCGAAGAACTGAACCGGCTGACCGCCGCCTTTCGCGCCACCAACGGAGAAAAAGAAGAAGGCGAACTTCGCGCTTTTGCCGCGCTGCACCATCTGAACTTGCGGGTGGGAACGGCGGTTTCCAAAACCGACAAGAGTGTTATTGCGCGGATGGTTTTCAACGGCGGCGTGGAAAAGCCAATGGGTAATTATTCGCCGAAATTCGCCGATATCGCCAACTATCCGTACAAATACGCCGGCACCCCGGGCAAGGCGGAAGATTATGATTTGGAGAGTTCCACCGTCTGGCAGGCGATGAAGGAAGAACCGCGGCTGGCGGAGATGCAGGACAAACTGAAAGCGGCACTGGCCAAGGCCGGCGTGCCGAAAGAAATTCTGCCGGAAATGAACATCAACGATTTCAAATACCTGATGTTCAACCATTGCGCCGTGCAAAAGGGACTTGGTTTTGCCAAGCTGTTTCAGGCCAGGGACGAAAACGGCAATCCGCTGACCTATAAAGACAGAAGTGGAAAAGAGGTTCCCGTCTGTACCAGCGCCAAACAGGAAAACGTCAAACGCTTCATCAAAGAAAATCCGCAATTCAAGGACATGATGCTGAAAATGCCGGGCATTGACAAGGCTTATGTCGAAGCCCTCGTCAACAAAATGTCGCAAAGCGGTCTGACCGACATGTCCAAAGAGCTGGAAAGACATCCGGAATGGGCCAACCAGCCGGCGATTGACGTTCACCACATCATCAACATCAAAGACTGCCGCCTGTTTGAAGCGGAAGGCAAGTCTTACGCCGACGTCAACGCTTATGAAAACATGTGCATCGTCAGCAACGGCACTTTGTTTGACGCCGTTAACCGCGCCCACGGACTTTCCGACACCAACGACAAGGCTGCTTCCGTCCACGGCAGCATCCACTCCGCCGACATGGTATTCAAAGACAAGGATTCAAACGGCGACATCCGCCGCACCATGGTTCGCCTGGAACCGCAGCCGGGCGTTCGCTGCATGCTCGGTTTCGGCGAAGACATGATGATCATCGAAAACGTCAAAGACGGACAAAGCAACGACCGGCGGCAGGAAACGGAAAAGGACGAAAAACAACCGAACGATCAGCGGCTGATCATTCAAAACATTCAAAACAACAGCAGGAGCATGTCGGCATGACAATGCAGGAATTAATCGATTATCTGAAACAAAACGAAGAAATCGGACGCAACCGGCCGACCAGCGAAGTCAAAATCGCAATCGGGGTGCTGAAGCTGAAAGAAGCCGGTTTTCCCGAACCCGCCGCCGAATATCATACGCTGCTGCGCAATTTCAACGGTTTGTCCAACAACGGCTGTTTTATTTTGGGCATTAATACCGAAAGCTCTTTTTTTCCGGATATTCTGGATTATAATGTCAGGGAAAAGGAAAATCTCGCCGCCGGAGAACTCGTCCTCGGCTACAACGACGCGTTCAGGCTGATTTACGACGCCGAAAACAAAAAATACCGCCTTGTCGACCCCGACGACGGCTCGGAAGAAGGCACCACGGAAAGCCTGGCCGAAGCGGTTCCTTACATCTTGCACGTTTAACCGTTACGGACCGAAAAAAATGATGGAATATCTGAAAAGAAAACTGAGCAAAATGAACAATGAACAAGCCTGGAAAGAAAAGGTAGGCTATCCGCGTTACTACAAGGAAAACGGACTTTTTATCAAGGAAACGGAAGACGGCGAAAAACTGATCGTCACCTTAAACGAAAAACATGAAGAAGTAATCACGGGAAAATTGAAATGAAAAAAAGAAAACACCCCTGGATGGTAATTATTGCCGGACCGAACGGCGCCGGCAAGTCCACCTTTTACGATTTGGTAATCAAAGACGACCCGCTGATGAAAAACGCGCCGTTTATCAATATGGACAACATCGCCAAAGAAATTTCCGAACCCGACGAAAACCCGAACGACAACATGTTGAGCGCCGGCAAAATCACCTACGAAGAAGTGGAAAAACATCTTGAAAGCCGTACCAGCTTCGTTTACGAAACAACCTCCTCGGGCAAGGTCCATCTTCGTTTTATGGATGCCGCCCGCAAAAAAGGATTTAAAATTGCCACCGTATTTATAGGCCTTTCCGACCCGTGGCTTTCATACTGGCGGGTGAGAGCGCGGGTTGCCAGCGGCGGACACGACGTGCCTTACAAAGACCTCACCCGGCGTTATCCCAAAATCATGAAGAATTTTCCCGAAATGCTGAAACGCAGCGACATTGCCGGCGTTTTCGACAATTCCGGATCGGAGCCGTTCAAGCTTATTTTCCTGATGGACGACAAGGCTTTTCGCATTTTCTACAAATATCCCCGCTGGCTGGCGGAATCGATCAAGGAAAGAAAAACCAGCAAAGACATGATCATCATGCGCAGCGCGCTGGACATTCACAACTTAAACGACGCCGATTTGCAAAAAGTGTCCGACATGGCCTTAAGCGCGGTTATCATGGGAGGAAGAAAAGACGACCTTGATATACAGCTTGTCGACCGGCAGACAGACAACCTCACCATTGCGCGCGGCAAAGAACCGATGCCGAACATATCCGGCATGCCGATTCCAGCCGATGACGGGAACCCGCACGATAAAGAAAAAAAACAGCCGGCTACCGTGCGCGGAGGCATGAACATTAACGATTGGTTGCAAAAAGCCAAAAACAATGAGATTTAAAAAGTTTTTCTTTCTTCGGGATCCGTTTTTCGAACCTTTTCCTGCCAGGCAGGACGTTTTCCGCCCTTGTCCGGTGATTCGACAATGAGTTTGCGGCATAAACGCAGTGCTCCGTTTTCCGCCCCGTGTCTGTTCCGCAGCCCTTTCAGAGCGTAAAGTTATGGGCATGTCTGCATCCGTCGGCTTATGCAGACGTTTGAAGCATAGATATCCCCCGGCAAACCGGGGCTCCAAAACACAACAAAGCTTATTGTCTGACCGTGATTAAAGGCGCGGGGCGGTGTTGTCCCAACACTTTAAGCATTCTGCCCCGAACAAACCCGGGGGTTTCCGTCAGTCAGGCAATAAACTTTCACCGCCATACGCAAGCGGCATCAGCCATTTTGAACTTCGCTCGCCGCCCCAAAAGCTTTGCAAACCAGAGGACCGGACCGGAAGGTCTGCATTCCTCCTGTTTACGCAGACGTTCGAAACACAAAAAATTCCCCGTCGGATCGGGGAATTTCAAAGGCTATCAGTATCCGCCGAAATCTCCGGAGGGCGGCGGCGGATAACCGCCGTATTCCTGCTGTTGCTCAAGCCGGCGCTGCTGCTGTTCATAATAGCGCTGCTGACGGGCGCGGGCTTCCTGCTCGGCCGCGGCTTCGTATATCGCCGAAATGATGGTGTCGCGAAATTCCCGCGGATGGGCAATGTCCTGAATGATCATGCTGCTTTCGTCGTTGCCGACCTGCACGATCGCGTCACCGGCACCGAACAGACGCTGCACCAGACTCTGCACGATCTGCACGTCGTTGATTTTGGCCAGAGGAATATCCTTTTCCTTGATGTTGATGATGCCGCGGCGGACATAAACCCGCTGGTTGGTTACCGCATAGATTTTCAACTTGTTGTCAACCCGTTTGTAGATGTAGGGAATGAACAAAAGGCCGCCGATCATCATCATAATGCCGGCCACCGAATAAATATGACCGATAAAACGAAACCTCTCCCCTTCGCCAACACCGCTCCACACGGCAAGAAACATTAAAATGCCGATCGACATCAGCAAAGTCGGCAGCACAAACACTTTGTAGCTGAAATGGACTTCAATTTTGACGTATTCGTTGGGGCGTAGTTCCAATGTCATGCTTGCGACTCCTCAATAGCTGTATGCTGCCGATTATAATTTAATTTTTCGCTAAAGACAACAAAGATATTTTTATTGCAAATTACAAAAACCGAGACTACCTTAATTAATGATTATTATAACTATTCTGAAAGGAAAAATGATGACAGCCAAACGTTTTATCTTAAACGAAACCAGCTACCACGGCCAGGGCGCCGCTGCGGCGATCATTGACGAAATCAAAAGCCGCGGTTTCAACAAGGCTTTAATCGTCACCGATGCCGATTTGATCAAATTCGGCGTCGTCAAAAAAATAACCGACCTGCTTGAAGCCGAGGGCTTCGCCTATGCCGTGTTCGACGGCGTCAAGGCCAATCCCAGCGTCGGCGTCGTCAAAGCCGGCGTGGAAGCTTTCAAGGCGGCAGGAGCCGACTATATGATCGCCGTCGGCGGCGGATCGCCGCAGGACACCGCCAAAGGAATCGGCATTATCATCAACAATCCGGAATTTGCCGACGTCGTATCCCTGGAAGGAACGGCGCCGACCAGACACAAGAGCGTGCCGGTCATCGCGGTGGCCACCACCGCCGGAACCGCCGCCGAAACCACCATCAACTATGTTATCACCGACGAGGAAAAACGCCGCAAGTTCGTCTGCGTCGATCCGCACGACATCCCGGTCGTAGCCATCGTCGACCCGGACATGATGGCCTCAATGCCCAAAGGGCTGACCGCCGCCACCGGCATGGACGCGCTGACGCACGCAATTGAGGGATATACTACGCTTGCGGCGTGGGAACTTTCCGACACGCTTAACCTCAAGGCGATCGAAATCATTGCCCGCTCTTTAAGAAAATCGGTTGAAGGCGACGCCAATGGACGCGAAAACATGGCTCTCGGCCAATATGTCACCGGGATGGCCTTTTCCAACGTCGGACTCGGCGTCGTGCACGGCATGGCCCATCCGCTTTCCGCCTTCTACGACACACCGCACGGCGTGGCCAACGCCGTCCTGCTGCCTTACGTTATGGAATTCAACGCTTCCCACACCGGCGAAAAATTCCGCGAAATCGCCCGCGCAATGGGGGTTAAAAGCGTGGATGAAATGACGCAGGAGGAATACCGCCGGGCGGCAGTCGACGCCGTTCGTCAGCTGTCAAAAGACGTCGGCATTCCGCAGACATTAAAAGAAATAGGGGTTAAGGAAGAAGACCTTGACGCACTTGCCGAAGCGGCAATGGCCGACGTCTGCACCGGCGGCAACCCCCGCCCCTGCAGCAAAGAACTGGTTTTGGAAGTATACAAAACCGCGTTCGGCAAATAGGAAAACAAAAGCGGCCGGACCGGCGGCAAAAAAAATGAACCGACGGCGGCCTCTCTTCGTTACAGCAATTGTATGGAGACTGCACATGAATGACATATCAAAACTGCTGCAAGAGGCCAAGCCGCTTTATTTTGCACGCAAAAAACGTAACAACCGGATCAAAGCCGTCGTCTGCATGCTGGTTTTGGCGGCGGGCATCAATTTCGCGCTCCCGCAGAAAAGCGTCGTCTACGGCGAATACGGAACGGAAACGCTGCTTTCCATGCTGGAAAATCAGATCGTTTCCGTCGAGCAGGATTCGGTAATTAAAGACATGGGACTTCCGGTTGATGATTTCGGTTTGCTGATGGTAAGTTAGATGAAAGAAATCATTACAGAAAACAGAGGACTGATCAGAGCGATCATCCGCAAACTTACCGGTTCTTACAATGAAGACATAGAACAGGAAGTCTACATCAAAACCTGGCGCAGCCTTGGCAGCTATCAGGAAGAAGGCAAGTTCAGACAATGGGTCGGCACGCTTACGGCAAACGTCTGCCGGGACTATTTCAAATCGCGGGCATACCGGCAGAAATGCGCGGAAGTCTGCGACGAAGAAACGTTGGAAACGGCCCGGGCCGGTTATTCGCAGGAAGAAATCGTCAATGCCAAAATGCGACAGAAGCTGATTTTGAAAGCGGTGGACGAACTGCCCGCCAAAATGCGCAAAGTTATTATTCTGTTTGAATTTGAGGGGTTGAGTCAGGAACAGATCGCCTTTAAGACCGGCGTTCCGGTCGGAACTGTAAAATCCCGCCTGTTTCATGCCAGGCAGATATTAAGTCAAAAACTCAGTTATTTAAAAGGAGAATGAACATGAACAAAATCGTTTTAACCGTTGCTTTCGCCGCCCTGCTGACGAGTGCGGCCGCCGCCGACAGCAGAACGCCGCCGATGCGTCCCGACCGGCCGACTCACGAAATGATGGAGGCCAAGCTCGCCGACCGTCTGAAACTCTCAAAAGAACAATATCAAGCCATGCAGGACCGCCGCAAAGCCGACCAGGTTAAAATCAAAGACCTGATGGATCAGATGAAGGAAATCAGAATCCAGATGAACGAGATCAGAAAATCCAACATGGAGGCTTTCGAAAGCATTCTGACTCCCGAACAGAAGGCCGAGTTTGAAAAAGTCAAAGCGGAAAGCAAAGCCCGCCATATGGAAAGGAAAAAAATGCGGCACGGAATGAAACCGGATCCGATGTCGGCAGATCGCAACATGCCTCCGGCTATCGAAAAAAAGCCCGAAGCCGTTAACGTAAGCACTCCGGCGGAAGATCCCGTAAAAGATGCCGATACCGTCCCGACGGTAGGCGCTTCCAGTGCTCCTCAAGACATTTCGACAAAACCGACAAGTCAAAACGGATATGAAGATAATGAAGAAGACGATGAAGCCGAAGAGGGAGATACCGACGAAAATGAAGATGACGCCATGACCGAAGCTCCCGCTCCGGTTCTGCCTTCCGAACAAGAAAATTCCGATGTCAGATAACCGTCCGCATTTTCAAAAACCCCGGCTTTCGCCGGGGTTTTCTTATGATAACGGACATTATAACAAAACCGCCCCCGATTGCCCGGTTTGCAACGTCCGCATACGATGACATTTTCACAACTTCCGTCTTACTTGCGGGCACGGCGGCCGACGATGCCGTCGAACAGCTGCCTTAAACCGGATATGATGCTTTTTCTTTCCCGTGCTTTAAGCGAACTCCACCAACTCAGCAGCCGCCGGAAAATCCCCGGTTCCCGCTTTTTTGCGGCGGGGGCTTTGGTTCTTTTTTCCGCCGGCTTTTCGGGCAATAGCGGCGCGGCTTCCCCCCGCCAGGGTTCCAGCAGCGCCCGGATGTCGTTGTCGGCAACATAGGCGCCGTGCAGACGCAGCAGCCGTCCTCTGCCGTCAAGATAAAGCGAGTCTCCGCGGCCGAGAAGCTTTTCCGCGCCGCCCGTATCCAAGATGGTGCGGGAATCCGCCGCGCTTGCCGTCTTGTAAGCCAGCCGGCAGGGGAAATCGGCTTTCAGCACACCGGCAACCACGTCGACGGAAGGGCGCTGAGTAGCGACAATCAGGTGAATTCCGCAGGCGCGGGCTTTTTGCGCCAGCAGACGCACGTATTTTTCCGCTTCCGGCCCGGTCGCCACCAGATCGGCAAATTCGTCAATGATACAAACGATATAAGGCATCAGCCCGACGCGGGAATGATATTCGGCAATATTGCGGGTCATGCTTTCCCGCAGCCGCAGATAGCGGCGTTCCATTTCGTCGGCCAGTCGCGCCAGCATTTCGACCGCCTGCCGGTTGTCGGTCACCACCGGCGCCAGCATGTATTGCTGATTGTCGTAAATGCCGAACTCAACCCTTTTCGGATCTATCAGCACAAACCGCACTTCCGCCGGCTTTTTGGCTTTGATCAGCGACAGAATAAAGGTATTCAGGCCGACGGACTTGCCCGAACCGGTGGTTCCGGCCACCAGCAAATGCGGCATTTTGGCAAGGTCGGCCATCACCGGTTCGCCGCGTATGTCAACTCCCAGACAAAGCGGCAGCGCCGCTTTAAATTCCCTGAACGCGCGACTGTCGGTCAAACTCATAAAATCAACGGTTTCCGGCGTTTCCGCGGGAATTTCCAACCACAGGGAATCGCTGCCGGGCACCGGTTCCACGTTAACGAAAGGAACTTTCAGCTCACGTGCAACATCGTCAAGCACGGCCGCAAGTTTTTTAATTTTAGTGCCGGCCGCCGGCTCAAATTCCACTAATTGCAACAACGGTCCGCGCCGTTCGCCGACAACCCGGCCGTTGATTCCGTAATGGCTCAAAACCCGTTCAATGTCTGCTCTTTCCGGCATACCCGCATTCACAATTTTGCCAGCCGGGCAGCAATCTGTCCCGCCAGTTCATTAATCAGGGCGCTCTGACGGCCGGCCAGATCTTCATAAGTGTCTCCCAGCGGCGAAGACAGGCGGGCGCGGTCACGGACGGCGACACGGCCGTTTTTGTACACCGTCCACCAGACGTCAAGTTCCAGTTTCCGCCCCAAAACGGCATCCATTTTATTGATTTCGAGCGTGATCGTATAGGTGAAGTTTTCACTGCTCAGAGTTTTGTATTTGACGACCGATTTAGGCAGGTAGAGCGACAAATCGTCAGCCAAAACACGGGAAAAAGAACTCGACAGCGGTTCCGCCCAACGGTAAAATTCGGACATTTTCAGCTCGGAAGAACCGGCTTCCATAGTCACGATCTGCGGCCGATCCAGATATTTCGGCACAAAGGCTTCCTCAACCCCGACCTCCAGCCGCCGGGAAGAAACCGGTTCAACCCGGGCATCCGTCATTTGCAGCTGATAAAAATGAGACGGACTGCTGGTACCGACGCAGCCGGCCAGAAACAACACTATTGCCAATATACTCGTTTTTTTCATTTCAATATCTCCCTTTTCCTTTTAACAATGCTTCCGGATGTCTTTCTATATAATCAGCAAAATTGTTTAGCGACTTGGCCGCGCCGGAAATATTCGTCATTGCCCGGTCAAAACTGCGCAAGGCGTCGGGAACTTCTTTCACCGCACGGTCAACATTGCGCAAAGTTTCCGGAATACTTCTGGTCTGCTCGGGAATTTGCGCGAAATCTTCCAGCACCGTATTTAACTTGGGCACCACCTGCTCGTTTAGGGAATCGAGGAACTTGTTCATTTTGGTCACCGTCTGCTTCAGCGGAATCTCCTGAAAACCGCGGGAGAGTTCTGCCAGCGGCGACAATACCGTCGGAATTTCGGGAGCAGAGTTGTTTTGGCCACGATAAACTGCCGGTGTGTCAACCGGCATCATTTCCAGTTCGATCATCAACTGGCCGGTCAAATAATTTTGGGTACTCAAACGCGCCCGCAATCCTTTGCTGACCAATTCCCGCAAAATTTGCCGACGAATTTCGTTCGGAACCGACGGATTAAAATTTTGTGCATTAAAAGAGACAAAAACCGGGATTGTAAATTCTCCGTCACGCATATCGGTAATCAGATCTATCTTGACGACACGGCCGATGTTCACTCCTTTGAACACGACCGGCGACCCGACATCCAGCCCTTTAATGGATTCGGAAAAATACATAACAACCCGACTTTTTGTATCGGTCATAACCTTTTCTGCCACAAACATTCCGACCGTAGCAAGAAACAAAGTGATTCCGCATATAATGAACAAACCGATCAGTTTGTTGTTGGGTTTTTTACGCATGCTCGCTGCCCCCTCTGGTTAAGAAATTGTACACTTTTTCGTTCGGCGGATTTTTCAGCAGTTCGCGGGGATTGCCGTAGCCCTGGATTGATTTGGTTTCGCCGTCAAGAAAAACAGAATTGCTGCCGACGGCAAAAATGGACGCCAGCTCGTGGGTGACGATCACAATCGTAGTGCCCAGATTATGGTTAATGTCCAAAATCAGGTCGTCAAGCAGTCTGGAGCTAACCGGATCAAGCCCGGCGGAAGGCTCGTCGAAATAGACGATTTCCGGATCAAGCGCCAGCGCGCGCGCCAAACCGGCGCGTTTTTTCATGCCGCCGCTGATTTCCGACGGATAAAAGTCTTCAAATCCCGCCAGCCCGACCAGCGCCAGCTTGAGCGACACCAGCTCGCTGATTTCCCGCTCCGAATAGCTGGTATACTGTTCAAGCGGCAGAGCAATATTTTCCGCCAGCGTCATAGAGCTGAACAACGCCCCGCTCTGGTACAAAATGCCAGAACGGCGCATAATCTCGTCACGCACCGCCGGTGCCGCTTTGGTAAAATCTGTCCCGTCGATGACAACGGTTCCCTTCTGCGGCGCCACCAGACCGGTCAACACCCGCAGCATTGAGCTTTTGCCGCAGCCCGATCCGCCCATGATGATGAAAACATCACCGCGGTTGATGTTATAATTGAGGTCTTTCAGCAATACGAAATCGCCGTAGCCGATGGTCAGGTTTTTTACCGCAATCTGCACTTCGTTCGTCATATGCCCAACACCTCGCAAAAAACGGTGATGATACCGGTCATGACGATCATCCAGACAATGGCCGAAACCACCGCTTTGGTGGTAGCGATGCCGACGCTGTCGGCGTTGCGTCCGCAATAAACGCCGTAATAACAGCCGCAGACGGCTATTACGACGCCGAATACAAAACCGTGAAAAATGCCGACCATGAAATTGCCGAGGGTAATTGCTTCAACCGACAGCTCCCAATAGCGTTGCAACGGGATCCCGAGCATGGTCACGCCGACAAAGCCGCCGCCCAGCATGCCCATAAAATCTGCCCACATGGTCAGAAGCGGCATTGTCATCACCAGTGCCGTCATCCGCGGCAGCACTAGAAAATCACCGACCGGAATGCCCATCGTTTTCAGGGCATCAATTTCTTCGTTGACTTGCATGGTACCGATGGTAGCGGCATAGGACGCGCCGGTGCGGCCGGCCATGATGATGCCGGTCATAATTGCCCCCATAATGCGCGTCATGCCGATAGTTACCAGACTGGCGACATAAATTTCGGCACCAAAAGTTTTGAGCTGAACGGCACCGACAAAGGCCAGAATCAAACCGACCATGAAACTGATCAGCGAAACGATCGGCAGTGCCTTATAGCCGCAGTCTTCCAGGGCAAATAAAAAATCTACCCGGCGCATCACCGCGGTTCCGAACAAAAAGCGTCCGAAAGAACGCCCGGCTCCCTGCAGAAAAGAAGCCCCCTTTTTGGCACCGGCGGCAATATCAATACCCCAATTGCCGACGCGTTCCAACAGACCCTGGCGTGTCCGGTTTTCGCCGCCGGGCTTGCGGTCGACGGAAAATGCCAGAGCCAGCATTTTTTTCAGTCCGGTCGGCAAAGAGAGCATTTTGATTTCGATTTTGCGACGGCGGGCCGTTTTTTCCAGATTAAACAAAATGACAAGCAGCGTCGAATCCCAGCGTTCCAGCTTTTCCGCGCACACCTCGAGCGACCGGACTTCCGCGCTTTCTGCCGCTTCGTACAGCCGGCGCACCACCCCATCATCGTCATATTCCAGATAGTCGCCGTTCAGCTCAATGCAGAGCCGCGTTCCTTCGACGGCATATTTCAATTTTGTTTCCATTTAAAACCATTCCGGTTGTTTTTTACCGACAATGTATTCGCAATCACCGGCGCCGTCAAGCAATATCGGCCGCCGACGGTTAAAATATAAGCTTTTTGCGGCGCAAATACCAGTAAGAGAACAACATCATCATGAAGTTGTAAAAATATTCGGTACTCCAGCACCAGGCCAGAGAGGATTGCCGCCAGACCACCACATACCAGACGTTGGCCACATAAATGACGGTCGCCGCCAGTTCGATGTAAAGCGCTTCTCTCGTCTGACCGGAACCGATAACCACGTTAAACACGATCATTGCCGGCACGATTACGACATAGCTGCCGAGCATGACGTAATAAGCGTTAACGCTGCCGCCGATCAATTCCGTGTCATCGGTATAAATACGCATAACCGCTTCGGGGAAAAAGGCCAGCAGCATGCACAGCACCAGTTCGATGGCAAAGCCCAGACGGATGATGCGCCCGCAGGTGGGACCAATCTGTTTCACCCGCTCCTGCCCGACCAAATTGGCCGTCAGCGAAGAGGCGGCGGCGCCGAGCGCGCCGACAACCATGTAGAGCATGGTGGAAATCGAACGCAAAACGTTGGAAGCGGCCAGTTCCAGCTCGCCTATATGTTCAATGGCGACAAAAAAGAAAAACCAGGCGGCAAAAGACACAAACAACTGGATGGTAGTCCAGACGGAAACCGAAAATATCTTTTTGACCAGATGCGGATCATAACCGTAAAAAGCATCAAGCCCGTAGCGGGAAGCGTTGACTTTGTGCCGGGTATAAACGACGAAAACGGCGGCGGAAACCGCTTCGGCAATCACCGACGCCAGCGCGGCACCGCCGATCCCCATTTTCGGAAAACCGAAATTGCCGAAAATCAGCAGATAATTGCCGACGACGTTGACAATCAGCATCACCGCCGCACTCCGGCTTAAAATCCGGGTGTTGACGATGCCGACGTAAAAAGCGCGGAAAACGATGACGGCAAAAGCAAAGACAAAACCCCACACGCGAAAATAGAGATAGTCACGCGCGGCCGCAAGCACTCGCGGCGAACTGATCAGAAGCGGCAATGCCCACGGTGTCAGCAGATAGGAAACGGCGATCGCCGCCGCAGCAAAACCCAGCATCAGCCCCATAGCCTGATAAAAAACCGGCGCAATCCGGTGATAATGTCCACGCCCGTTCAATCCGGCGATCAAAATCTGCACGCCGACGCCAAAACCGACACCCAGCATGTAAATGGTAATATAATAAAGGCCGGCAATGGCCGAAGCGCCCAGTTCCGCCTGTCCGACGCGGCCGAGAAAAACCACGTCGGTCACGCCGATCAGCTGCTGAATGACCATCCCGAGCAGAATCGGACCAGCCACTTTCCATATGTTTTTATATCCGTATATCATGTGCTACCGCCAACAACAGCTTTCTATCTGGTCATTATAACCCGCAAAAGCAAGCAAAAGCAAATTTTAAAAATAAGACCCCCCTTTTCGCACCGCCGGGGGCGAAAAGGGGGTTGAGGCAGACAATCCGTCAGCAGCCGAAATGGCGGCTCAATTCCCGGATAATCAGCGCGCACGCCTCGCTTTGCAGGGCGTCGTCGCTTTGTTTCAGCTTTTCTTTAAGATGTCCGTAAAGACCAAAAGCGTCTTCGCGGGTTATTGCCAGCAGGGCGCCTTCAAAAACGTTCCGCAGTTCCGCGGCATCCAGTTCGTCCAGACCGGGATAGGAGCGGCAGTAGAAAAACATCCAGATTTCATTGCAGGCGGCAGCAATGATCCGAAGATCGTTTTTTTCATCCGCCGGCATTTGCTTTTCCGTTGACGCTCTCGAACGCGACGCACGCAGAAACAAAATAGCCAGAAAAAACAAACCGGCCAACACGCAGATCCATAATTTCTCGTTCATGGCGAAAGGTTTTAAAAGTTTGCTTCTTTCAGAGCCGCCAGAAAACAGGCGTTGCCGATGCGGCAAATGCGGGTGTTTTTCGCCATCTTGCGGTCAAGTTCGCGCATTTCCGCAATTTCTTCCAGAGAATCGTGCATTTCGCGAAGGTAGTCATAAAGCTGATAACGATCGACGGAAGGCATGATTTCCAACTCGGCGACCAGATTCTGCATCAGCTTTGCAAAACTCGTTCCCGGCTGCCACAAGGCAATCGCTTCCCGTATGCAGCGGCGATCGCCGTCATTGACCACCGAACCGGCAAAAAGGTCAGTTACCATTTTGCGCAGCACGGCAATTTCCTCCGCCGTCGCCGGCCGATATTCTTCACCGGGCACGGGAGCAGGCACACAAACGGCGTTTTTTCTTTTGTCGAAAAGCCAAAAAGGCATTCCCAGCAGCAAAACCGCGGCAGCAACCGCAATTATTGCCAAAATCAAAGTTTCGTTCATAGGAATTAAAAATTTTGTTAATAATGATGTTCAGGCTTTCAGTCTATTCGTTTCCGACAATTTTGTCAACCGGCGTTTTCCTCATACGCTTCAGACCCGAAAAGTGTTATTTTTCAGGCATTTTTAAATGAGCCTTTTGCCGGCCGATGGACAATATAAATGCCAAAAAATCTCCCCGCCCGGCCGGGGGATTTTCGGATGACAAAAAACGGACTGCCGAATCTTCCGGCAGTCCGTCAAAACAGTTTTTCCGCTTACAGCCCGACCGTTTTCAAATGGCGGATGATGTCCGCGTCGGCGGGCGGAAATTCGTAATTGTCCATTTCCGCCGGCGTAACCCAGGCCGCATTCTGGTGAACGTTCAGCTTCGGCTCGGCATCGTCAGGAATATGCACGCGGTAAACGTTGATGCGGAATTCGCCGCTGGCATAGCCATAGGTGGTATTCATAATGAATTCGCCGACTTCGGCATCCACGTCCAGTTCTTCCTTCAACTCGCGTTTCAGGCATTGCGGCAGCGTTTCGCCTGGCTCGAGCTTGCCGCCGGGAAATTCCCACACGTTCGGCAGCGGCTTGCCTTCCGGCCGCTGTGCAATAAAGATTTTACCTTTGCGGACGATAATGCCGGCACTGACATCTTTCATGCTTATGCTCCCAGTTTGACCAACGCCGCGGCAATCCGCGCCAGAGTTTCTTCCCGGCCGAGCACGGCAGCAATTTCGGTAGCACCGCCGGCGGTGGTTTCCCTGCCGCTCAGGGCAATGCGCAGCGGGTAAAGAATCTGCCCGTTTTTCAGCCCGTTTTCGGCTGCCAGAGCCTTCAGGCTTTCAAACAGATTTTCGTTGTTCCATGCGGCAATTTCCGGCAGCCGTGCCGCCGCCAGCTTGAGTGTCGCCGCCGCAACCGCACGGTCGGTTTTCATCTTTTTGTTTTCATAAAGCGACAGATCGTATTCGGGCATTTTTTCCAGAAAATCGGTCTGTGCGGCAATATCAGCCAAAGTTTCTATCCGCGGCTGCAAAACCCTGCTCAAAATTTCGAGATCAAGCGGGCGAGTAAGGCATTTTTCATACCAAGGCAGCGCCTGACGGTGAAACTCTTCCGGCGACAAAGCGCGGATATAACAACCGTTCATCCAGGTCAGTTTGACAATGTCAAAAATTGCCGGAGACTTGTTCAGACGCTCAACGCTGAAAGCTTTTTCCAATTCGGCCAGCGAGAAAATTTCGCGGTCGTCGCCCGGGTTCCAGCCGAGCAACGCGATGTAGTTAAGAATCGCGGCCGGCAGATAGCCTTTCGCCACCAGATCCTGGAACGAAGCGTCGCCGTTTCTTTTCGACAGCTTGTGCTGGGCATCTTTCATCACCTGCGGCACGTGAACATAAACCGGCGGTGTCCAGCCGAAAGCCTCGTAAATCAGGTTATATTTCGGGGTTGAGGAAATATATTCGTTGCCGCGCACGACATGGGTAATTGCCATCAGATGATCGTCGATCACGTTGGCAAAGTTATAGGTCGGAAAACCGTCGGTCTTCAGCAGCACGCCCTCGTCCAGATCATCATAGTCAATTTCAATATCGCCGTAAACTTCGTCATGGAAGTGCGATTTTCCCTTTTTGTTGATCGTCTGGCGAACAGTATAGGGTTCGCCGGCGGCAATTCTTGCCCGCGCCTCTTCCAGTGAGAGCCGTTTGCACGGATCCTGAAATTTGGCGGGAACGGCGTTTTCTTCCGCTTCATCGTCTTCCGCTTCGTCTTTCGGCGCGCAGAAACAATAATGAGCACCGCCCAACTCAACCAGCTTATGGGCATATTCGGCATAAATCGGCTTTCTTTCCGACTGGATATACGGTCCGTAATTGCCGCCGATATCCGGCCCCTCGTCCCAATTCATGCCGACGGTTTTCAGGGTCGAATAAATGATGTCGGTCGCGCCTTCGACATAGCGCTTCTGGTCTGTATCTTCAATCCGGAGCAGAAAATCGCCGCCGGAAGATTTGGCAATCAGATATTCGTACAAAGCGGTGCGCAGGTTGCCGATATGCATATAACCGGTCGGAGAAGGCGCAAATCTGGTTCTTGCTTTCATTTTTTTCCTCATAAAAAATCAATTTTGCGAATCTTTGTCCTTAAAATAGCGCAATTTGAAATTTTCACAAGCATTTTTATGCCTCGGCTCCGGCACCCTGCTTTTAACGACGCCCTCTCCTCCGGGCGGGAACGGACGTTTTAGCCGGCAAATGCAAAAACCGTCCCGTGGCAAAACGGGACGGCTTTCGGTTTTATAAAACATCCGGCGGGGAAACTTCTTCCTTTTCCCCGACTTTCCCTACCCGGTTATGCACGACCGGTTCCCGACGACGGTACTTTTCTTTCTCCTGTTCGCTGATCCCCTGAGGAGGAAAACTGCCGGGTTTCCTGTCTACCAGCTCAATGCCGATCCCTTTACCATAAAAGTCAAGCAGCAGTTTGTAGGCGCTCCACTGGGCGGTACTGCCAAGCTCAAGCTGGTCTATCATCTGCCACGGAACACCGCTTTGTTTGGCCGCATGCTCCAGGCGAATCCCGTGATTGCGGCGGTATTCGCCCAATTTCCGGCCGATTTTTTGTTTGAGGTGAAGTTTGGATTTCATGTTTGTAACTCCTTAATTTTGTTTATGATAAAAAACAAAACTCACCTTGATAAAACCAAGGTGACGGGATTGCTAAGCAAAAACAACCGTTGCTCCGGTTGTTTTTGTCTGCAAAATCTTTGCAACATCTTAATGAGCAAGGAAAACGTGAGCGACCGCGGCGAATTTAGATGCCTAAGTGAAGAGAACTGTTAGCGAACAGTCTGCTTTATTCGTCATATCAATAAAGATACGCTTATATCAGCAGCTCCCTCTTAAAGGGAAACATGTTTTTCGCTAAAGGAGCTCTGACACTCCGCACCCGGCCTCCCGGATGCGGGATTGATATTAAAGAAATTGCCGCCCGTTGGCAAGCGGAAATTTAATCAGGCTTTTTTGAGGGGGAGAGAAAGCGAAAAAAGCTTGGCAAGAGGGAACAGAGGAAGAGGAAGAGGAAGAGGAAGAGGAAGAGGAAGAGGAAGAGGAAGAGGAA
>CABUBU010000016.1 GCA_902489795.1 uncultured Azospirillum sp.
TAACATATAATGTATTTAAAGTCAAGAAAAAACGGCTTTTCCTCACTTGATTTTGTAATTAACCGCGGTATGATATACAAAAACCAACCGGGAGGCCGATTCATGAAAACGTTTGCCGTTATTTTATCCGTCCTGTTTTTTTCCGCCGACGCTTTTGCGTGGCCGAAGAGTTATCACCCCGTTTCGTTCAGCGATGAGATAATTCAGAAAGATGTTGACACTTACAACGAAGAAATGAAAAAATGTGACCAGACCCTTGACAAGGACGCGAAAGCCGCCAAAAATACGGAACAGATGATCAAAAGCAAACAAAATGCCGTTTCCTGTTATGAGGATATTATTCATCAAATCATCAAGAAATATTATTCGGAATCTATACCGGAACTGACAGAATCCCATGCCAAATACATCAAACAGGTCAACGGAATGTACGATTATCTGTACACGACGGCCGACAAATGCGGCACCAAGGAATGCAAGGACAAAAATTCCGTATTGGCGAAAACGGCGGTTACAAAGGCCGTCAAAGCGATGCTGGAAGAATATGTCATGCTTTTGAAGCAGACAATTTCCTAGAAAAAATAACTTTTGCCGCAATCTTTAATCCTTTCGGCATACGGTCGGTTTTTGCAAACCGGCCGTGATTTTTATATAAAAAACTTTTCCCGCCGCTTTTACCGCCGAACCCGACCGGGAGAAAACGGCGACCGGACATAAAAAAAACGGCCGGAGAAACGATCCTGGCCGCATTTCAGATGGAGGACAAAGACTAAATGTCCAGATTGACCACGTTCAGGGCATTTTCCTGAATGAACTCCTTGCGCGGTTCGACCACGTCGCCCATCAGGGTGGCAAACACCTGATCGGCTTCGTCCAGATATTCCGCCTTAACCTGCAGCAGGGAACGCGCTTCCGGGTCAAGGGTGGTTTCCCACAGCTGCTCGGGGTTCATCTCGCCCAGACCTTTATAACGCTGAATGGTGATGCCTTTGCGGCCCATGGCCATAATTGCGTCGACAAAGGAAACCGGGCCGTGGATTTTCTTTTCCTCTCCCAGTTTGGGCGAAAGCAGACGTTGTTCGCCACTGTAGTTTTCATACAGAAAAGCCTTCATTTCATTCAAAACTTTGGCTTCCGGACTTTCAAAAACGGAACTGCCGACAATATGTCTTTCTTCCACGCCGCGAAGTGTACGATGGAAATTGAGCGAACCATCTTCAAGACGATCGGCTTTCCAGCCTTTGTCGTATTCCGCCTCAGCAGCATCTAGTTTGACAGCGACAGCTTCAGCCAGAGTCTTCTGTTTCTCCGGATTTTGTACGACGGCTGGATCAAACATACCGGCCACTGCCAATTGTTCGACGATTTTTTCCGGCGCTTTCTTACTCAAAGCAGCAATCAGGCTACGGGCTTTGCGGGTATTTTCCACCATTGAAATCAAATCTGAACCGGCCACCTGCTCGCCGTCGGCGCGTTTTAGCACTGCGTCTTCGCAGCCGCCGCGCACTAGATAATCTTCCATTTCGTGCTCGTCTTTGATGTAGATGATCGAATTGCCGCGTTTAGCCTTATAAAGCGGCGGCTGGGCAATATAGACATAGCCGCGTTCGATCAGTTCGGGCATCTGACGATAGAAGAAGGTCAACAGCAAAGTTCTGATGTGGCTGCCGTCGACATCCGCATCGGTCATGATCACAATCTTGTGATAGCGGCATTTGTCGGCGTCGAAGTCGTCGCGGCCGATACCGGTGCCGAACGCCGTTACCATAGTGCCGATTTCCGCCGAATTGAGCATCTTGTCGAAACGGGCACGCTCAACATTCAAAATCTTACCGCGCAGCGGCAAAATCGCCTGGGTTTTGCGGTCACGTCCCTGTTTGGCAGAACCGCCCGCCGAATCTCCCTCGACGATAAATATTTCCGACAGAGCCGGATCTTTCTCCTGACAGTCGGCCAGCTTACCCGGCAATGAGGCGATGTCAAGCACGCCCTTGCGGCGGGTCAGTTCGCGCGCCTTGCGGGCGGCCTCGCGGGCGGTGGCAGCTTCGACGATCTTGCCGACGATGACTTTGGCTTCCGCCGGGTGTTCTTCCAGCCATTCCTGCAATTTGGCGCTGACGACGCCCTCAACCACTGGACGCACTTCGGAGGAAACCAGCTTGTCCTTGGTCTGGGACGAGAACTTCGGATCCGGCACCTTGACGGAGAGCACGCAAGTCAGACCTTCGCGCATGTCTTCGCCGGTAATCAGGTTCTTGTCTTTTTTCAGCAGGTTGTTTTCCGCAATATAGTTGTTGACGGTACGGGTCAACGCGGCACGGAAGCCGGCCAGGTGTGTGCCGCCGTCCTTTTGCGGAATGTTGTTGGTAAAGCAGAGCATGCTTTCGTTGTAGGCATTGGTCCACTGCATCGCGGCCTCAACTTGAATACAACTATCGTTGTCGGCGCCGGAAAAAGCAACAACATTATCGTGCAGAGGCGCTTTAGATTTATTGATGTGGTTGACGAACGCGGTCAGGCCGCCTTCATAGTGCATAACCGCTTCCCGCGGCTCGCTGCCCCGGTTGTCGATCAGTTTGAGATAAACGCCGGAATTGAGGAACGCCTTTTCGCGGATGCTTCTTTCCAGCGTGTCGAAATTAAATTCGGTCATGGTAAAGGTTTCCGGCGACGGCAGGAAGGTCACTTCCGTTCCGTGGCGGCCATGGGCGTCGCCGACCACTTTCAAATGCTCGACTACGTTGCCGTGAGCAAAGGTAACCACATGCTCATGCCCTTCGCGCCAGATGCGCAGCTTAAGCCAGGTAGAAAGCGCGTTGACGACGGAAACGCCGACACCGTGCAGACCGCCCGAAACCTTGTAGGAATTGTTGTCGAACTTGCCGCCGGAGTGCAGTTGGGTCATAATTACTTCCGCCGCGGAAACGCCTTCTTCCTTGTGCATGCCGACCGGAATACCGCGGCCGTTGTCGCGGATGGTGGCGGAACCGTCGGGATTGAGGATGATTTCGGTTTTGTCGCAGTAACCGGCAAGCGCCTCGTCGATCGCATTGTCCAGCACCTCGTAAATCATGTGGTGAAGGCCGGTGCCGTCATCGGTGTCGCCGATATACATCCCCGGGCGTTTGCGAACCGCGTCCAACCCGCGCAGGACTTTGATCGAATCGGCATTGTATTCCTGTTCTTCCCTGTCGATTTCGGCTTGTGTCATGTCTACCATAAGTAATCTTCCTTACAATTTATTTTCGATACGTTTTCACTATTTGCAAACATACAGTATTTTCGCGCAAAACCCAAGCGAAAAGTACGAAAAATTAACGCTTTTGTGCATATTTTACGTTGTTTCCGGCGGGCTTTTTCAGTGTGCTTCGGCCCAGTTGCCGCCGATGCCGGTATCGGCGACGAAAGTGACGTCGTAACTCACCGCGCCTTCCATCGTTTCCTTAAGCAGGCGCGCCGTTTCTTCTGCCTGTTCCGCCGGCGCTTCCAGCACCATTTCGTCGTGCACCTGCAGCAGAATTCTGGCCTTGAGGCCGCTTTCCTTCAGCCGGGCAAAGACTTCGTTCATTGCCTTTTTCATGATATCGGCGGCACCGCCCTGCAGGGGGGCGTTGATTGCCGCCCGTTCGGCAAAGGAAGCAATCCGCTGGTTTTTGTCATTGATGCCCGGTACCGCGCATTTGCGGCCGAACGGCGTGGTCACATAGCCGTTTTTGCGGGCAAATTCGATGGTCTGCTCCATATAGCGCTTAATCTCCGGCATTTTGGCGAAATAAGCGTCGATGTATTTTTTCGCTTCGTCGTTCGAAATGCCGATCTGTTTGGCCAGGCCGTATTGGGAAATGCCGTAAATAACGCCGAAATTGATCGCTTTGGCATGGCGGCGGACGTTGGGCGTCACCTCTTCCCGCGGCAGGCCGAAGACCTGCATGGCGGTCGCGGTATGAATGTCGATGCCGGCGGCAAAAGCTTCTTTCAAGGCCTTCACGTCGGCCAGCACCGCCATCAGCCGCAGCTCCACCTGCGAATAGTCGGCGGAAATCAGCCGGCAGCCCGGCCGGGCGACAAAGCAGCGGCGGATTTTCAGACCGTCTTCGCTGCGCACCGGAATGTTTTGCAGGTTTGGGTTGACCGACGACAACCGGCCGGTGTTGACGGTGGTCTGACTGTAGGTGGTATGAATGCGTCCGTTTTCGTCGATCAGCGGCAGCAGGGCGTCGGTATAGGTCGATTTCAGCTTGGCAACCGCGCGCCAGTCGAGAATTTTGGCCGGCAGCGGGTGCTCTTCCGCCATTTTTTCCAGCACTTCCGCTCCCGTCTGATAGCCGCCGCCGGCGCTCTTCTTGCCTTTCAGTCCCAGCTTGCCGTAAAGTATTTCGCCGATCTGCTTGGGAGACCCGAGGTTGAACTCCTCGCCGGCCAGGGCAAAAATTTCCTTTTCCAGTTCGTGCTGACGGTTTTCCAGTTCCGCGCTCAGTTCCTTCAGGCCGGCAGCATTGACCGCCACCCCGTTTTTCTCCATTTCGAACAAGGTAGCGACCAGCGGCCGGTCATAATGTTCGTAAACGGTCGCCATCCGCTCCTGCGCCAGCCGCAGACGCAGTACCCCGTGCAGCCGGAAGACAACGTCGGCCTGTTCGCAGGCGTAAGCGGCGGCAATTTCCGGTTCCAAATCGCCGGCACTTATCTTCTGCCGACCGACGCCGAAAAGCTTGTCGGGGTTGGTCATTTCCACCCCGAGAAAAAGGTTTGAAAGTTCCGCCAGGCCGTGGCCGTGCGAGGTTGAATCGAGAACGTAGGAAATGACCTCGACGTCGTCATAAGGCGAAAACGCCGTTTCCCCGGTCAAAAAACGGGACAGGAAATGCATATCGCGCTTGATGTCATGGCCGATTTTCAACAATCCCGGATCGGCCAGCAGCGGCTGCAGAAAAGCAGCAACGGCCGCGGCAGACAAACCTTCCGGCCGTTTGCTTTCAGCCGCGGAAAAAAGGTCGAAGGCTTCCGCCTTTTCCGCTTCGGCGGCAAACGGCAGATAAACCGCACGGCCGCCGCCGACGGAAAGCGCCACGCCGACCGCCCGGTCAAAAACCGGGTTGATTCCGTCGGCCAGCACCTTGAAGGCAAAAGCGCCCTCTTCTTCAATCAGCCGCCGCCATTCCGCAAGCGTTTTGCCGTCCGCGGCCAGCCGGTAATCTCTTGTTTCTTCTTTTGCCGGCGCCGCTTCGGGATAAACCTTTTTGCACTGTTCCTCAACCCAGCGGGCCAGCCGCGGCTTTAAGCTGTTAAAGCCGTATTTGGCGGCAAATTCTTCCACCAGAGTCAGTTCGGGACAACGGCAGGGATAATCTTCCGGCTGTTTTTCCACCGGAACGTCGTCGCGCAGCCGCACCAGAGCCAGCGAAACACGGGCATTGTCAAGGTTGGCCAAAAGCGTTTCCCGCCGCTTGTTCTGTTTGATTTCCCCGGCATGAGCCAGCACCTGTTCCAGCGAGCCGAAAGTGTTGACCAGTTCGGCCGCGGTTTTGGGGCCGATGCCGGGAACCCCGGGCACGTTGTCGGTACTGTCACCCGACAGCGCCTGCACGTCAACCACTTTGTCGGGATAAACGCCGAATTTTTCCCTGACGTCTTCGGGGGTAAAAAACTTGTCTTTCATCGGATCATAAAACTCAACCCCGGGGCGGATCAGCTGCATCAGGTCTTTGTCCGCCGACACGACCACCGCTTCCATGCCTTGTTCGAGCGCCAGCCGCGCGTAGGTGGCAATCAGGTCGTCGGCTTCATAGCCTTCCATCTCCAGATAATTGAGCTTTAAGGCGCCAACCGCTTCGCGGATGATCGGAAACTGGGGGATCAGCTCTTCCGGAACTTCGCGCCGGGTAGCCTTGTATTCGGGGAAGATTTGGTTGCGGAAATTTTCTCTTTTGGCGTCAAACAGCACCAACGTATAGTCGCAGCCGATTTTGGAGGTAAGCTTCAAAAACATGTTGGTAAAACCATAGACCGCGTTGACCGGCGTGCCGTCCGGCGCATTAAGCGGCGGCAGGCCGTAAAATGCCCGGAAAATGTATCCCGAACCGTCGATCAAACAAATTTTTTTTGCCGTCATTGCCTTTCCTTTCCCGTTTTCGTCTTTTGCGCTCAATATAAACCATCAAAGCCGATAAGCCAACCGGGAAATATACTTATGCTTAACTTATTGGTGACATTTTCCGGTTATAATCGGCGAAAGAATCGCAACCGGGGAAGACAGATGGCAGCAAACGCAAAAGAAGAGAAAAAGGGCGGCAAACGGCAGACGGCCAAAAAAACGGCGGCAAAAAAGAAAACCGGCGGCGGGAAAAAAGTTTCCCGCGGCAAAAAAACGACCGGCGGCTTCCGCTGGTGGAAACTGCTTTTCTTTGCCGCCCTTGCCGTCGGCGCCGCGCTGGCGCTGTACGTCGGCTATTGCTTTGCCACCCTGCCCGACATTGAACAGGCGGTTTCCCGCACTCGGCAGCCCTCGACTTCGATCATTGCCGAAAACGGACAGGAAATTGCCACCTTCGGCAACGTTTATTCGGAAGTGGTCTATCCCGACGAACTGCCGCCTTACGTCATCAATGCGGTAATTGCCACCGAAGACCGGCGTTTTTATTCCCATTTCGGGTTCGATGTCATCGCCTTCACCCGCGCCATGACCGCCAACCTGATCAAGGGACGCTATGCCCAGGGCGGCAGCACCATCACCCAGCAGGTGGCCAAAAACCTGTTTCTGACCCCGCAGAAAAACATCAAGCGCAAAGTTCAGGAACTGCTGATGGCCTTCTGGCTGGAAAGCAAATTTTCCAAAGACCAGATTCTGACCCTTTACCTCAACCGCGTTTACATGGGCAGCGGCACTTACGGAATCGAGGCGGCGTCGCAGAAATATTTTCACAAAAGCTCGCGCGATCTCAACATGCTGGAGGGCGCCGTCATCGCCGGCCTGCTGAAAGCGCCGGCGCGCTATAACCCGGCCGCCGACAAAGAGCGCGCCCTAGAGCGGGCAGCGGTGGTATTGCAAAACATGGTCAACGCCGCCGTCATCACCCCGGAACAAAAGGCCAAAGCGCTGAAAATGCCGATCGGCGCCGGCATTCACGACAAACTCGAAGGCGGCAGATATTTCGCCGACTGGGTCTATCAGGAAGTAAACGCCTATATCGGCGAACGGGAAAACGACATCAACGTTTACACCACGCTTGACAAGAAAATTCAGAAAGCGGCGGAAAGCGCCCTCCGGCAGGCGGTTTTTGCCAACGCGAAAAGCAAAAATGTCACCAACGGCGCGGTGGTGGTGCTGGACAGAAACGGCGCCGTAAAAGCGATGGCCGGCGGCATCAATTATGAGAAAAGCCAGTTCAATCGAGCCACTCAGGCGCTTCGGCAGCCGGGTTCGGCATTCAAGACGTTCGTCTATCTGACGGCTCTTGAAGAAGGCTGGGATACCGACGACGAAATCGACGACTATCCGATCACCATCGGCAGCTGGAAACCGGAAAACTACAGCAAAAAATATTACGGCACGGTAACCCTGGAAGAGGCGTTCGTCCGTTCGCTCAACCTTGCCACCGTCAACCTGGCGCAAAAACTGCCGTCCGGGGACATTATCCGCACCGCCCGCAAAATGGGCATTTCGACCCCGATCGACGACACCCCGGCAATGGTGCTCGGCAGTTCTGCGGTCAAGGTGCTGGACATGGCGGTGGCCTATACCGCGGTTGCCAACGGCGGATATGCCGCCTGGCCATATTCGATTACCGAAATTTACACCCGCGAAGGCTATCCGCTCTACACCCGTCTTTACGACGAAGACGAACGGCAGCGGATTTTGGACGAAGACACGGTTGAAGCCATGACCGAGATGATGGAAAAAGTGATCCTTGAAGGCACCGGCAAAAGAGCGCAACTGCCGTTCTTTGCCGCCGGCAAAACCGGCACTTCGCAGGATTACCGCGACGCCTGGTTCGTCGGCTTTACCGACCGTTACGTGGCGGCGGTATGGATCGGCAACGACGACAACTCGCCGATGAAAGGCGTCGGCGGCGGCACCCTGCCGGCCGAAATCTGGAAAAAAGTGATGCTGACGGCGGAAAGCGAGGAGTGACTTTTTTTGCAAAAAGATATCAATTTAGGGCTTTTATTCTGAAAGTAATTATATATAATCAGCATAAAACAAGAATCGAAAGAGAAGGTAAAGGACAAAGGAAATGAGACAGAAACCCGTAATGCTGCTAATTTTGGACGGTTGGGGCTACCGCAAGGAAATTACCCCCGACAACGCGATTGAACAGGGGCATACGCCCAACTGGCACCAAATCCTGAAAGAATATCCGCATTGCCTGGTACAGACCTCCGGACTGGCCGTCGGCCTGCCGGAAGGACAGATGGGCAATTCGGAAGTGGGACACACCAACCTCGGCGCCGGCCGGGTGGTCATGCAGGATCTGCCGAAGATTGATCTGGCGATCAAAGACGGTTCGCTTAAAAAGAACCCGGTCCTCTTAAAACTGATTGAAAAACTGAAAGAAAACGGCAAAACCTGCCACCTGATGGGTCTGATGTCGCCGGGCGGCGTTCATTCTTCCCAGCATCACATCGTCGCGCTGGCCGGCATTCTGAATGAACACGGCATCAAAACCGACGTCCACGCCTTTTTGGACGGCCGCGACACGCCGCCGGAATCGGCCGCCGGCTTCGTCGCCGAATTTGAAAAAGATACCGCCGCCATGGAAAACGTCAAAATCGCCACCGTGGCCGGACGTTTCTATGCCATGGACCGCGACAAGCGCTGGGACCGGGTGGAAAAAGCCTACAACAACATGGTCATGGCCGACGGCAAGCGTTTTGCCGACGCGGTCGAGGCGATCAAAGCTTCTTATGCCGAAAAAGTCAGCGACGAATTCGTGGTTCCGGCCGTAATCGGCGACTATCAGGGATTTGAAGACGGCGACGCGGTGCTGATGGCCAACTTCCGCGCCGACCGCGCCCGCGAAATCCTGTATGCGCTGGCCGACAGGGAATTTACCGGTTTTGAACGGAAAAAGACGATTGAGCTGTCGATGGCGGTCGGCATGACCGAATATTCGGTCGACCACAACCGTTTCATGCAGACGATGTTCCCGCCGGAAGCGCTGGTGCATATCTTCGGCGAAGTGGTGGCGGAAAACGGCCTCACCCAGCTGCGGATTGCCGAAACCGAAAAATACGCGCACGTCACTTTCTTTTTCAACGGCGGGGAAGAAAAGGAATTCGCCGGGGAATCGAGAATTCTGGTTCCCAGCCCGAAGGTTGCCACCTATGACCTGAAACCGGAAATGTCGGTTTACGAAGTGACGGACCATCTGGTTGACGCCATCGAAAAGCAAAAATTCGACGTTATCATCTGCAATTTCGCCAACGGCGACATGGTCGGCCATACCGGCATTATGGAAGCGGCCCTGAAAGCGGTGGCCGCGGTTGACGAGTGCCTGGGCAGAGTGGTCAAGGCCATCAAAGACGTTGACGGCGCGCTGCTGGTTACCGCCGATCACGGCAACGCGGAAAAAATGGTCGACGAAAAAACCGGCCAGCCCTATACCGCGCACACCGTCGGCGACGTACAGGCGGTGCTGGTCAACGGTCCGAAAGACGTTGCCGCGCTCAACAACGGCAAACTGGCCGACATTTCCCCGACCCTGCTTGACCTGCTCGGCATTAAACAGCCCGCGGAAATGACCGGCAAATCGCTTTTGGTCCGCAAATAAAACCTGCTTCGGAGACGACCGCCGTTGAAAATACAAACCGCCTTTTTAACTTTGCTTTTAAGCCTGCTGACAGTGCAGTCGGCAGCGGCGGCGGTCGTTTCCCGCAAGGATCTGGAAGCGATCCAGATGCAGGTGGAACAAAAGAGCGTCGAACACAAGCGCCTGCAGGCCCAGGCTGCCAAAATCAGCGTCGAAATGGCGACGGTGAGCAAGCAGATGGTGCAAAAGGCGCGGCAGATTCAAAACACCGAAGACAGAATTTCGGCGATGGAAAAACAGCTGGCGCGGCTGCAAAAAGAACTGAAAACGGCGGAAGACGACTTTATCAAAGAAGACGAAAACCTGATCCAGACTCTTTACGCGCTGCAGAATCTGGCCTTGAAACCGACGGAAGCGCTGTTCGTGCAGCCGCTGACGCCGGTCGAAATCATCAGAAGCGCGATGCTGCTTCGGGAAACGGTGCCGTTTCTGGCGGAAGAGGCCGCCCAGATCCGGGAGAAGCTCGACAACATCGCGACCAAGAAAAGCAAGATCGAACAGCAAGTAAAAAAAATCTCCAGCAACAAACTGGCGCTTGAGAAAGAACACCGGCAGATGAAGCAGCTGATCCGCAAAAAAGCGAAAATCCGCAGCCAAATCGAAGACAAAAGCGCCGCCGCCCGGCAAAAAATCAAACAGCTGGCGGCTCAGGCCAAAGACATCAGGGAACTGCTGGTCAAGCTGGAAAAGGAACGCAAAGCGCGGGAAAAGCTGGAGCGCGAGCGGCAGGAAAAGCTGAAGCGCGAACGCGAGGAGCTGGAAAGATACCGTGCCGAACAGGAAGCGCTGGCGGTTAACGAGCGCCGGGAAAAAGAACGGCAGGAACAGGCCAAAAGCGATGACTTGATAAAATCGCAGACCGCTTATATAAAAGACGTGGGGCAAAACTTCGTCAAAGCCAAAGGCAAACTTTCGATGCCGGCGCGGGGGCCGATTGTCGTGGCCTATGGGCAGGAAACCGCCAAAGGCGTCAGCGCCAAAGGAATTTCGATCAAAACCCGGAGCGAGGCGCAGGTGGTTTCGCCGTTTGACGGCACCGTCATTTTTGCCGGCCCGTTCCGCGGTTACGGCAACATCATTATTATCGAACACGGCGAACATTACATGTCGCTTCTGGCCGGTTTGAACAGCATCGACTGCGAAGTTGGGCAGATGCTGCTGGCCGGCGAACCGATCGGTCAAATGCCGAAAAGCGCCGACGCCAAACTTTATGTCGAACTGCGAAAAGACAGCCGGCCGATCGACCCCGAGGCCTGGTTTGCCAAATAAAAACAAAAGAACAAAAACAGGAAAAACGTTATGTGGAAAAAATTACTGACATTTGCATTAATCGCCAACATCGTCCTGACCGCCGGCTGCGTAACCGCCGCCGACAAAAAGGCGCCTTCGGCAGAAGAAGCCGACACCTATGAAATGCTGAACCTTTTCGGCGAAATCATGGAACGGACCAAAGCGTCTTACGTGGAAGAGGTAAGCGACCAGAAACTGATCGAAGCGTCCATCAACGGCATGCTTTCCTCGCTTGATCCGCATTCCAGCTTTCTTGACGCCAAAAGCTTCCAGTATCTTAACGAGCAGACGCAGGGAAAATTCGGCGGTCTGGGCATTGAGGTGACGATGGAAAGCGGCGTGGTCAAAGTGGTTTCGCCGATCGACGACACACCAGCGTTTAAAGCCGGGCTGAAACCGGGCGACTACATCATCAGCCTCGACGGCACCACCGTCGTCGGCATGACGCTTAACGAAGCGGTCGACAAAATGCGCGGCAAAAGCGGCACCAAAATCAAACTGACCATCCGCCGCGGCACTCAGAAACCATTTGACGTCACCTTAAAACGCGAAGAAATAAAAATTCAATCGGTTAAAAGCGAAATCAAGGCTAAAGACGTTGCTTACATCCGCATTTCCTCCTTCAGCGAAGAAGTGGACAAGAACGTAAAAGACGCTTTGGCCAAAATGCAGAAAGAAACCAAAAACGGCGTCCGCGGACTGGTAATCGACGTGCGCAACAACCCGGGCGGCCTGCTTGACCAAGCGGTGGCAGTTTCCGATTTGTTCCTTGACAAGGGGGAAATCGTTTCTACCCGTTCACGCAACGAGGAAGATACCATCAAATATAACGCCACCAAAGGCGACGTGGCCGAAGGGCTGCCGATCGTGGTGCTGATCAACGACGGTTCGGCCTCGGCCTCGGAAATTCTCGCCGGCGCTTTGCAGGACCATAAACGGGCAATCATCATGGGCGAAAAGTCTTTCGGCAAAGGTTCGGTTCAGAGCGTGATTCCGTTTGCCAAATACGGCGCCATCCGGCTGACCACCGCCCGCTATTACACGCCTTCCGGCCGTTCGATCCAGGCCAAGGGCATCGAGCCGGACATCGAAGTCAAGCCGGCCAAGGTCGAACTGCTTAATTTCGACGGGTTGACAATCAGCGAAGCCGAGCTGAAAAACGCGCTGAAAAACGACAACGTCGAGGCCGGCGACAAAGATCAAAAAGCCGATGACAAAGACAAGAACGGCAACAATGACGAAGACCTGCAAAAAGACTATCAGCTGCTGCGGGCGGTTGATACCATCAAGGCTCTGAGCATTTACGCCGCCGACAGGAAATAAGACGGCCGGGTCGGAGTTTTGCGGCAGCGCATGCTCCGGCTCTGTTTTTTCAAAAGCAAAAAACAAGGATAAAACAATGAACGGCAACTATCGAAAATGCGTCGGCATCGCGGTTTATAGGGAACATAAGGTTCTTTTGTGCGAACGGCGCGACCTGCCCGGCGCCTGGCAGTTTCCGCAAGGGGGAATCGAAGCCGGCGAAGGGCTGATCGAAGCCGCCCGGCGCGAACTCAGGGAAGAAACTTCGATCGTTTCGGTCGAACCGGCGGATACCGTAACCGAACCGCTGCGCTATACCTTTCCGCCGGAAATTCAAAAAGGCGGCAAGTGGAGATATGACGGGCAGGAAATGCAGTGGGTATTATTCCGCTTTACCGGCGAAGACAATGAGATCAATCTTGAAACCGAAGAGCCGGAATTTGCCCGTTATGTCTGGGAAGACATTGACGAAGCGGTCAAAAGAATTGCAGAATTCAAGAAAAACGTTTATATTGAAGCAGTAAAGAAGTTTAAGCCTATTGTTGAGGGTTAAATGACGGAAGAAACAAAAACGGAAAAAGACATTCAGGAACTGATTGATCTGGCGTTCAGCGCCGTTATCCAAACTTCGGTCGAACTGGAAGACGACCAGCTGGACGCGCTGGAAAATCTTAACCAGTACTGTGTCAACGCCGCTCTGCACAACCCGGAAGTGATCAAAAAGCCGCTTAAGGTGGTTTATAAGACCAACGAGGGACTGAAAGAAGCGCTGGTAGCCATTTGTCTCGCTTATTCGCTGATCAATCCGCGGCGCAAACTGAGGGAAAATAAAGAGTTCTTTGACAAGAACATTACCATTTACCAGCGTCCCGGCAACATCAAGTTTATCGATTTCGGAGAAATTGCGCCGGACAGCGTACAGGCGGCCGTTTACTGGGACATCATCGAAGACTGGAAGCTTTATATCGACCGGGAATGCGGCGGAATTAAGGCGCTGGTGGACGAAAAGACCAATCTGGCAGGGCTGGACAACTACATCCGCGGCGGCGATCCGCTGTACGAATTTGCCCGCTTTCACCGCAAATACACGGAAAAAACGAAGCTTCAGGAAGAAAAAAGCAAAATTTCCGCACAGGACGCTTTCCGCAATGCCGTCGTTCAGTCGGTGGCAACCGAAGTGACCAAACAGCAGCTGCTCGCCGGCAAAAACCCGATGGAAATTATTGACTCGCTGTTAAATCAGGCCGCCTCTTACCGGCCGGAAATCGAACGCCGGCCGCCCGAGCAGCGTCAAATCGGCTATCGGAACCGGGAACGCCGTTCAAACAGCCGCCGGCGGTACCATGACCGGGAAGACGAAGATTAAATTGCGGAGAAATGCGGTGACGGCAATTTTCAAATATTCAGCCCTTGTTTTATATGCCGCCGCAACATCTTTCGTATGTTTTGTCGTTTTTAGCTCAGCCACCGGGGATTTCGACAAATCGACCGAAGGGCTTCTGCCGCTTATGCTGGTCGGCACGGAAGCCTTGTATTTTATAATTGTCATATCGGTTTATGCAATTTCCCGCATGCGCGGCGGGAGCAATTTAAAAATATTTTATGCCATCAGCGCGGTTCCCATTCTTTTGGCTTACGGTTCTTTTATCTGCCGGGATTTTGTTTTTTCAAACGGCAAAGCGGGAACAGCTTCCGTTTTACTGACGGCATTGTGCGCCCCTTTGTTTTTCTCTTCCCGCCGAAATCTGAAAGGTCTTTGCGGCATAACGCTTGTTCTGCTGTATTTGATTACCCAAATATATTTCGAAAGAGACAACACGATATCTTTGCTTGTATTTTTGCATATTATTCCGCCGCTGGCGGTGATTAAGCTTTTAAGCCAACCCCGACAAACCGAAAAAAAGCAACAGATATCCCGGCAAACCGGAAGCCAAAACGGCCGCTAAGCCTGCGGTTTGATTATAATCAGAGATGCAGGTTGGTGTGGTTTGCCAAGCTTGCGGTTTGATTATGATCAAAAGCACAGGTTAGAGTGGCCTGCTTTAAGCTTGCGGTTTGACCACAATCAAAGACATAAGCCGGTGTCATGCCGGCACAAAAACATTCTGCCCTGGGTAAGGCCGGGATTTTCTGTCAATCGATTAACAAATAAACAGCCCCTTACAGGGGCCGTTCACTGACAATCCGGTTTTTGAAGCGGGTTATTTACCCGTCTGTTCCCCGTTTTTTTTAGATTTCAACTGTCCGCAGGCGGCCAGAATGTCCTGTCCGCGGGCAGTGCGGATCGGCGCGGCAAAACCGTAATCCTGCAATTTTTGCGAAAAGACATGGATCCGGTTGTTGGAACTCGGCTGATAACTGCAGCCCGGCCAGGGATTGAAGGCGATCAGGTTGAACTTGGCGTTGATTTTGTATTTCTTCATCAGAGCCGCCAGTTCGTCGGCATGTGCCGGCGTATCGTTAAAATCTTTTAACATCAGATATTCGAAAGTGATATAGCCGCCATGGTTTTCCTGATAGTCGTGACAGGCCTGCATCAGCTCGGGCAGCGGATATTTTTTGTTGATCGGCATAATTTCCGAACGCTGCTCATTGTTTGACGCATGCAGGCTGACCGCCAGTTTGACGCCCATGTCACGGTCAATGTCGCGGATATGGGGAACAATGCCGGAAGTGGAAAGCGTAATCCGCCGTTTGGAAATGGCGATGCCTTCGCCGTCGGTCAAAATTTCCACCGCCTTGACCACGTTTTCGTAATTTTGCAGCGGCTCGCCCATGCCCATCAGCACGATGTTGGAAAGCATCCGCTTTTCGCCGTCCAGGTTCCATTCCCCGTAAACGTCGCGCGCCAGCATAAACTGGCCGACGATTTCTCCCGCGGTGAGGTTGCGGGTCAGTTTCTGGCTACCGGTATGACAGAAGCGGCAACCCATGGCGCAGCCGATCTGGGTGGAAATGCAGACCGCGCCGCGATCGGCTTCCGGAATATAAACGGTTTCGATTTTTTCGCCGTCGGCAAACTCCAGCAGCCATTTGCGGGTTTTGTCGCTCGAGAGTTGTTCGGTCACCGCTTTCGGCCGCGAAAGAGCAAAACGTTCCGCCAGCTTCTGCCGCAAAGTCTTGGACAGGTTGGTCATCTCGTTAAAATCGGTTTTGCCGTAAAAATAAACCCACTGCCAGATTTGTTTGACGCGGAAAGCCGGCTCGCCCATCTCCTGCAAACAGGCAGCCAGCTCGTTTTTCGTCAGCCCGATCAGTTCGATTTTGTCCGTCATTTTTTGCACTTGGCGCTGATGGCGCGGTAAGCGGCAGTAAAGCCGGAAAGGGAATAGGTGTCTTTGGTGGCCGTGCCGCGCGAGGATTCGCCGGTAACGATCATCCGTTCGCCTTTTTTCATCGCCGCAACCAGTTCTTTGTCGGTTTTTTCGCTGACGGCCCAGGCTTTGTCATTGTCGACAAACATCTTGTCAATGGTGGTTTTGCCGATTTTGACCACCACTTTGGCGTCGCGCTTGTAGGTATAGCCGGCAACGAAATTGACGACGTCAAAGCTTTTTTCCGCCGGGCGGTGGGTGATGACGACGTAGATGTCGCCGCGCTTGGTATATTTGCCTTCGTCCTTCTGCGGGCTGGAAGCCATGTAGCATACGACGTTTTTGCCGTCCTGATAATAGAAGGCGGACCAGTCGTTGTATTCGCCCAAAAGCTTCGGCGTACCGGCGTTGGCGGCAGCTGCGCCAAACAGGAAAACGACGCTCAGAATAAACAGTTTTTTCATTGCAATACTCACATTCGGGGGTTAATTTCTGACATAATTGTATTTGAAAATTATCTAAAAACGGTTAACAATACAAGTATAAAATTTTTTATAAAACAGGACAGACCATGATCAGGGACAATTATCTCGACATCAGCCGCATCACCGCCGATCCGGGCGTGCTGAAAATATTTAAAATCATCCGCGGCTACGGCGGAGTCGTCCGTTTTGTCGGCGGCGCCGTACGCGACGCGCTGGCGGGGCTGAAAGCCGCCAACATCGACCTTTCCACCGACCTTTCGCCCGACGAACTGGCGGAAGCCTGCGAAGAAGCCGGTATCCGCACGGCGCCGATCGGACTGAAAATAGACACTCTGGGGGTGGCCGTCGGCGGCACCCTGCTCGAAATCAGCTCGTTGAAAAAACAGGTGAAGGGCGGCAACGGGAGAACGGAGGTGGAGTTCACCGACAACTGGGAAGAAGACGCTTCCCGCCGCGACCTGACGATCAACGCCGTTTACGCCGACGAAAACGGCAACGTTTTCGACTATTATAACGGCATCGAAGACCTGGAAAACGGGATCATCCGTTTTATCGGTGACGCCAACCGGCAGATCCGCGAAGATTATGTGCGGATTTTGCGTTTTTTCCGTTTTTATTCGCTGTTCGGCAAAGCGCCGGCCGACGCCAAAGCGCTGAAAGCCTGCCGCGACAATCTGAACGGGCTGAAAAACCTGCCGGTGGAAAGAATCCGTGACGAACTGGTCAAGATTCTGCTGACGCCGAAGGCTGCCCAAACCCTGAAGCTTATGTTTGAAAACGACATTCTCGGCTATTGGCTGGCCGACCCTCCCTGTTTCGACGAATTGGAAAAACTGATCCGGCTGGAAGAAAAACACGGTTTTGCGCCCGATCCGGTACGGCGGCTGTTTGCCCTTTTCCGGCCGGACAAAACGCTGGCCGAAAACATTGCCGTACGGCTGAAGTTTCCCAAAAATCAAAAGGAAAACCTGATCCGGCTGGCAGAAGCGGAAGGCGGCGAGGATTTTTCGCCGGCGGCAAAGCTGAAACAGGCGGTTTACCGGCTGGGCAAAGACGTTTGCCTTTCCCTGCTTCTGCTGCGGGAAGCGGCAAACCGCGGCGGCGAAACCGATCCGGATGAAGCCGTCCGCGCGGTAAGAAACGCCACGGTGCCGGTTTTCCCGGTCAGCGGCAAAGACATCATCCGTCACGGCATTACCGGCAACGCCAAAATCGGCGCCGCCCGCGAATATCTCGAACAGGTATGGGTCGACAGCGGTTTTGAACTGACCCGCGACGAACTGCTGGCCAAAATAAAACCCTGAGGCAGGCGCAGCGGCACAAACCCGCCGGCCCACGCGGGCACCGCCAACCGTTTAAAACCCGAAGTCCGGCTTCGGACCGCGTTACCGGGTTTGCCGCCCGTACGCACGGACAGCGGCGGCGGCTTAACAAAAAACCCCGGATAATCCGGGGTTTTCGTTTTTATTTGCAAATGCTGCCGAAAGAATCTTTGGCATACATGGCATACAGCCGCTGATAGTTTTCCAGACTCTGTTTGACCAGATAATTGACGCTGCCTTTCGGATACTCGCCCCTGGCATTGGGTTTGCCGGCTTTCAGTCCGGTCAGAATCTCAATCCCGTCATCTACCGTATCAATCGCGTAAATATGGAACTTTCCTTCCCGCACGGCGGCAATCACGTCTTCTCTTAACATCAGGTTGACAACATTGGTGCGGGGAATGATCACACCCTGCTCCCCGGTCAGTCCGCGGTGTTTGCAGACATCGAAAAAGCCTTCGATTTTCTCATTGACGCCGCCGATCGGCTGAATGTCGCCGAACTGGTTGATCGAACCGGTGACCGCAATGTTCTGCTTAATCGGCAGGTTGGCAACGGCCGACAGCAGACAGTAGTATTCGGTCGAAGAGGCGCTGTCACCGTCAACCCCGCCATAAGACTGTTCAAACACGATCGACGCCGACAGCGACAAAGGCGAGGTTTTGGCAAACCGGTTGGCCAGCAGCGATTGCAAAATCAGCACGCCCTTGGTATGGATCGGGCCGCTCATGTTGGTTTCGCGCTCAATGTTGACAAACTCGCCGCTGCCGATGCGCGCCTGCACGGTAATCCGCGCCGGCTTGCCGAACGAAAAACGGGAGAAGTTGTAAACCACCAGACCGTTGATCTGGCCGACTTTTTCCCCTTCGACATCAATCATGATGGTGCCGTCATCAATTTGTTCCAACATGGCCTGTTTGATGCGGTCACTGCGATAGATCTGGGCGGCAATCGCCTGATCAACGTGCTTTTTGCCGATTTGTTTGGAATTGGATTCCCGCGCCCAATAATCGGCCTCACGCAGAAGATCGCCGATCGAAGCAATATGAGCGGTCAGTTTTTTGGAATCTTCCGCCAAGCGGGAAGAATATTCGATAACCCGAGCCACCGCCTGCTTGTTCAGCGTGCGCAGTTTTTTCTTGTTGGACAGCGAACCGATCAGCCTGGCATACTCGATCTCGTTTTCTTCGTTGCGATCCATCAGGGTGCCGAAATCGGCCTCCACCTTGAAATAGTCGGAAAAGTCCGGATCCCGTTCGGAAAGCAGGTCATAAAGCTCTTCGTCGCCGGTCAGGATGACTTTGACGTCCAGGGGAATCGGCTCCGGATCAAGCGAAATGGTGGTAAAACTGGTTTCCTCCCCCGGCGATTCGATCTTGATCGTTTTCGAGGCCAGGGCCCGTTTCAGCGAATCCCAGGCATAGGGCTGAACCAGAAGTTTGCGGGCATCAATCAAGAGAAAACCGCCGTTGGCACGATGCAAAGCGCCGGCCTTAATCAGGGTAAAATCGGTCAGCAGGGCGCCGTATTGCTGGATGCGCTCGACCCGGCCGACCAGATTGCCCTGGGTCGGATGGTCGAGATGGACGATCGGCGCGCCGGAATCCGGTTCGTTTTTGACCACTACATTGACTTTGAATTTGGCAAACTTGTCTTCTTCCTGCTTGTTCATCCGTGACAAAAGAGCGGAAAGCGCGTCGCTTTCTTCCGCCGGCGCGGCGTTTTCCTCGGGCAGGAATTCGTCGATATTATTGACAATATGATTTTGAATATTTTTTAAGAACTCAATCGCCTCACGGTGACCCTTATATTTCTGCCGCAGGTTATCAATCGGATTTTTAACCGCCAGTTTAATGAATTTTTCGCGCAAAAGGCTGCTTTCGCGGCGCTGACGGTCTTCCCATTCGGGCAGATCCTTGGCCGCTTTTTCTATCTCCTCCTGCATCAGGTTGAGGTCGTTGATCAGTTCCTGTTTTTCGTTTTCCGGCAGCTCGTCAAAGGCTTCCGGACTTAAGACCTCGCCGTTTTTGACCGGCGCCACCACCAGCCCCACCTGCATATGCAGCAGGGAAACGCTTTTGCCTTTGGCCTTTTTCTGCAAAATCCGCATATATTCTTCTTTTTTCTGTTTGTATTTTTCGCGGATGATGCTGACGCCGGCTTTGTATTCGTCACTGTCCAAAACCGCCGGAATGGCAACGCTGAAGTCCTCTGCCAGACGGTCGATGTCTTTGGCAAACTCGCAGGCGCTGCCGGCCGGAAAACTGATGCTTTTCGGCTTATAGGGTTCGTCGAAATTGTAAACGTAAACCCAGTCGCGGGGAGTGGGACGGGTTTTCGCCGACTCTTCCAAAATGCGTTTGACCAGACTGGTTTTGCCGGTGCCCTCGGGGCCTAAGCAAAACAGATTGTAGCCTTTCGACTTGATGTTGATGCCGAGTTTGACCGCGCTGATGGCTCGATCCTGCCCCAGCGCCGACATTCTTTCTTCCAGCTCTGCAGTGCTGGTAAAATCAAATTTCTGCGGATCGCATACCGTATAGAGCTGCCGGTCTTTCAGTTTGGTTATACTCATTTGACTGTCCTGCTTAAATAAAAGGTTGGTAAATTTGCGCCAAGTATAAAACCATAAACCCTAACAGAGGGTAAATTTTTCGCCGGTCGCTTAAATTTTAAGCCGGATCAGCGACGGCGCGGAACGATTGCCGAGGCGCGGCAGACGGCGGCTGCCGACAAACTCTAGATTGCGATAGCCAACCACGTATTCGGTCGGCGGCAACAGCAGATTGGTAAAACGGGAAAACAGGTCGTTTTTGACTTCCAGCCGGTTAGAGGCCAGAAATCTGCCGAAAACCGGGCTCCAGGCCGTCATGCCGAAGTCGCCGAAAATGATTACCGGATCGTCCTCGGCAGCAACGAAGGCATTGACGTAACCAAGCGCCTTTTCCCTACTGCGGCGGTCCATACCCGACAGGTCAAGGCTTAGAAAAACATAGTCGCGGCCGTCGATTTCCAAACTGACGAAAGCCGCGCTGCGGTCGCCGCCGAGACCGATGCGTCCGGCCGAACGCGGCAGACGGGAAGAAATCATAAAACTTTTTCCTTCGTCATCGTCAGCCAAATGATAACCGGCAGGAACCAGCCCGGAAGGACTGACGCCGTTTAAAACCGGATCGATCACCGCCAGCAAATCCACCCGTCGACGGCCAGCGGTTTCAAAAATGTCAAGCAGAGACGACGGACGCGGCTGATAAATCATCCCGAAAGTCGTTTTCCCCTTTCCTTCCCCGCCGGAAAAAAGCACCGGCACCGACGAGGAAACGACAAAGAAATTAAGCAGCAAAAGCAGCAGCGCCAAAAAAGAATAGAGATAAAAACGGTTGAACAGAGCATAAAGCGTTATCAGCAGCGACAACAGATAAAACTGAAAGCGCCATTGGTTCAGAAACTGGCCGAAAGCGTTGCCGGCAAAGGCCGCCGCCGAAAAAAACGCCAGCAGGATAAGCAGGCTTTTCAAGATAAAATCCGTACGGAGGTGTTTTTTTCGCTGTGCAAGATAACCCATTGTTTCCGACTTTTCTTTTTTGTTGTTTTTAAAGCTTGTTTGCATATAATATGTTTTTGAGCAAATGCAGTTTATACTGAAAATAATCTTTTGTAAATGGTGCCTTGAAAAAAACAATGACAGACGAGATCCTTGACTTTTCCGCAATATTCAATCGTGTTGCTGCCGCTTTTCAGGCCGGAGAGGACGGCGTCGGCGCCTATCTGGCGGAACTCGGCAGCGTCAAGACGACCGCCCTCATTCTGTTTCTGATGACTTTGGTGCTGGCAATGTGCCTGATCCTTGTCTGGTACGTCAAGTCGGTCGTCGCCTCCATCCAGCGCGAACGTATGCTCGAGCGCGAATACCGGGCAAAAATCGACAATCGTCTGGACAAGAAGCTGGCGCCGGGAGAAGAAACCGGCGGCGAAAACGTCCGGACAATCGACAAAAGCGAGCTGGAAACGCCCGGCAACCGCCGTTCCAAGCCGGGCAAAAACGCCCTGCCGCTCGATTTTGACTGGAAAAAAAGCGCCGTCCAAACCGGCAAAGAAGCCAAAATTCCCGCGCCGGACGTTTTTCAGTACCAGTTCAAGCCGCAAAAACTGGTTACCCTGACCGCGCTCATTATGGACATGCTGGAAAGAAGCGTCGACGAACCGAAAATCGCCCAGACGATCATGTACAAGAACCAGCATCTGAACAGTGAAGACGACATCATCCAGACCATTACCGCAATCAAATTTTTCATTTATCTCTGCGTCAACGGACGTTTTCAAAACCTCAACCCGCACAAAACGCTGCCGCAGGAAGACGCGGCGCTGTTTCACCTGGCCAACGGCGACAGTTCGCTGGCATTGGTGCTGATGGAAGAGCTGATCGACCGCAAAATCGCCAAGATCAGGCTGATGGGAGAAGGACGGGAACGGGACAAAGCCTGGTGCGAGGCTTCCAACTGCGCCACCATATTCGGTTCGCTCGCCGCGCTCAGCCACAACCGGCTGGCGGCGGCCGCCTTTGAACTGGCGATTGAGATGAACCCCCGCAACGTCACTGCCTGGGGCAGGCTCGGCGACATGTATTTCCGCGAAGACATGCAGGAAAAGGCGGTATGGGCTTTCAGCAACGTCTTAAACATCGCCGACGAAGGCATTTATACCCAGCAGATTGCCAACGCCAACAAAATGATGGCTTCCTATTACGGCGAAATCGGCAGCCGCGACATTGCCGCCGCAATGCTCAAAAGCGCCAACGCCTTTTATGACTCGATCGGCGTCAACCGGCCGCTGACCGAACAGGAAGTGAAAATCGTCGACCTGATCGAAACCAAGCAGTTTGAAAACGTCGAGAAAATCATCGACAATCTGTTTACCAGCAAAAACTTCCGCCAGAACGGCTATTTATAGTCTTTTTTGCCCGTTGTACCTTCCGTCGCCTTTCGGGGCATTTTTTACCGTTCGTACCCATGCCCGTCCGGCAAAAAAACGTCAAAAGACCGTGCCCACTTTTTACATCCGCCTTAAGGCAAGGCTCAACCGACACGAATATATCTTTTCAGAGCTTTTATGAACTGTCGGATCAGGAATTTTTTATCACGACAGAAATCAATGCAATTTGCAAACATTATTAAAACGGCCGTTATTATCAGTTTATCGCTACCGACAAGCATTCTGAAAGCTTAGAAAATATGCTCAATACGCTTCTGCAGATTTCTCAGAAGGGCAAATTTGATGCGACCGGTCAAAATGCGAAAAAAGTAAAGGGCAGGAATCCGCGATTTGAAAAAAATTAAATCAAAAACAAGATTCAAATAAAAATACAGTCGTATCGGTTGGACCAAAAGATTAAATAAAAAGCGGTATTCTAAAAGGCACCTTTATGTCAGTTGAAGCTAAGACAAAAACATCTCAGCGTTCGCGATCCTGATACATTTTGATTTGCGCTTCCAGCGCTTTCTGATATTCCTTTTCCGAAAGCCGGGTCTTGTCGATTTGCTTTTGCGGACGGCGGTCGTTGTAGGTGCGGCCGCTCTTTTCCATGATCATGTCCTTGATCTCTTTCTCTTTTTCCTTACTCTGCCCGGAGTTCGGCTGCGGTTCTTCTTGCGCCTTTTCCTCAACGATTTCCCTGGCGTTTTCCTTAACGATCTCCTCGTTGCGAGCAGCTGCTTCGCGCGTTTCTCTCGCCGCTTCGGCCGGCTGTTCCTTCATTTTTTCTCCCGCCGCCGGATTTTCCTTTTCCGGTTCTTCTTTCCGCGGCTCGGTTTTGTTGATTTCGTCTTCATTCACCTTGTCACCGGTTTCTTTCGCCGGTTCGGTTTTTTCCTCGCGGACGGCGGCAATTTCAGGCTCCGGCCGTTCGACCGCCGCCTTTTCGTCGGCCTTGACGGAAGAAAGCTCGGTTTTGACGATTTCCTCATTCTTTGCGTTTTCGGGTGCCGGCTTGGCTTCTTCCGGCTTGATTTCCGTTTTTTGCTCCGCTTCCCGCTTCTTTTCCGCCGCCAGTTTTGTTTCCGCCCTGGCTTCCGCCTCGTTTAGCCGGCGGGCGGCCTTTTTGCTTTCCTCGTCACGGCTTTGGGCTATTTCCTTGGCGGCGGTACGGGCTCTGCGTTCTTCTTTCCGCGGATTTTTCGTTTCCGTCCGCGACTTTTTGGCCGCCTTTTGCTTGACCGCCTCAACCACCACTTCGTCGACCGAAACTTTTCCCGCCTTCAGGCGTTCCTCGTTCAAAACTCTGGCGTCTGCACGACCCAGACCGGCCTGCATGACCACTTTTTCCGCCCGTTCGATCGCCGCTTCCTTGCCGATGTTTTCCTGCAGACGGACATTGTTGATATTTTCGTTCTGCTGCAAAATCTTCTTTTCTTCTTCGCTTAGGGCGCGCATCAGCGAACTCTCGCGCATATCTTCAAAAACGGGTACCAGAATATAATCGTCCTCGTCTTCTTCTTCGTCCATGGAATCGCGGATTTTGCGGCTTACCTTCTTAAACCCCTTGGGCACGTCAAGCGGCGTTCTGGCCTTGTTTTTGGCTTTCAGGTCGTTTGCCTTGGCGGCATTGTACAGGTTGGCCTCCCTGACGTTGATCTTCAAAGTCAGCCGCTCGTGCTTGTCGATGCCGCTTTTCTTCCACTCGATGTTGGAATCGCCTTCCTTTTCGGCGTCGTCTTTCGGATCTGAAAAAATGTCGTCCATTAAAACTACCTTTGCTGCAAGCCTTTCTGCCGATTTCAATTTAGACTTTTTTTGCAATTTTGTCAAATGTTATACGGATGCGGTTTTGTGCATCAGCACCATGATAGACTCATTGGAAAGAAGCGAAGAGAAACACTCCACCCGCACCCCGTCGCCGCGGTTTAAGCTGAAAGCTTCGGTCGCGCTGCTGAAGATATGGTTCAAAATGTCCTTTTTCAATTCTTCCCAATCGCTTACGCGGCTGAAAAAAGATTTCTGGGTTTCAAGAATTTCGGCAAAGGAAGGTTCCTTTTGCAGCATGATCTCGTCGGCGTCCCAGAGATTGACATAGGCCTGATTATAAAACTGAAGCCGCCCGTTGGAAGCAAAAATCAGCACCGCTTCCTCAATGCTGTTTAAAATTTCCTGCTGGACATTCATCAACGCGTTATATTCGCGGCGGGCGGTCAGGCGGTCGGTAATGTCTTCAAAAGCGAAAATAAGCCCGCCTTTCAAGTGCGGCGCGCGGATGCGCCGAAGGCTGCGACCATCCGGCAGATGCAGCAGGTCTTCCCCGGGCGCGGTCACGGCGGTAAACATCTTATGTTCCTCGCTGCGGAAATAGGGATAATCGGGCACCTCCGGCAGCAGCCGCCGTTCGCGCAGATAATCGAGAAAAGCGCCGTACGACGGATGTTCTTCCGGCCAGTTGTCTTCCAGCTGCCAAAGACGGACAAAAGCCTGATTGTAAAAAACCAACTTGTATTCGGCGTCAAAAACCGCAATCGCAGTACCGAGGGAAGCCAGAATCTCAAGATGGGCATTCTGGTTCTGCCTGAGGTTGCGGCGGAGATTGTCCAGACTGCTGACGTCGATCATAGCGCCGACGGTAGCGATCCGGTCCAGATCCTGTTCATAATGAAACGGCGTTTCCAGCACCTCAAAGCAGCGGCGTTCGCCGTTTTGATTGAGATAAATGTTTTTCTGCCGGGTTTTGTTGGCGTCTCGGGCCGCGGCGGCCAGTTCCCGTATTTCGCCGCCGCCGAGTTCGCCGCCGGCGCCGGCATATTCCCGGTATTTGCGGTTGACGGTTTTTATTTCCGAATCCGGCGTGCGCATCCACACCGGATAGGGAAGATTGTCGACCAGATCCCTTAAGTCGCGTTCCCTTCTTTCCGCTTCCTGTTTTTCATTTTGCAGGGCATCGATCTTTACCGCAATATAGCTGATGTCGCGGAACCACACGACGTCACTGTAGATGCTGCCGTCCGCGCCGCTGATGCGAACACCGTTCAAAATAAGCTTACGGCCGTTTTTCAAGTCAAAACGGTCTTCAAATGAAACGCCGTCTTCTTTCAATAGCGCCACGTATTTTGCGATTTTGTCGGCATCGTCTTTGTAAAAGTTTTTCAGGACTTCGGCAAAGGGCGTTTCTACCCCGCCGGCAAGGTTAAGCAGCACCGCCAGCCGGCGGGAACAGCGTTCGGAAATGCCGGAAGCGGCATCGTTCACCCGGTCATCGGGATAAATGAAGGCAAAATAGCCGTCACGGCAGGCATAAAGCGTTTCCTCGTAGCGGTCGCGATCACGGCGGATGAAATAATTTCTGCGTTTTTCCTGCAACAGCCGCACATATTCCGCCGCCCCCCAAAAAATCAGCGCGGCAAAAACCGCAAATACCGAATACCACAGTTCCGGCGCGGCAAAAAACATGTCGGAAAGCAGGCTGCTGTTCATTTTTTTTGCTTTTTCCAGTTAAAATTCGTTGTCTGTCGGCTCTTTTTATAATATAAAAGCAGCAACAAGTAAAATTTTAAAACCAAACGGTAAACAAAAAAGATGCTTAATTTAGCTTTTGACACCACCGCCGGCAGCTGCTCGGTCATACTGACCGAAGACGGAAAAACAGTCGGCAGAATCATCAGGAAAATGGACTTCGGCCAGGCAGAAGCCCTGTTCCCGGCAATAGAAGAAATCATGAACGAAAACCGGCTGAAACCGGCCGATCTCGACCTGATCACCGTCTGCACCGGTCCCGGCTCGTTTACCGGCGTGCGTTCTTCGCTGGCGGCCGCGCGCACGCTCGGGCTGGCGCTGCCATCAACCGGACTGACCGGGGTTTCCGCCTTTGAGGCTTACATTCATGACCTGGCGCCGGACGAGCTGGCCTTTTACAATGCGGTCATTATCGAAACCAAACGGGAAGATTTTTATTTTCAGTGTTTTGACGCCGGCAAAAACAAAACGGGCGAACCAGAAGCGCTGGAATATGACGCCGTCATCGACCGCCTGCGGCATAAAAAGGTAACGCTGACCGGCGACGGGGTCGAACGTTTTCTGAGCCGGCCGTCGGGCTTAAGCCTGCATGTCATCCGGACGGAAGACTGTCTGCCGGTTGAGGCGCTGGCAGCCTGCGGCAGTGAAAAATACCGTTTGAAAAAGCTTGACTATCCCAAGCCGCTTTACCTGCGCGCGCCGGACGTTTGCGTCAAGGCCTGAAAACGCTTTCCGTCGGCAATTTCAAAACCGGAAAGCGTCCGGCAGATGACAGATTTTAAACGGCAGACAAACCGTCACCGCATCAAAACGAACGTCAAAAGCCGCATATTGCGGATGTTTCTGCAAAAAGGCCTCCGCCGCCCGCCAGATCCGCCGCTGCTGACGCGGTTTGACCGCATAGGCCGCTTTTTCAAGACTTGAACGCTGTTTAACTTCAACAAAAACTATAACATTTTGCCGGCAGGCAACAAAATCGACTTCGCCCGCGTTGGTGCCGCGGCCGGTCACATAATTGACGGCAACGATCCGGTAACCTTTCAGGCGAAACAGCAGGCGCGCCAGAAATTCTGCCCAATGCCCCTTGGCGTCAGCCTTCATTTTTGATTGCCACCGCACGGCGATAGACCTCGTTTCTGCTCAAACCACAGGTTTTGACCGCTTCGTTTACCGCCGATTTCAGCGGCATGGTTTTCATCAGCTCTTTTAAAACACCGTTCAAATCGATATTTTCCTTATTTTCCGCGGTCGGCGGGGCAACCATCAGGACAATTTCCCCTTTCGGCGGATTCTGCATGAAATGTGCGATCAGCTCTTCGGCGCCGCCGTTGACGCATTCTTCAAACATTTTGGTCATTTCGCGGGCAACCGCCAGTTCCCGCCCGCGGAAAAATTCCGCCGCGGCAGTCAGGGTTTTCGTCAGCCGCGGCGCGGTTTCGTAAAAAACCAGCGTGGTATTGACGCCGGCCAGCTCGGCAAACAGGTCCGCGCGCGCCTTTTCGCGGTTGGGAATAAACCCGGCAAACATAAAGCGGTTGGTCGGCAGCCCCGAAAGCTGAAGGGCGGAAATGACGGCGCAGCAGCCCGGCAGCACGTAAACCGGCACCTTTTGTTCGCGGCATTTGCGCACCAGCTTGTAACCGGGGTCGGAAATGAGCGGCGAACCGGCGTCGCTGACAAGAACCACCGCCGTTTCCTCGCGGTTGATCAGATCAATGATCTTCTGCGCCCGTTCCTCCTCGCTGTGGTCTTCGTAGGCGATAAAGGTTTTGTCCTGTCCGATGCCGAGCAGGGAAAACAGCTTGCGGGTTACGCGGGTGTCTTCGCAGGCAACGTATTCCGCCGCTTTCAGCGCTTCTTTCGCCCGCTCGGAAATGTCACCCAGATTGCCGATCGGCGTTGCCGTCACATACAGTCCCTTTTTCATCATTTATTGTTCTTCTGCCCCTTTACAACAAAGCTTTTTTCATTTAAATTAACCGGCATAATTGTTTTCGATTTTGGGAAAAAATGCAAGTGTTTAAAAAGATTTGTGCGCTGGCGCTGGCCGGGCTTCTGATCGGCTGCCGCTCAACTTCCGTCACCACCGACAGCGGAATTTACGACAGTATTTCCGACATTGACGAAGCCGCCTTTGAAGCGCCTTCAGGTTTTCGCGTCGGCGTACTGCTGCCGCTTTCCGGCGACGCCGCCCGTTACGGACAGGGTCTGAAACAGGCCGCGCTGATGGCACTTGAAGACATGAACAATCCCAATCTTATTTTGCAGTTTTACGATACCATGAGCACTCCCGAAGGAGCGCAGGAAGCGGCTGAAAACGCCCTTAAACAAAAAGCGCAGATGATCATCGGGCCGCTGACCGGCACTTCGGTGCGGGCAATTTCCGGCGAAACCAAAGCCGGCGGCGTTCCGGTAGTGGCTTTTTCGACCGATTCCGGCGCTTTGCAAAAAGGCGTCTATACCCTCGGGCTGCTGGTGGAAGAACAGGTTAACCGCATCATCGCTTATGCCGCGGGCAAAGGCCGGCGCAGTTTTGCCCTGCTGGTTCCCGACAACAGCACCGGCGTTGCGGCGGCGCAGGCGGCGGTCAAAGCCACGGCCGGCAGCGAAGCGAGAGTGGTCAAGATAGCCTTTTATCCGCCGAAATCGACCGATTTTTCGGAAATTATCCGTCAGCTGAGCGACTATGACCGCCGGACCGGCGGCACCAACCGGGAAAAAAACCGGCTGAAGGCACTGGCGGCAAAAGGTGATGCCGAAGCTGCCCGGGCTTTGAAAAAACTGGCAGCCAAAGGCGCCGAGGAAAGCGTCGACTTTGACGCGGTGCTGATTCCCGAATCCGGCGCCAGACTGAAATCGGCGGCGGCAATGTTCGGCTATTATGACGTATTTTCCCCGCAGGTCAAATTCCTCGGCACTTCGGTTTGGGAAAATACGCGCCTTAACAGGGAATCGACGCTTATCGGCAGCTGGTACCCGGCCATGTCGCGCACCCACAACGCCTATTTCAACAAAAAATATCATGCGCTTTTCAACGAATATCCGCAGAGCCTGTACGCTTTCGCCTATGACGCGGTAGCGCTGGCCTCGGCTCTGGCCAGAAACAACCCCGCCGACATTGATGCCGCCATCACCACCGGAGACGGTTTTGTCGGCATCAGCGGCATGTTCCGCATTTTGCCCGACGGCAAAAACGAACACAGTCTGGACATTATTGAGGTGACCCGTTCCGGCGATGTGGTCGTCGATCCGGCGGCAAAGAAATTCTCCGCCGCCCTGCCCGAAAACTCGCCGGAAAGCGCCGCCCGGGCTTATGACGCCGCACCGCCGATGATTTTCGGCAAGGACAAGTCGGAAGCCGAACGCCTGATTTTCGGCCGGACGCTTGCGGGCAATTATGATTACGGCGCGCCGGCCGACGGACAGGACAACGACGGCGGATACGGTTTTTCGTTTTAATCATGTTAATGAAACATTTTTTGCTTGCAAGTCGAACGGAAATTGACGATAGTAACTGATGTATCACGGAGGGCGTCGGGTCAGGCATTCGCCAACCCGGTCAGGTCCGGAAGGAAGCAGCCGTAACGAAACCGCCTGAGGTCGGCCGCCCTCCGCCTTTTTTAGACAAAGACAAGATTATCGATGGCAGAAGAAGAAAAACAGGAACAGTATGTGGTTCTCGCCCGCAAATACCGCCCGCAGAATTTTGAAGATCTGCTGGGGCAGGATGCGCTGGTGCAAACCCTGACCAACGCCATCAACAACAACCGCCTGCACCATGCCTATATTCTGACCGGCATCCGCGGGGTCGGCAAGACCACCACCGCGCGGCTGATTGCCAAAGCCCTCAACTGCACCGGTCCCGACGGTAACGGCGGCCCCACCACCCATCCCTGCGGCATTTGCGAAAACTGCAAATCGATCGCCGCCGGCCGCAACATCGACGTTTTGGAACTCGACGCGGCCTCCCGCACCGGGGTTGACGACATTCGCGATATTTTGGACGGCGTGCGCTACAAACCGACCAACTGCCGCTATAAAATATACATCATCGACGAAGTGCACATGCTTTCAAAAAGCGCGTTCAACGCTTTGCTGAAAACGCTTGAAGAACCGCCGGCGCATGTCAAGTTCATCTTCGCCACCACCGAAATCCGCAAAGTGCCGGTTACGGTGCTGTCCCGCTGTCAGCGTTTTGACCTTCAGCGGCTGTCGATCGAAGACCTGCTGAAACTGTTTAACAAAATTATTGCGGCGGAAGACCTGAAAGCCGACAACGAGGCGCTGCACATGATTGCGGCGGCCGCCGACGGTTCCGCCCGCGACGGATTGTCACTGCTCGACCAGGCGATTTCGCTCGGCGGCGGAAAAGTGCGCATAGACATCGTTAAAGAAATGCTGGGTATGGCCGACCGCGGCCAGACTTTTGAACTGTTCAACCAGATGGTGGGCGGCGACATGCAGGCGCTGCTCGGCAAATTGCAGGAAATGTACAGAAACGGCGCCAACCCGGCGGCCGTTATCGGCGATCTGATCAACCTGACCCACGCCCTGACCAAGGCACTGCTGCTGCCGGGGTTTGTTAACGACGCTTCGCTGTCGGAAAACGACCGGAACTTCCTGAAGGAAACTTCGGGCAAGCTGAGCATTGCCACGCTTTCCAAAATCTGGCAGATGCTGATCAAGGGAATGAACGAGATGCAGACCGCGCCGGTGCCGATCGACGCGCTGGAGATGATTTTGATCCGTATCGCCTACTCCGCCAACCTGCCTTCTCCCGCCGAACTGCTGGAAAGCGTAAAAAAAAAATCTGAATCAGGTACCCTGAGACCGGCAAACTTCAGCGCCGGCAATCCGCCCGCGGCAGCGCAAACGACGGCGGCTCCCGTTTCTGCGCCGGCAGCGGTTTCAACTCCGGCCCAAACGGTCATCAACGCGCCTTTTTCCGACATCAACGGACTGATCAAACATCTGGAAAATCAAAAACAGCCGCGGCTGGCTTATGCTCTGCGCCACGACATAGAGGTGATGGATTTTTCTACCGGACAGATCAAATTCAAAGCCGCCGACCGGATCGGCAACGACACGCTGGCCGCACTCAACAAAATTCTCGAAGAAACGACCGGGGGCAAATGGGCGCTCGACATCGTACCGGGCGAAGTCGGCCGCACCGTTGCCGACATTGAAAAAGAGCAAAAAGAAAAGGACAAGAAAAACGTTGCCGAAACCCCGCTGGTAAAAGCCATTCTGGAAGAGTTCCGCGGCGCCAGAATCGAAAACCTGACCCGCAAGGTCAAAGCCGGAGAAGACGACGGGGACGAAAGCGCAAACGAAGACATTTTCAACACCAACAGCGAAGATTACTTTAACAGTGAGGATTAAATTGCCATGATGAACATGCAGGGACTTATGAAACAAGCGCAAATGATGCAGAAAAAAATGGAAGAAGCGCAGAAAAGACTGGCGGAAAGCGAAGTAACCGGCAGCAGCGGCGGCGGCATGGTCAAAGTGACCTTAAACGGCAAATTTGAGGCCAAAAAGGTGGAAATTGACAAGAGCCTGGTCAACCCGGAAGAAACCGACATCCTTGAAGACCTGCTGCTGGCCGCTTTCAACGACGCTCAGGGCAAAGTGGACGCCATGATGAGCGACGGGATGAAAGACATTACCGGCGGACTTAATCTCGGCGGGTTAAAGTTGCCGTTTTAAGGAGATTTCGCCTTGTCCGGACAGGAAATTGAAAAACTGGCGAAAATCATCGCCAAATTGCCGGCGCTCGGCACCCGTTCTTCGCGGCGGATCGTTCTTTATCTGCTGAAAAAGCGGGAAACCGCGCTGCTGCCGCTGATCGAAGCTTTGCAGGAAGTGGCGGCCAACGTCAAAACCTGCGAGGTCTGCGGCAATTACGACACTCTTTCCCCCTGCTCCGTCTGCTGTTCGGAAAAACGCGACGGACATACCGTCTGCGTGGTGCAGGACGTCGCCGATTTGTGGGCAATGGAGCGGGTCGGTTTCTATAAGGGAAAATACCATGTTCTGGGCGGCGTGCTGTCGGCGCTCGACGGTGTTTCGCCCGATGATCTGAACATGGACAAACTGCTGGACAGACTGCCGAAAGAAGAAATCGGGGAAGTGATTCTGGCGCTGCCGGCAACCGTCGACGGGCAGATAACCTCCCATTATCTGGTCAGCCGTCTGAAAGAACACAACGTCAAAATCACCACCCTGGCACAGGGCATTCCGGTTGGTGCCGAGCTTGATTACATGGACGAAGGAACCATCCAGCTGGCCATTAATTCGCGTAAGGAAATGTAACCGAACAAACGGCGGGCAGCTTATGACGGATTTGCAAAACAAAAAAAACAAGTGGGCGGCAAAACAGTCGGCAACACTGTTTAAAACAGCGTTCACTGTCTTTTTTGCCACCGTTTTCTGGCTGCTTCCCGACACGGCAAAAGCAGTTTCCTCCCGCACTTTTGATTCCATGTATGCAGCCGCAGCCCGCGGTGACGTTCCGGCTTTGCGGGAAGCCATGCACCGGGGTTTAAGGATTGACGCGGTCAACCGTTCCGGCGACACCGGCGTCTGCGCGGCGGTCAAACGTCAGGACTACCGGGCATACAACGCTTTCGTGCAGGCCGGCGCACGCACCAACCCGCCCTGCCTTGCCCGCATCAACCGTGCCGAATATGAAGAATTTATCAATTCCGACGAAATTGTCATTTATGCCCGCAACCAATATACGCCGCCGGCTGGAGCGCCTGCACCGGGAAGCTATTATTCTCCTTCCGGCTATGTTTCCGGCCGGCAGATGGGTATCATTCAGCGGGAACTGAACTATACTGCACAAACCGGCAACGCGTACAACCTGCTTTATCTGCCGGTTTCTCTTTTGTTTTCCTTTTTTCCATGAAAATCAGACTGATAAATGCAAATTATCACGTATATTCCCAAGTAATCAGAGAATTCCGGAACATCAGCAAATCTCAATGTTTGAGCGGATCGCCGGCAGCAAGCGGCATTTGACACATCTTGGTTAATCCCGAAAAAAAGCAGTTTTTTATATGGCGCACAATAAAAACAGCGCCTTTATTTTTACTCAGACAATCGTCAGGACATTTCTGTTACAGGTGCAACAGTGTTTAATCACAGAAGAAAAGGGGTAGAAAGTGAAAAAAAGAGCAAAAAGAAAAAGGGAGAAGGAAAGAGACCGGAAAAAAGTGAAGAGAGACAGGAAAAGGAAAAACGAAGAAAGAAAACAATGAAAAAGAAAGAAGAAAGGGAAAGGATAAAAGAAGAAGGAGAAAGGGGGAAGAAAAGAGAACACAAACAAAGAAAAGGAAAGAGAGGGGAAAAGAAGAAAAAGAGAAAAGAGGTTAAAAAAAAGGGAAAACAGAAAAGAAAAAGAAGGCGGAGAAGAGAAAGATAGATAAACAGGGAGTAAAGAGGAAAAAGAAGGGTAAGGAATAGGGAAGAAAGGGAAAGAGAAAAGAACAAGAAAAAGAGGTTAAAGAAAGAGAAAAAAGATAAGATAAACAAGGAGAAGAGGAAAAGAAAAGAGATAGAGCGGAAGGACGGAAGAAAGAGAGAGGAAAAAGGGAAAAAAGAAGATGGGCCGAAAAGGCGGAGGAAGGAAAAAGGCAGGGAGAGGAAACGAAAAAGCCATAAGTGCTCCTCAACCATACGCCGGATGCTGAGTTTTTGTTTCGCAAAAGCTCAACTGATACGAATATGTCTTTTTAGAACTTTTTATGAACCGTCGCATCAGGAGTTTTTTATCACACCCAAAAACAATACAATTCACAAACATTATAAAAACGACCGTTATTATCAGCTTACAGGCATCGGTAAATGTTCAATACGCTTCTGTTGATTTCCCTGAAGGAAAAATTTGGTGCAGACCGGGCAAAATCCGGTAGGAAAAATGGGGAAGAAAAATGCGGAAAGAAATAAAAGGCGGGAATCCGCGATTTGAAAAAATTAAATAAAAAAACGGTATTCAAAAAAATACATTCGTATCGGCTGAAGCAAAAGATTAAATAAAAAAGTATTCCAAAAGCTACATTCATTCGCCAAAGCCGGTGCCTTGATGACGGATGAATAACAAAGTACCATGAACACCGTTGACATGAGGGCGGTAAAATCAAACTTTCGGGCTGGCTGCGAATAAATACGGAGATCTGTCCGCAACTGCCCGTTTATCCGTTTATTCGATGGTTTCGATCAGCCGGTCGAGGCTTTTCTGTTCCGATTTGTCATAGCCGACGGTTTTGTCTTCTTTTTCTTCCGCTTTCTTCTTTTTCTTTATCTCTGGCCGGGTCAGCTTTTCAAACAGATCGTCCAGGTCGCTGTCCAGTTCAACGCCGGGGGCAACTTCCTTCTCAACGCTGACCTGCATATGCACCTTGTCGCGGGCAGACTGCGGGATTAGCTTTTCGATCGGTTCGGCAAAAGAACCCGCAAGCTGAAAATACTTCGACTGTTTAAACATGTCCGGCTGGCTTTTCGGCGGAATAATCCAGCCGATCAGTATGTTGAGCAGGATAACCAGCAAAAAGGCTCTCAGCACGCCGAAAAACAGCCCCAGAAGGCGATCCATGCCGCTCAGTTTGCTGTCGCGCACCTTGCCGATAATTATCGAGGTCAGGTAGATCCAAATGACAAAGAACACAATCAAAACGGCAAAGGCAGAAGCAACGATCGCCATCATTTCGCTTTCAATATGTTCTTCCATCAGCGGCTGCACATACGGCAAAAGACAAATAACGGCAACCACGCCCAAAAACCAGCCGATAATGGAAAGGACTTCCTTGATCAGACCGCGGTTTAACGCAATCAGGGCGGAAATTAAGACAATGATTAAAATAACGACGTCCAGACTATTCATGTTTTTGTCCTAATTAAACCAGTTGATCAGCTTCTGTACATTGCCGATTTCGTGGATGTTGATGTCAAGGTTGCTTTTCTTTTTGTCTTTGCTGTACTGTGAAGGCACGATTGCGCTTCTGAAGCCGAGTTTGTGCGCTTCCTTCAAACGCAGGTTCGGCTGACTGACGGCGCGGATCTCGCCCGACAGGCCGATTTCGCCGAAAATGACCATGTCGGCCGGCAGCGGATGATTGGTCAGCGACGAAACGATCGCCATTGCCACCGCCAGATCGGCCGCCGGTTCAGAAATTTTCAGCCCGCCGGCAATATTGAGATAAACGTCCTGCGAACTGAGGTTTAAGCCGCCGCGGGCTTCCAAAACCGCCAGCACCATCGACAACCGGCCGGAATCCCAGCCGACTACCGCCCGTTTGGGGCTGGAATAGCCGCTCTGGCTGACCAGCGCCTGAATTTCCACCAGCACCGGACGCGACCCTTCAATGCCGGCAAACACGCAGGAACCGGATATGTTGCCCTGCCGTTCGGCCAAAAACAGCGCCGAAGGATTTTCCACTTCCGCCAGCCCCTTGTCCTGCATCTCAAACACACCGATTTCGTCGGTGGCGCCGTAACGGTTTTTAACCGCCCGCAGAATCCGGAAATGATGACCGCGTTCGCCCTCAAAATAAAGCACGGTATCGACCATGTGTTCCAAAACCCGCGGTCCGGCAATCGACCCCTGTTTGGTGACGTGACCGACCAGAAACAGTACGAAGCCTTTCTTTTTGGCCAGTTTGATCAGTTCATAGGCACAGGCCCGCACCTGCGCAACGCTGCCGGGGGTCGATTCCGCCTCTTCCAGATACATGGTCTGGATCGAATCTATTACCACGACCGCCGCTTTGGTCTTTTCCAGCGTGGTGACGATGTCTTTGACGTCGGTGGCCGAGGCCAGATTGACCGGCGCCGTTTCCAGCCCCAGCCGGCGGGCGCGGATTTTGACCTGATCGGACGCCTCTTCGCCCGAAATGTAGTAGCATTCCGGCCGTTCGGGCAGGTTGGCAATGCTGGCGCAGACCTGCAGCAGCAAAGTCGATTTGCCGATGCCGGGATCGCCGCCGACCAAAATCACCGAACCGGGCACCAGCCCGCCGCCGCAAACGCGGTCAAGCTCGCGGATGTTGGTATGCAAACGCTCAAGCACCTGCGGCGAACCGCTTAAGGAAACGAAATCAAGCAGACTGCCTTTTCTTTTGGGATTGAAGTTGGAAAACCCTTCGCCGCCGACCTTTTCTTCAACAATCGTGTTCCATTCGCCGCAGGCATCGCATTTGCCCTGCCACTTGGGATAAGCGGCGCCGCAATTCTGGCAGACATATTCGCTTCCGTTTTTTTTCGTCATGCCTCAAACCTCCACTTTGATCGGCCCTTTCGAACAGCCGTTGACAAACTGGCAGACATAAGGATTGTCGGTCCCGTCCATTTCGGCCACCGTTCCCTGCCAGATGATTTTCCCCTGATAAAGCATGGCGATGCGGTCAGCGATTTTGCGGGCGGAAGCCATATCGTGGGTAATCGTCAGCGCGCTGGCGCCGAGCTTTTTGACGGAATCGATAATCAGATCGTTGATGACGTCGGCCATAATCGGGTCAAGTCCGGTGGTCGGTTCGTCGAAAAAGATAACTTCCGGCCGGGTGGCCACCGCGCGCGCCAGCCCTACCCTTTTCTGCATGCCGCCGGAAAGTTCGGACGGCGAAAGGTCGGCCACGTCCGGACCAAGTCCTACCTGACGCAACACTTCAACCGCTTTTTCCCGCGCCTGCCGACGCGGCATTTTCTGATTTTCAAGCAAGCCGAAAGCAACGTTTTCCCATACGCTCAGACTGTCAAACAGCGCCCCGCCCTGAAACAGCATGCCCATTTTGGCATAATGTTTTTCGTTTTCCTTGCGGGCGGCGCCGACGGTTTCAAATCCGTCAATTTTGATCGACCCGGAATCTGGCCTGATCAGCCCCTGAATACATTTTATCAGTACCGATTTGCCGGTACCCGAACCGCCGATCACAACCAGGGACTCGCCTTTTTTTATCTTCAGATCAACACCGTTCAGCACCCGTTTGCGGCCGAAGGCCTTGTACAGATCCGACACTTCTATTTTGTTGTTTTCCTTGTCCATGTCTTTGCGCTCCGTCGGCTATTTGGTAAAAATGAGACCGGTAATGATATAGTTGAAAATAAGAATGATGATTGAAGAAGCGACTACCGCGTTGGTCGTCGCCTCGCCCACACCCTGAGCGCCGCCTTTTGACTTATAGCCGTTGTAGCAACCCATCAGGGCAATCACGAAGCCAAATACCGCCGCTTTGATCACGCCGGTGTAAATGTCAATCGGCTGGAGCTCGTTGACGGTGGCGTTGATGTAGTTGGCAGGGTTAAAGTCCAGCTGATAAACGGCAACGATATAGCCGCCGAAAATGCCGATGACGTCGCCGACCAGAACCAGCAGCGGCAGCACGATCACGCCGGCCAGAAGCCGCGGCGCCACCAGATACTTGTAAGGGTCGGTCGAAAGGGTGGAAAGCGCGTCGATCTGTTCGGTTACCCGCATGGTGCCGATTTCCGCCGCCATTGCCGCGCCGATGCGTCCGGCCACCATCAGACCGGCAAACGCCGGCGCCAGCTCACGGGTAACGGAAATCAGCACCACCGAAGCGATGGCACTTTCCGCGCCGTAGCTGGAAAAACCGGCATGGGTTTGCAGCGCGATCACCATACCGGCAAAAATCGTCGTCAGCGCCACCACCGGAAGCGAATAAAAACCGATGTCGACGATCTGCCGAAGCAGAAGCTTGGGATAAAAGGGCGGGGTGACGCAGTTATAAAGCGCTTTGGCAATAAATTCCGAAAGTTCCCCCACGCGGGAAACAAAAGCCGCCAGCGGTTTGCCGAGAGCCCGCAGGAAATTCTCCAGATATCTGTGACGTTGCATCGTTTTTTCCTAAAATCTGTTAAACGGGATTATATTAAAATACCGCGGGCAAGAAAGCAAGGGCTATTTATTTTGGTAACAAGCGAGGATGATCTTGTCAATGGCCGAAATTTCAAAGCCGTGAAGACGGATTTTGGGTATTGTCACTCCGCAGAATTCGGCCGTTTCCGCTTCCGGCAGACGTTCTATTTTTTCCCCGGCGGGGACCAGTTCGACGGCCAGTTCGACAAACGCGGAAGGGCAGGGCTCAAAACGGCAGACGCCGATGCCGCGCACTTCCATCATGCCGCGGATGTTTTCCGGACAGGTTGCTCGCAGCCGGCCAAACTTTTCCTCAAGGTCGGTACGGTCATCCGCCACCAGCTGCGCCCCTTTGTTCATCATCATCCGCAGCGCAAGGTCGGACTTTCCGCTGCCGGAAGAGCCGATAAGCAGGATGCCGTTGTCACGGTAACTGATGCAGGTGGCGTGGATATTCGTCTTACTCAAGGACGTTCAGCCTTTCAGGCCCGGTTACCGTGATCCGCCGGCCGTCCTTTTCCGCCGAGATGTCCACCCTAAACGCCCGGCGCGGAAGATAAGCGCCCATTTTTTCCGGCCATTCGATCAGGCAGACGCCCTCGCAAAGGGCTTCCTCCATCCCCAGTTCGAAAATTTCTTCCGGCGACTTCAGCCGGTAGAGATCGAAATGATAAATTTCAAACTCTTCCGCCGGATAGCTCTGAACCAGAGTGAAGGTCGGACTCGGCACTTCCCCGGCATCGGCAAGACTGCGTATAAAAGCCCGGCAGAGAACGCTTTTGCCCATGCCGAGCGTACCGTAAAGGGCAAAACAGTCGCCGCGGCGGGCAATCGACGCCAGCTTGCGGCCGGCTTCCGCAGTATCTTCTTCCGTTCTGCAAAACCAGGTTTTAGATTCGCTCATGCCTCTCCTTAAAAATCAAGAATGCTCTTCTTCGGCTGTTTGGGTTTAATTACTTTAATTTTGGGCTTTTTCGACTGAATTTCCCGCCAGTCCCAGGGCTTGTAGAACTGCCCCTGCCACAAGCCTCGGCCGTTGTCGCGCGCCTGCTGTTCGTAAGGAACATAAATGGCGCTTTGTTTCGGGTCGGAAACCGCCCATCCGGCGTTGACCAGCGCCGCACCGATGTCATACTGGCCGAGCGCGCAGGTGGCCACCATGTTGCCCTTAGAATCCTGCTTTAACACATGACATTCAAGTTCGTGGCCGGAAATCCAGCTCTTCAGCCAGCGGGCGGCTTCCTGTCCGCAGCGATAGGCACGGCCTTTGCCGTCGGCGCAGGTCTGGTTTGATTCCGGCGCGTCGATGCCGTAAATTTTTATGTAGCGGCCGTGCATTTCCAGCGTATCGCCGTTAATGACCCTGGTTACGCCGTAAATCGCCGGGTAATTGTTGGGATTGAAGGCTTCGGCCGGCGCCGCCGGTTCTCCGCCGCCGGTCAGGCTGTTCAACAGCCGGTTCAGTCCGCTTTCCTCCTCAAACGGCTGCGGCGCGACTCGAACCGGTGCCTGAGCCGGCTGCATTGCCGCCGTTTCCTGAACCGCGGCGCCGACGTCGTCAAAGTTTTCGCTCAGAAGCGGCGCTGCCGGAGAAGGCGCGGCCGCCTGAGTATCCGCTGACTCCGGTGCCTGCGAGGCAACTGCCCGGTTTTCTGCCGAAGAAAAGGTATTGCTGCCGCGACCAAGGAAATTCATAACATTCGGCACCACCTTGTCAACGCCG